>CALGCW010000164.1 GCA_937884385.1 uncultured Clostridia bacterium | reverse complement strand
TGCTTGCGCTGTTAATCTTCTGGATTTTCGGCGGAAAGCGAAAGAAAAAGCGGTCGAGTCTGGAGTACATGATTTATCTGAAATAATGAGGAAGGTGATCGTTATGCGCAAACCAACAATCAAGCGAGTCGGCACATTATGTTTATGTGTCGGTATGCTTCTGACACTGCTTTCCGGATTCTGCATACAGGCATTTGCGGCAGGAAATGAGGGCTCACTGACATTGATCTGTCAGAATGAGGATGATATTCTGGAAGGGCTGAAGTGGGATATATTACGAGTCGGATCCCGCGTTGGCGATAGCTATGTGCTGGAAGGCGAATTCAGTGAAGCGCCTGTGACCATGGATGACTTATCCGAGGACGCACTGGTGAAAAAAGCGAAGGTATTAGAAGCCTATGCTGTTGCAAATAAGATCCAACCGCTTGCAAGCGGCGCGACCAATGAAAAAGGCATTCTGGTGTTTGACAATCTGGAAGAGGGCCTGTATCTTGTCTGGGGTTATAAGCTGACGAAAGGCAATACAACTTATTTTCCTTCAACGATGTTTGTTGAGATTCACGAAACACACGCCGCGCTTGACTGGAATGCATATCCGAAATATTACATGACCAATTTCTCCACAGAAGAGGAACGTCATGCAGTTATGAAAGTATGGCTGAATGAAGAAGGGGAACCGATCGACTATTCGACCAGCATTACAGTTGAGATTTACCGGGATCGGGAGCTGTATGATACCGTAGTGCTTTCGGAGGAAAACGACTGGAAATACTTCTGGACCAGCAAAGGCACCTATGATTGGTTCGTATATGAGGTAGATATTCCGGAGGGCTTTACCGTAGAGTATGATGATAATAAAGTCCAGTACCGGATTAAGAATATCTATCATGGTGAAATCACCACAACGACCACAACGGATACGACGGAAACAACGGAAACGACAACCACACTTTCCTCTGATACCACATCCACTACAACCACAACAACTACAACGTCCCAAACGACAACCACTACAATCACATCGAAAACAACCGGTACCACAACCCCGAATCTTCCGCAGACCGGACAGCTCTGGTGGCCGGTATTGGTGCTTGGTGCACTCGGTATGCTCTTTGTAGCGATCGGCTGTCGTATGACACTCATGCGAAATGATGAACAGGAGTCCAATGAAAAATAAAGGATTGATTATGATTTTGCTTGGGACAGTGCTGCTGCTTGCAGCAGTGTCCCTTGTCATTTACAATATTTCCGAGGACCGGAATGGCGGGAAATATGCACAGTCTGCATTGACGATTATTCTGGAGGAGATGCCGGAAACGCGGTATGCCACGACCACTGCAACAACTGCTTACAGTGAGGATCTGTTTGCGGAATATGAAACGACGACGACAACCACGATTGCGGATGATGTTGTGATGATTGAAGATCGTCCGTATATCGGAATGATCGAAGTCCCGTCCCAGCAGATTCAGCTTCCGGTTTTACAGGACTGGAATAAAGAATTCCTGCAATATGCGCCATGCCGTTACAGCGGTTCGCCGAAAACGAATTCACTGGTGCTCGCGGGTCATAATTATACGAAGCATTTCGGAAAGCTGTTTTCTGTAAATGTCGGGGATCCGATTTACTTTACGGATGTCAATGGTCTGGTCTATCAATATGTGGTAACCTATGTCGAGGTACTGGAGGGCGGCGATATCGAAGGAATGCTCGACCAGGATATGAGTCGTTGGGATCTGACATTATTTACCTGTACGTTGAGCGGCCAGAGCCGTATGACAGTACGTGCCGAACGCGTGATGACATAAGTATATCTCGGAAAATGACGAAAATACGAAATGAAAAGCCGTTTGTGAGAAATCACAGACGGCTTTTTCCATGCGTTCGGGATTTTTTTGGGAAAAATCCGGATTTTCTCTTGACAAGTGTTATGTTATGTGCTATACTGTATATAACACGATATATACAGTATGTCGGAGGAGCGCTTCATGAAAATAATAATCAAGAACAAATCGGAGCTGCCGATTTATGAACAGATCGAGCAGCAGATGAAAAAACAGATTCTGGACGGCACACTCGCTGAGGATATACAGCTTCCATCTATCCGTCAGCTTGCACGAGACCTGAAAATCAGCGTCATCACTACCACCAGAGTCTACAATGATCTCGCGGAAGAAGGATTTATTATCTCAGTCGCCGGAAAAGGCTATTTTGTGGCGCCAAGAAATAATGAATTGCTGCGTGAGCGGATGTTTTATGAGATGGAAGAAGGACTGGAGAAAGCTGTGAAAAGCGGTCGGGATGCCGGTCTGACGGATGATGAGATTCTTGCCGCATTAAAAAAATTCTTGGAGGTATGAATATGGAAAACATTCTCGAAATCAACGGATTGCATAAGGCGTATGATGGTTTTGCGCTGAGGGATGTCAGCTTTTCGCTGCCGAAGGGCTTTATCATGGGATTTGTCGGAGAAAACGGCTCCGGAAAAACAACAACAATTCTCTCGATTCTGAACATGGCGAAGATTGACAGCGGAAAAATCAGCGTATTCGGGCTGGACAGCATAACGGATACGATTGAGATTAAGGAACGGCTGGGCGTGGTATTCGACAGCCTCTATCTCCCCGAACACCTCAATGCCAAGCAGATCGAACAGCAGCTTTCTCCGTTCTATAAGGACTGGGACAGCAAGGAGTATTATCGTCGTCTGGAGGAATTCGAGCTTCCGTTAAAAAAGAAGGTCGGGGATTTCTCGAAGGGCATGAAAATGAAGATGATGATCGCGATCGCGCTCTCCCATAAGGCAGAGCTGATCATTCTGGATGAGCCGACGAGCGGACTGGATCCGGTGGCACGTGACGAGCTGCTGGATATACTCGCGGAATATATTGAAAACGAGAACTGCGGCGTACTGTTCTCGACCCATATCACAGCGGATGTCGAGCGGATTGCGGACTATGTAACGATTCTGCATAACGGAAAGGTCTGGTATACGGGTACAAAGGATGAACTGATTGAAAAATATGTTGTATTAAAGGGTGCGGAAGGGGATATTCCGGAAACACTGAAAGAGAAGCTGATCGGCTTCCATGCTTACCGCAACGGATTCGAGGCATTGATCGATCGGACTGAAATCGCAGATATTCCGGATGTGCTGGAATATGAAAAGGCGAGCATCGACGAGATACTGGTTTACATCGCAAAGGAGGATAAACATGAGAGACGTTCTAAGGATTGTGCGGTTTGATTTTCTGACGGCAAAAGGAGGATATTATGGCAAAACTGACATTCAAAACCGATCTTTGCAAGGGATGCGGACTTTGCGTAAGCGTATGCCCGAAGAAGATCATTGTTCTTGCAAAGGATAAGATCAACAAAAAGGGACACCACCCCGTAGAGATCACCGATATGGCGGCCTGCGTGGGATGCGCCTTCTGCGCAACGATGTGCCCCGACTGCATAATCAAGGTTGAAAAGTGAGGTAATGAAAATGGCAAATAAGAAGGCAACAAGAGAGAGCTACGGTCAGGCACTCGTAGATCTCGGAGCAAAGTATGACTTTTTGGTGCTTGACGCAGATCTTGCGGAAGCAACAAAGACGGTGATTTTTAAAAAGCAGTATCCCGAAAGATTTTTCGACTGCGGTATCGCAGAGGGAAATATGATGAGCGTTGCGGCAGGAATAGCATCCACGGGCAAGCCTGTGTTTGCATCCAGCTTCGCAATGTTTGCTTCGGGCAGAGCCTTTGAACAGGTGAGAAACTCAATAGGTTATCCCCACCTCAACGTTAAGATAGGAGCAACTCACGGTGGCATTTCCGTCGGTGAAGACGGTGCGACCCACCAGTGCAACGAGGATTTTGCAACGATGCGATCCATTCCCGGAATGGTTATCATCAACCCCTGTGACGCGGTAGAGACCCGCGCGGCAGTTGAAGCTGCACTCCTTCACGACGGTCCTGTATATATGCGATTTGGAAGATACGCACTTCCCATAATTAACGGTGAGGATTATAAATTCGAGCTCGGTAAGGGTGTTTTGATGGCTGACGGCACAGACGTCACGCTCGTCGGTACGGGCTTTATGGTAAACACCTGCCTTGAAGCGAGAGAATTGCTTGCGGCGCAGGGAATAAGTGCGCGTGTTATCAATATTCACACGATAAAGCCCATCGACAGGGATATCCTTGTCAAGGCTGCAAAGGAAACGGGAGCTATTGTTACTGCAGAGGAGCATACCATCTACGGAGGACTTGGATCGGCTGTTGCGGAAGTCCTCGTTGAGAATTGCCCCGCGCCAATGGCAAGAGTGGGCGTTGAGGATACCTTTGGCAGAAGTGGAACGGTACCCGCGCTTATGGAATATTACGGTCTTACCGCCGAGAATATTGCGGCAAAGGCGCGCGAAACGATAAGCAGAAAATAGTATTTAAGATTATTCAGAGGTAAAAAATGCGTTATTTCAAGAACAAGTTCTTTATAGTTGCCCTAACCGTGGTGCTTTGCCTGACGGTCTTTTCCGTTGTGCTCTCCATCGGCGGCAACTCTTGGTTCTTGAAGGACGCGGCAAACGTCATTGCAACACCGTTCAGGGCGGTTTTCAATGCCTGCGCAGACGGAATACAGGGATTTGTTGATTATTTTACCGAGTTTGACAGACTTTTGGCTGAGAATGAGGAGCTTCGAAAGGAAAACGATCGATTAAAGAAGCTTCAAGCCGAGATCGAGGTGCTGAAAGAGGAAAACGAGTGGCTTCGCGACTTTCTTGAGGTCAAAAATCACAATACAGAATTCAAATTTGATGATGCCATCGTGATCGGCAGAAGCTCCGGTGCAATGCACCGTACCTTGACCCTCAACAAGGGCTCTCTTCACGGTTTAGAGGCAGGAATGGTCGTCCTTGCAGGTGAGGGGCTCGTTGGCCGTATCAGTGAAGTGGGACTTACCTCGTGTGAGGTGGTATGTATAACGGACGTCTCCTCGTCCGTGGGCGCGATCATTGACAGAAGCGCGCTTCTCGGCATCGTGGAGGGCAATTATGACGCGTCCTGCAGATTTTTGTACACCACGGGTCTTACGAACCTTGAGGATATAGCCGTTGGTGATATGGTCGTCAGCAGCGGAAAGGGAAGTATATACCCCTACGGTCTTTGCATAGGTACGGTCAAGGAGATCAAGGTCGATGACGCGAGCCGTTCGGTCATCGCACAAATAGAGACCGCCGTGGATTTTGAAAATGTCGACCGAGTTATGATCATTACCTCGTTTACAATTGATTGAAATATGAACAAAAAAGAGAAAAAAGAAAGAATTGCTCAAATAATCGTTGAGCTTAAAAAAATATATCCCGAGGCGGTCTGCGCGCTTGAATTTGACGGCGAGCCTTGGAAGCTCCTCGTGATGGGAAGGCTCTCGGCGCAATGCACGGATGCTCGTGTAAACATTGTTTGCAGGGAGCTTTTTGCAAAATATCCGACCTATGGAGAGCTTGCAGATGCAAGCTGTGAGGAGATTGAGGCAATAATAAAGCCGTGCGGGCTGTTCAGAACTAAAGCAAGGAGCATCAAGGAAGCCTGCACAATGCTTCGCGACGAATATATGGGAATTTTGCCCGACAATATGGACGAGCTGCTCAAGCTCCCCGGTGTTGGAAGAAAAATTGCAAATCTTTTGCTTGGTGATATCTATCATAAGCCGGCGATAGTTGCCGATACGCATATGATAAGGATATGCGGAAGATTTGGAATGTATCCCGCAAAGCTCAAGGATCCTCACAAAGTAGAAATAATAATGACAGAGCTTGTCGCGCCCGAGGAGCAAAGCGACCTTTGCCATAGAATAGTGCAGTTTGGAAGGGATACCTGCTCTGCGCGCGCTCCCAAGTGCTCGCAGTGTCCGATAGCACAGCTTTGCGAAATGGGAAGGAAAATGAATGATGAAAAGTAACGGTTCCAATATAACACTCATAGGTATGCCCGGCTCGGGAAAGAGTACCGTCGGAGTAGTGCTTGCAAAGCTACAATGTATGACCTTTATCGATGGCGATCTTGTCATACAGAATAAAGAGGGAAAAAGATTACATAAAATAATAGAAGAAATAGGTAACGAGAACTTTTTGAAGCTTGAAAATGCCACTCTTGCTTCGCTCTGCGTTAATAATTCCGTTATCGCAACGGGCGGTAGCGCAGTGTTCGGCAGGGAGGCTATGGAAAATCTCAAAAGAATCTCTACTGTTGTTTATTTAAAGGTTCCGTACGACGTGCTTGAAAAAAGGCTCAAGAGCCTCAAACGCAGAGGTGTGATCTTCGAAGAGGGTCAGACCCTGCGTGATATATACGATATCAGATGCCCGCTGTATGAAAAATATGCGGATATCGTTATCGAGACGGACAATGAGACCGACGTTCAGGAGACGGCTGTGAAGATTGCCGATATTTGCGGCAAACAGGCTTGATTTTGGAGGTATATAATGCCTATAAAAAGATTAACTATGCTAACGCGTCTGCTTGATATCAACAACAGCAGACGCGGTATGATTATGCCCAACGCGGGCAAGCCGTGCTTTGATTTTGTGGCTTGCAGGTGTGATAACGAAACGGATACGCCCGAAAATCAGGGTATCTCATCTGCAGATATAGCATCATTTTTAGAGGAGCTTGCGGCGAATGACACCTTGAATATGCATAACGTCGTGATTGCCCGTCACGGTAAGGTGATATGCGAGGCTTATTTCGGCGCTCACAAAAGCGGCATATGGAAGGCTACCTTCTCCGCGTGCAAGAGCGTCGTATCCATAGCTATCGGTATGCTTATCGACGAGGGCAAGCTGACGCTTGAAACGAAGCTTGAGGATATCTTTCCGAAGGAAATGAAGCCGCTTAACCGCTTGCGTGTCAAGAATATATCCGTTTATGACCTGCTCACTATGAAAAGCGGTATGACCGCGCTTGAAGAAACGGGTGCTATGAACGAAAAAAAGCTCTTTGAAGCGTATATAAATACACCCTTATCGTCTGACCCGGGAAAGAAATTCAGCTATAACAGCACGAATACCTATATGCTTTCGTGCATCGTCAAGAAGGTCAGCGGAGAAGACTTGTCCGACTACCTTGAAAGCAGATTGTTCTCTCCACTCGGTATAAAGAATTATTACTGGGAAAAGAGCGCGGAAGGTATCGAATTCGGTGGTTGGGGACTCTATATATCCCCCTGCGACTTTGCAAAGATAGGTATGATGCTGCTGAACGGCGGCACGTGGAAGGGAAGAAGGATACTTTCCAATAGATACGTTAAGAACGCGACGAGAAAGCACGCAACGAGCAAGGACTCTGCCTATGGCTTCAATTACGGCTTGCAAATGTGGATCAGTAAAGATGGCGATCAATTTCTTTTCAACGGAATGCTCGGTCAGAACGTTTGGTGCTTTAAAAGGAATGGCATCGTAATCGTCAATAACGCGGGCAACGATGAGCTTTTCCAGCAAAGCAATTACTTTGCTATTGTAAATAAGTATTTTGATAAGGAGTTTCCCGATAGCATCAAGGGAAGCCTCGTCAATAGAAGAAGACTCGATAAAACGCTGAAAAGCATCTCTGTCAGCCGCAATTTCAGCACTCTTACACCGATGGAGCTTAAAAAATATCAGCTCGGCTTATTACCGAACGAGGCTTACGCGCTTGACGGCAAGGTGCTTGTTTCAAAGGATAAGCGAGCCGCAACGGTCGGAATTTTACCCCTTGTCTGGCAGGTGGTGGAGAATAACTATTCGCAAGGCTTTGAGGCTCTGCGCTTTTCGGTGCGGGAAGGCAGGTTCTTTGTTGATTATGATCAAACGGATGAGAGCTACCATTTCGAGCTCGGCTTTGGCGAGCCCAAATATACGAATATCTTTATCCATAATACGCCGTTTTATATAGGAGCTACGGGATGCTTTGCCCACGATGAGGACGGCAGACAGGTCTTTAAGATAAGAATTGATTTTCTTGAAACACCCTGCAGTCTGATCTTGAAATTGGTGTACTGCAAAGGATATTACGAGCTGCGCCAAAAGGAGATGCCTGGCAAGCCGTTCGTGTTCGAAAAAATACTTGCGATTAAGAACAGCATCGCAGGCACACCGCTGATAGGATCTGTGACAAATCTTGCGCCCGACGACGTGCTTGAATATCAGGTCGAAAGGATGTTTGAATTCAAATTCAAGCTTGTGGAAAAGCAGTAAAATATTCTCATTTGGTTATTTTGCACAGTGCAAAAGTATATGATTTATTCTTTTTGTACAAGGGGGAGAAAGTTAAAAAAACCTTTGACAAAATGATAAAAATAGTATATAATGTACAAGAAAAATAATAAAAATAAAGGAGAAGAACGATGAACAAGGTAATTTGCAAGGTTACTTACGATACAGAAGTAGATACTCTCGTAAAGAAGGTTACCGTAAGCTACTACGGTGATCCCGCAGGCTACGAAGAGATCCTTTTCGTAACAGAGAAGGGCAACTACTATCTCTATGCAAACGGCGGCGCTGAATCCATTCACGCAGGCGAGAGCATCAAGAGAATGAGCAAGGCAAGTGCTGAAGCTTGGCTTGAAGCAAACAGATAATCGAAAAGAGGAGCTAAAAAATGCTCCTCAATACGCACCAATGGCGGAATTGGCAGACGCGCCAGACTTAGGATCTGGTGTCCCCGACGTGAAGGTTCAAGTCCTTTTTGGTGCACCAATAAAAAACGCCTCACCCAAAGGGTGGGGCATTTTTTATTGACAACCGTATAATAAAAGGACTTGAAGGGGAGCCGGCAATGAATGACAGTCCGGTGGACTGTCAGAACCGGCGGAACGCCTTGTCCGCAGACAAGGCAAGTCCTTTTTGGTGCACTAAAAATAAGCTAAATTGAATCGTAAGGAACAATTTAGGTTATTTTTATCCATTGCGAAAGCAATGGCATATCATCACGCTTTAGCGTGTATATAATCACAAAATGGTGGGACACAAAATGCCACCCTAATTTTATTTATATTTGAAATGATTTTAACCCACTCGATAAATTGGGAATTAATTAGTTATCTTTTCATTGATAATATTTTTCATTTCAAATAAATTGGTATCTAAAAAATTATCGGAAATAGTAATGTACTCATATCCCATCTTTTTGTTTGTTTGCATAAGCAATCGTTTAAGGAAATTTTGTTTTTTTAAAAATTGTTCTTCATTGTGAAGCTTAATGCATAAAAACATACCTTTGATATATATTTTTTTAATCTCCGTATATCGTATTTTTCCACCACTTACAAACGAAGATTTATCTACTAAGTAATCATCGGCAAGCTCTATCATCTTATCTCTATAGAAGAGAACACTACGAAAAATGACTAATAGCCCAAGAGAAAGAAATACAAAACCAAAGACCATAAATACTTTTATAATAAAATAAACGATATCATTATTAAAAAGCGGAACATCTACATATTGGCGAAAGTTACAGAAGCCCAAAAAGAAGCATACCGCTAATAAGCCAATACCGCCAAGAATACTAGTAATTGATTGCTTAACATTACATTTGATATTTTTCATAACTTGCTCTTTCTTTTTGTTGATTAAAAAATACTAATTTATCAATGAGCATATTATATCACAATTCAATATATAAATCAAGGCGTATATATTAAATTTTGCCACCGAGGCGTGTGCTTGTCCCTGTTTCAAGTTGTGGAAAAGAATATATTTATTTTATGAAACCTGTTGCAAAAGGTCAAAAACTGTGCTAAAATAAAAGACACAAAAAATGATGGGAGAAGCGATATGAAAAAGATACTGATTTTCTTATTTATAGCGACGTTGATAGTGTCGCTTGTGTCCTGTGATGCTTTTAGCGGTCTTATCGGCAGCACCACGACGACACAGAGCAACACCTTGCCGAGCAGTACTACGACACTGCCGAGCACGAGCACAAGCTCCACAACGCGTCCAAGACAAACCACAACAAGCACAACGACCACAACGACTACGGTCAAGCCCGAGCCCTCGGGTCATCTCTACGATGAATTTACCGACAGCGAAAGGGAAATGATATACGAAATGACGGGAGCGACCATCCCGTTCCTTCCCAATGACGAGTATTATGTTGAAGCATACACCTTTGACTATGACAGCGGCGAGACCGAGATGGGTGTTAATTTCTATACCTATGGCAATACAAAGGCGGAATATGAGGACTACAGAGATCTCTATGCTGATTGGGAGCTCGTGGATAGCCATGATGACGAATACGGCGACACCTGGTACTCATATGACTCGGGTAGGGGTTATCTCGTCGATCTTTCTCATTATGAAACGAGTGACGGCTATGTAATGGATCTTTACGTTTATATTATTAAGACGTCCTCAAGCGGAGGCAATGAGGGCGGAAACACGGGTAATTCCTATAAATACACCGACTTTACCGCTGATGAAAAGGCTCTTTTTGACAGATATATCGGCGCGCAGATCCCCTTTGTTCCCAACGATGAATACTATATCGAGGGATACTATGACATTGACGATTACGAGCACGGTATTAATTTCTATACTATAGGCAATACACAGGCGGACTTTAACGCATACCGCGCTGAATTCTCAACTTGGGAGCTCTATGAGACCTATGAGGACGATTACGGCGACACCTGGTATTGCTATATCAAGGGAGACGTTGTAGTTGACGTTGCATTTTACTACTATGACAGTACATATTTTATAGATCTTTACGTTTACTCAGACCTCAGCACCGATATTGAGGACGATGGCAACGAGGGTGGAAGCACGGGTGGAAACGAAGGCGGCTCATCAAGCAGTGATGCAGACGTTATCACCAACGAGGGTGCAGGCCTTCCTGCGGACTCCGACGGTGTGTTCGACGTTGACTTTACCAAGGCAGAAAACGTAAAAGACGTCACCGATCAAGGCTATTACATTGACGGTTGTCCCGCAACGGGCTCTCCTGCGGTACTCGTCATTCCCGTTGAATTCAAGGATTCCCTTGCTTCAAGCAAGGGATATACTACCGATGCACTTGCAGAAGCCTTCGGTAAGGATGGCAAAACGGATTACTACTCCGTATACGATTATTACAATATTTCAAGCTACGGCAAGCTCACACTTGATATTACCGTTCTTGACGATTGGTTCTGCCCCGAATATGACAGCACCTATTATTACAATGCGACCTATGATTATTACGGTGATGAGGTTGCGATAGGCGATCAGCTCGTCCTTGACGAAGCGCTTGCTTATCTTGAAGGAAAAATGGACCTCTCACAGTTCGACTCCGACGATAACGGTATAATCGATGCAGTGGTGCTCATCAACACGCTTGACGTTGGGGAAGAGGACTTCTATTGGGCATACCGCTACTGGAATATCTATACGGACGATGAGGGATATTATTACGAATATGACGGCGTCAGCGCAAACGATTACCTTTGGGCATCCTATCAGTTCCTGTATGAGAGCTATGATGAAGAGGGCAATGCCATATACAGTGACACGACCGTGATGAATAATTATACCTACATCCACGAGTTCGGTCATGTTTTGGGACTTGACGATTATTACGATACCTCATACGAGGGAGCTCCTCTTGACGGATGCGATATAATGGACTCAATGTGCGGTGATCATAACGCATTTTCAAAATTCAACCTCGGTTGGTTGACTCAGTCAAGACTTGTTGTCACCGACACGAGCGTTACCCTCACTCTTGAGGACTTCTCAAAGAATGGGGACACGATAATACTCGCTAACAACTGGGATGAAAAGCTCGGAGCATATCAGGAATATTACATCCTCGTTTATTATACCAATAACGGGCTCAACTCCGGCGATAACGGCTACTTCGCGCGCGACGGAATTGTTGTTTACCACGTGAATGCTTCGCTTTATAGGGACGAGATCGACGGTGAGACCTATTATGACGTTTACAATAATAATACCGATGCTTCCGACCCTAACGGCTACGGAACTGAGGATAACCTTATTGAATTCGTCAAATCGGGCGAGGATACCTTCACCTACGTCGTTGGAAGCACGTTTACAAACGTGACGGACGATAACGGAGATGTCCTTGGTTATACCTTCACTATCGACTCTCTTACGTCGGATAGTGCGACTATCACCTTTACTGCACAATAAAAAATATAGCAAAACACAGGCTCGGAAATATCCGAGCCTGTGTTCTTTTATTATTGAATATTTTCAAATGGGTTGAGCGCTTGCTCAAGAACTTGGATGGTCGGTACGAGCTGAACTCTTGTAAATGAGTCAGGGACGCTTATCGTGCCGTCGGCATTAACAGTGTAGTATTTGCTTGCGTTGTAATATGCGTTTTCAAGTGCTACAAGTCCTGTTCCGGCATACTTGTCACTGTCGATTATCTCCTTAGCCCTAACAAGGAGCTCTTCAAGAGCCGCATTTGCATTGGGATCCACAGTTTGTGTTACGGTTTGAATGGTAGCTCCTGCATTGATCGAGTAAGAGTAGTTTTCCGAGGGAGTGTAGGTCGCGCTATATGCACGCCAGGTACCTGTATCGAACGATCCCGTGGATTCGCCGCCCTCATAGCCTACTATGGATGCTGTGCCTGCATAGGGCTCGCCAAGCATATACCATTTTCCGATGCTTCCGTCCGCATTTCTGTCACATGTGAATACTGCGGCGTAAACGGGCGGTGCGACTGATCTGTCGCTAAGATCACTCGTTGTCATATAGAGAGTGAACTCACATCCGTATCCCGTAAATGAGTTATTACCCGAAACAGCGGTATAATCGTCACCTGTCTGTCTATTTCCGTCAACGTTTTCGTGCTTTATAAGTACAGTTATAGGATTGTCTACGCCGTCAATGACCATTTGAAGCTGACCTGCGAACAGGGTGTTTACAGTTGTCGAGTCATCGCTTGAAGAGTCTGTAACGTTTCCGATGTAGTTTGAGGTCCACTCTGCACCGCTGAATTTGTCGTCTATCTTATCGCAAAGAGTTGCATAAGTCGAAGGTGAATTAAGTATGTTCTCAAATTTAGCAATAACGGCAGCACGCGCTTCTTCCTCGGAATCAACGTTGATGCCGAAGCGGATATTGACCAATGATCTCCAGTCCGTACTTGCATTCATACTTCTTCCTACCGTATACGTAACGTAGAAAACGAGCGTATCTCCGGGAGCGACTTTTGAGCCGTTGGGGAAGGATGTGGATATACCGATTTTGCTATTGCCGGTTGATGTGCTGACGTATCCGTTTCCGTTGTATCCGTCAACGCTTGACTGATAATAGATATCTCTGTAAGCATATTCGTATTTAGTGTTATTAAGCACTGTTATCTCATATGTGACGGTTCCGGCATATCTGTTACTCGAACCCTTGTCAACTATACAGTCAACCGTGGTCGAATAGGGGATATACGTTAAGCTTGAATGGTCAACTCTTGATTGGGATGTGGGAGAGTCGGATACGCTTATGATAAAAAGACCTTCCGGAATGGTAATATCTACGGATCCTCGAATATTCAAGGTATCCGTTAATGCGGCATAGCCAAGTGTCATAATGCAAAACATAAAGGAGAGCACAGTACAAATCGTTGCTTTCATCCAAGTCTTCATACCTTTCTCTCCTTTCTGTTATTTATTGTTTAATTATCTTCAGAATCAACACCTGCGGTGAGCGCGGCTTCAGCCTTGCGCTTAATAACACCGATTATCTTCTTTAAGGGGTGTTTGATATGCTCGGGGTCAACTCTGTGATTCGCGTGAGCGACAGCAGCCTTTCTGATGACCTCACGGTCTCTTGCGGCATCCCTTGTAGGAACAAGGACCATATCACCCTCGTGAAGCTCCTCACCGTTGGGATCGTAGCGATATACCTTATTCTTGCGTGTTTTCTCGGGCCAAACAACACCGACTACCTCAATTCCGGGCTCTTCGGGAGGTACTTCAAATTCATCGTCATCATCGGGCTCAAATTCGATCTCCGAAAGGATGATGTCAGGCTCTGCCATTGCCTCTGCAACAGCTTCAGCATCTACGTTCTCTGTAAGGATAACGGCTTCTTCGACCTCGTCCTCCGCTTCTTCGATTATCTCCTCGAATCTTGCGTATATCTCGTCGTAGTTATCTACCTTGATCTCAAAGGTATAAAGGATTTTTGTGTTAGTGGGGATAAGGAATCTCGTCATCGTCTCATCCCTGTTTTCCGTCATAAGGATGGGGGACTGTATCGTGTCACGGATTCCGAGCATTTCCGTAAAGGTCTTGATCATAACCGTCTGATAGCCGGCATCATCGAATTCGCCGTCCATTCTCTGGATATATGAGCCGTAAGCATTGACGAGCTTTCTGACCTTTGCCGCGTAAGTGATATCCTCGTTTCGTGTAAGCTGAAGGAACACGAAGAGAATGATGAGAAGAACAAACGCGATTATAGAAGTGGATATACCTGTGATGTAAAATATCTGCTGACTTTGTGCACCTGTGTAAGCAAGCACCTTACTTTCGCTTTCGGGAACGCTTGCCGTAAGCTCAATGCTTAAGGTCTCGGTTGCAAGAGGAATGTTGAGAGAGGTGGAGTATTTGTTTTCATTGCTCTGCTCAAACTTATCCGATGTGCTCAAAACTTCAACGTTAAGTGTTACGATAAGCGTGCTTGACGCGTTCTTAAGACCGTAAGCACCGATAAAGCGAGTCGCAATATCATTGAACTTATTATAGTCAATAGCAACGTGCTCGTTTATTTCAAGCGCGTTTGATCTTCTTGTTGAAGAGCTCGTAAGCGGCACGAGGTTTTCTTCAACGGTATAATAAGCATTTCCCGTGTCCTTGTCAGCAACAAGGAGAGTTGCATCAACGCTGTATTTATATTCAAATCCAACGCCGGTCGTATCCATATTGAGTCTATAGTTAAAATCAGCAACCATTCCTGAGATGAGAGAAGAGATGTACTCCTGATCCTTGCCGATCCATTCCTCTTCAAAGAAGTTATTCTCTCTATACTGTACCTTATAGTCAATATTACTGCTTTCGGTATATTCAATATAGTATGTACGGTTCATTCTGTCATAAATAAGGAATGAACCAAGAGCAATGGCTGCTATGATTACGATGGCAACAATCTGAATAATCATCCATTTTTTTCTGTTGCGTTTATATTCCTGTCGTTTTCGAATTTCAAGCTCAGACATTTTTCTCTCCTTTCCTTAATGTTCAAAAAGACTGCGCATCCAAAGGGTGGGGAAGCCGAGAAAGGGAAGCTTGTGATTAACAAGTCCGACAATATCGGCATCCGTTCTGAAGCCGACGTCAAGGTCTTCGTTTGCGTCCCCCTTGGTGTAATAGCGTGTATTTCCGTTAATTATTTGTATATCAGCGACTCTGTGAACTATCATAGAGCCGTTTTGTTCAAAAACAATGACCTGACCTTCTATTATAAATTGATCCTCATATCTTTGGAAGATGGCGACGTCACCGCGGTTGAGCTCACCTGTCATTGAGTCAGTGGCTATAACGAGCGCGCCGTAATAGAAGTGATTTGAAATAAGCATTACCGTTCCTATCATAATTATCAGAACGATAATTGTAAGCACTTTTGAAGCGATCCTTCTGAATTTGCTCGTTTGTCCTAAGGCATATCTTCTTTTTTTCTCATAAAGAGAGTCGATGAACAAGAAGATCGCGATGGGAAGGAGCATATTGATGAACGCAATAAGTGAATCTGAAATAGCAGAGCCATAGGGTATGAGGAAGAATGCCCAGACCGTCAAGGCTCTATATACGATATTCGGCATAAAGCCGTACCGCAACGAGAGATAGTTGTAAAGGAGGTTATATAAAAGTCCCGGGAAAAGTGTAAGACCTATAACGTCCATAAATGTAGAAAAAGTGGTTATTCCCGCAACATTTGTGCAGATCAGCACGTCACCCAAAAGACAGATCATATATGCAAGCGCAGTTGCTATTCTATCCTTTTGAGCACAAAGCACGTGCCTTATCACCTCCGAAGCAACGATTATGATCGCGCTTGGCAGGGTCAACGTGAGGATGATGTCCCATTTGAAGCCGTATCCCGTTTTGGTAAAACCAAAATATACGGCGGATACGTAATAGAATACAAGATAGAGCAAGCCGATAGTGCTTATGATAAGCAGCACCTGCTTTGAGTTGATCGAGAGAGCAACTCTTTTTTTAATAAAAAAATAAGAAATGATCGCCGATGGCAGAAGCAGGATCGCTGCAATTATTCTGCCGCTGCCCATCGGTGCGAATAAAGCAATCAGGAGAACGGCAAAAATACATGACGAGATCAGATAAAGCTTTTTCTTATCATTGAACATTGACCGTTCTCCTTTCTATAAAATGATTACTTATATTTTTTAAGATCAAGCGGGGTCAACGGATGTAGCTGTAAGCTCAATTCCGAAAGTAGCGCTTGTAGCAGCCGTTACAGGCTCTTTAACCGTTACGGTTACAACTACGGTAATTGTGCCGCCGGCCTTAGCAACGGTCATTCCATCAGGATAAGTATATTCAACTGTAAACTTATCTGTATTGGAGTTTGAGGGGTTTTCAGCGCCGGAAAGCTTCGTGCCTGCTACGGAGATAATAGCATCAACGTTACTGTCGTTCTTGATAGTGAACGTAAATACAGACTTTTCTCCCATAACTGCGAGCCTGTTAGCTGTGAATGTAGCATCGTCAAGAGTATGGCTTGCTACGTCAGCGGTCGTGCCCGTACCTGTGGAGCTTGTGGCAGCAGAATCAGAGAAGTAGATCTTTGAATCAAAGGTATTTTCTGCCGTACCGATATCGATATGAGCATTACCAATGATTGTAAGTGTGTCGGTAAGTGCAGCGTAACCAACACCGAGGAGCAATACTGCGATAAGCAAGAATGCTACTACAACGATTTTTCTGTTTTTCATAGTTTCTTTCCTTTCTATGTATTTGGATTTATATAAATAAAGCCATAGCTTTATGTATATCAAAATTGCGTTGAATGATGTTAAACATCATTCAAAAGGGATCCCTTTTGAGAAAATAACCAAGTTTATATTAATTAACGGGTAATCAATATAAATGTACAACATTTATCAAACGATGTCAATATTTTTATCAAAAAATTCACATCTGGTTCATTATTTTCCAAGTTCCCAAAAGGCGATAGCGCCTGCAGCACCGACGTTGAGGGAATCGACACCGTGCGTCATCGGTATTTTTACCGTAAAATCGCAGTCGTCAATGGTTTTTGGGGTGAGCCCCGTGCCCTCCGTTCCAAGGATTATGGCAAGCTTTCCCTCGTTTCTGAGGCTTGGGTCATCAATATTTATAGTATCGTTTCGCAGAGCCATTGCAACCGTTTTAAAGCCGAGTGCCTTGAGATCCTGCATTTTTGCGGGCCAATCAGCCTTTGCCTCTCCTATCCTCGTCCACGGGACCTGAAATACCGTTCCCATACTAACTCTTACCGCGCGTCTGCAAAGAGGATCACAGCAGGTGGGTGTGACAAGTACCGCGTCAATATTCAGTGCCGCTGCAGAGCGAAAGAGTGCGCCGATATTTGTTGAGTCGGTTATTTCCTCAAATACGGCGATCCTTCGCGCGTGTTTGCAGAGCTCCTCAACGCTCGGAAGCGCAGGGCGTCGCATAGCACATAGTGCACCGCGAGTGAGCTCAAATCCCGTAAGGGAGATCAAAAGCTCGCGGCTGGCAGTATAAATGGGCGTTCCCTCGGGCAATTTGGAAATTATATCCTCGACCGCGCCGCTTTTGAGCAGTCTCTCATCCGTCAAAAAGGATACAGGAACGCATCCGCTGTTCATTGCTACTTCAATGACTGTTGGACTTTCGGCAATGAATACACCCTTCTCGGGTTCAAGCTTATTTCTTAATTGCGAGCCGGTAAGGCGCACGTAAACGTCGAGCGCGCTGTCGTTAAAATTGGTAATTTCAATAATGTCAGCCATAGTTATTCCTCTAACTTTTGATATATAGATATTTTATCTTTTTTCGCACTAAAAGTCAACTGTTTATTGAAAAAGAGTTGATTTTGTGCTATAATTAAATAAAAAACTGATTATAGGAGCACAAAATGAAAAGGATCGCTTTAATTATACTTTCAATATTGATTTTACTTTCGTCCTGCAGCTTTTCGGAGGGGATTTTCACAACTACGACCACCCCGCCCGATGCTCCCGGCTATTTTGAGGGCGTTCAGGTCGATCTTGATATGGATATGAGCTTTCCCATAGTCGATACCTTGCCCGACGGAGAAGGAAAGAAGCTGAAGGTGGTGCTTTTGCTTGGTCAAAGCAATGCTTCGGGATGCTCTGCGGGACTCTTCTTGAAGGAAAACGTTGGTGAGGAAGCATATTCCGTGTACGAAAACGGCTTTGAAAACGTGCTTATAAACTATTGCATAGATAATAAAAACCACACGAGTGAGGGCGAGTTCGTCAAGGTCGATATGACCTGCGGCGCATACGGCGGCGCATTCGGACCCGAGGTGGGTATGGCAGAGGTGCTGTCAAAAGCATTTTCCGACGAGCAGATTGTGATCCTTAAATACACCATGTCGGGCTACACGCTCAATTATCATTGGCTGCTCAAATACGAGCGAGGCGATATTTACGAAGCATTTCTGAAGTTTGTGAACACCTATATGGGATATCTGCTTGACAAAAATTATGATGCTAAGATAGGTGCTGTCTGCTGGATGCAGGGCGAGAGCGATACAACCGAATTCAAGGCATCAAGATACCTTGAAAATCAAATTAAGTTTGCCGAATATCTTCGCACGGACCTTGCTCCGTATGCAGAGGAGAGGGGAATATACTTTATCGATGCAGGCATCTCCAACAGCCCCTACTGTGAACCCTCATACCCCGAGATAAACGAGGCAAAGGAAGCATTTTGCGCACTTTCACCACTCAATCTCTACTTTTCAACTATAGATCTTGGCTTTACCGTTCACAAAGAACCTGCGGGTGACCCCGACTGGGGGCATTACGATTCGCTTTCCGAGCTTGAGCTCGGCAGAGAATTCGGTAAGCGGATAGTTGATATTTATTCGGAAAAATAGAATAATTTTGTTGACATACGCACATACTTTTGATATAATAATATCAACCAAAGGTTGATTTTTGCGAGGTGTATATGCGAACTCAAGGTGAAAGAATTAAAAAACTCAGAAAAAGCAAGGGCGTGACACAGCGCGAGCTTGCCGAGAGACTCGGTATTTCAGAGCAGGCGATCTCCAAATGGGAGAAAAATCTCTCCAACCCTTCAACCAAGAATCTTTTGCAAATAGCCAAAATTTTTGGTGTTTCAATAACTTATTTTTATCAGAGCGAGGAGTCGCAAAGCAAAAAGCTCACCAAAAACGGGGGAATGTCATCCCTTCGCGAGCTTTACAAGATAGGGCGCGGACCTTCAAGCTCCCACACTATCGGGCCCGAGCGCGCATGTCTGCGCTTTAAGGCGGATAATCCTGCCGAGAGCTATCGCGCGGTGCTTTACGGCTCTCTTTCCAAAACGGGCAAGGGACACGGTACGGATTACGTTATCAAGCAGACCTTTTTGCCCGCAAAATGCGACGTTGAATTTGACTTTGACACCGAATGCAACGTCCACCCCAACACGATGGATCTCATTGCAATAAGTGGTGGAAAAGAGATAAATAAACAGCGTTTTTACAGCGTAGGTGGGGGAAGCATTATTGCAGATGGCGAGACACTTGCCCAAAGTGAGATGATATACCCACTTGACACGTTTAAGGATATTGCCGAGTATTGCCGTGAGAGAGGCATAAGGATCTGGGAATATGCCTTCGAGATCGAGGGCGAGGGCTTCTATGCCCATATGGAGAAGATATGGGATGCGATGAAGCGCTCAATTGAGGCGGGAATAGCCGATGAGGGAATACTGCCCGGCGGACTTGGAGTGCATAAAAAGGCAAAGCAGCTCTTTACCGCATATAAGGAAGACGAGAACCGCGAGACCAAAGAGGACAGGCTCGTTTGCGCCTATGCCTTTGCCGTTGGTGAACAGAATGCGGCAGGTCAGCACATCGTCACCGCCCCCACCTGCGGTGCGGCGGGAGTTCTTCCTGCGGTGATGCTCTATCACCAGCAAAAAAAAGGAGCGAGCGACGGTGAGATAATTAGAGCGCTCACAACCGCAGGCGTTATAGGAAACCTTATCAAGCATAACGCATCCATATCGGGCGCAGAGTGCGGTTGTCAGGCGGAGGTGGGAAGTGCGTGCTCAATGGCGGCATCCGCGCTTGCCGAGCTTTACGGGATGGATATTGATAAGATCGAATATGCGGCAGAGATCGCGCTTGAGCACCATCTTGGGCTCACCTGCGACCCCATCTGCGGACTTGTGCAGATACCCTGCATCGAGAGAAACGCAGTTGCGGCAATGCGCGCGATAAATGCGGCGAACCTTGCAGATCTTCTTTTCGACACACGAAAGATCTCCTTTGATAAGGTCGTAATAGCAATGAAGGAAACGGGCGATGATATGAGCCCTGCATATAAGGAAACGAGCGAAGCAGGACTTGCGAAAATTTCCTTTAATTAAAGCATACAATGTAATAAAAAAAGAGGTTATGTCAATGAATATAGTAGTGTTGGCAGGTGGACTCAGTATGGAGCGCGACGTCTCCCTTGCTTCGGGCTCGCTTATTGCGAACGCACTTCGCAATGCGGGTCAGAACGCATTGCTTGTCGATCTGTATTATGGAATAGATAAAGAAAAAATGAATTTCAGCGATGCTTCGGGCAGATATGAATATAAGATCCCCGAAACAGCGCCCGACCTTGCGGCAATAATCGCGTCAAATGGCGGCAGAGAAGAGCCGATCGGTGAAAACGTAATAGATTTCTGTAAGATGGCAGACGTCACTTTTCTTGCGCTCCACGGCGGTGTGGGAGAAAACGGAAAGCTCCAGGCGCTTCTTGAAATGAACGGAATACGTTTTACGGGCAGCTCGTCCGTCGGCTGTATGCTCTCTATGGATAAGATAATATCCAAGGAGCTTATCGCAAGAGGGGGCATTCCCACCGCAGAATGGCTTACTAATAAGGATGATAAAGATGCGCTTACATCCCTTGTTCCTTGCTTCGTAAAGCCTGCGGATAACGGTTCAAGCGTGGGCGTGACTAAGGTGACGAGTGTGCAGGAGCTCGAAGAGGCACTTTCTGAAGCGGAAAAGTTTTCTCAAAACGTGCTCGTTGAAAAGCAGGTAGTGGGCAGGGAATTTTCTGTCGGTGTTCTTGACGGGAAGGCACTTCCGCCCATAGAGATAGTCGCAACGGGAGACTTTTATAACTATAAGGTCAAATATCAGGCAGGACTTGCAAGAGAGATCTGTCCCGCACCCATAAGTGAAGAATTGACCAAAAAGCTTCAAGGCTATGCCGAGCGCGCACACGGACTTTTGCGCCTTGGCTCTTATTCGAGAATAGATTTCATACTTGATGAAAGCGGAGAATTTTTTTTCCTTGAGGCAAACGCCCTGCCGGGTATGACGCCCACAAGCCTTCTTCCGCAGGAGGCAGCAGCGGCAGGTATGACCTATACAGAGCTTTGTATGAAGCTGATCGAGCTTGCATAAATAAAAAATGCAGTCATAAAGACTGCATTTTTTATTTGCCGAGTAAAAACTTTTTTGCTTCTGCATATTCCTGCTCTGCGATTTTTGCTCTTTTGAGATTGGCCGGGGTGTTGGGTCGCTTTATCGCGCGAAGAAGTATGTTTTTCGGTGTTTCCTCGGGGTCGATAAGCTCAAGAGCCGCGCAGGAGTAGTTGTTTGCTTCAAGAAGCTTCAATCTGAGCGCATCGGTAGCCGCATCGCAAAGCTTCTGGCGAAGCATCGAATACTGTGTCACGAACGAAAGGGGACCGCACTTTATCGTGTGATTCAGCTCGTGGTGACAGCAGGGAGTGGAAAGAATGACCTTTGCTTGCTCGCTGATAGCTTTTTCAAGCACGATGTCCGTTGCAATGTCACAGGCGTGAAGCGAGATTACGAGATCGGGCTTTTCCTTGCATTCATATTGCGTGATATCTCCGCAATAAAATGTAAGACCCTCAAAGCATACGTCGCGCGCGACCCTGTTGCAGTACTCGATAACGTCGGATTTGAGGTCTACTCCAAACATCCTGACCTCTCTGCCCATAACGTTGTGCAGATAATGGTATACTGCAAAGGAAAGATAGCTCTTGCCGCAGCAGAGATCGTACACGGTGATGCTTCCTTCGCTCGGAAGATACTGATAGATGTCGCGAACGTTCTCAACGAACTTGTTTATCTGGCGGAATTTTGACTGCTTTTTATCGTGAATTCTGCCGTTTTTATCACTCACTCCGAGATATTGAAGGAAGGGGGCGTCACCGCCAATAATGTATTTTTTATCGTTGTTGTTTCCGCCCACGTCAGCTTTTGCACTTTCTGAAGCGCCATCTATTCTTTTTTGAAGCGCTCCGACTCCGATAAGGGTGATCTTACCCGACTTTGATTCCTTAAGCTCACATTCTCCCACCGTGGTGATGAGATTTACCTGCATATAGCCCGATATCAGCTCGCAAAGGCGCGCGGCTGCACCGTCAAGCACGATATTTTCGTGTTTAGCCTTGTTATCGGTATAAAAGCTCTCTGCTTGAAGGCAAAGCTTGCCTGCGATAGACTTTAGAGTAAGCACCGTTTTGGATATACTGCTGTCCTTTGATTTTGAAAGGACGGCTTTTTTTATTACCTGCTTTTGGGCGGCAGAAAGCACCGCACGGGCAAGGTCCAATATTTTATTATCGAAATTATCCGTCATACCTTGGGTGGTCTCCTGTTTTTGCTTATCTTGAACAAGCGATTCATTCGCTTTGAAATGCTTTCTCTTGCTTTTTCGGTCTCATCCTTAAGCGCTCTTGCATCGTGATAAACTCCACCGTCAAGCTCGACCGTGAAGATATCGTCTATCTCAATACCGAGAAGCACGTCGCGCCCGATAAGATGCCTTTTGTCATCCTCAACGGCAAGGCAAACACCAACGTCACCCTCAAGCCTGTCAAGTACCAATTTTAACGTCATAATATGACCTCACTTTTAATCAAAATATCCTTTTTTGTAAAGAAGCTCTGCAATCAGCACAGCACCTCCTGCCGCGCCGCGAAGAGTATTGTGGGAAAGACCGACGAATTTGTAATCGTATACGTGATCCTCACGAAGTCTGCCAACGCTCACTCCCATTCCGCCGTAAATATCGCGGTCAAGAGCTGCCTGCGGGCGGTTATCCTCTTCAAAATAGGTTATAAATTGCTTTGGTGCGTGGGGCAGACCCAAAAGCTGGGGCTCACCGCTGAAATTTCTCCACGCATCAATAATTTCTTCTTTCGTGGGCTTCTTTCTGAATTTAACGAAAACTGCCGCAGTGTGACCGTCACTGACGGGAACTCGGATACATTGAGTTGTGATTGTGACGGAGGAGGTGTCAACGATCGCGCCGTCTTTCACCTTGCCCCAGACCTTAAGGGGCTCTTTTTCGCTCTTTTCCTCTTCGCCGCCGATGTAGGGAATGATGTTGTCTACCATTTCGGGCCAATCCGCAAAGGTCTTTCCTGCGCCCGATATCGCCTGATACGTGGTAGCAACTATCTCATAGGGCTCAAAGGAGAGTAGGGGAGTGAGGGCGGGAACGTATGATTGTATTGAGCAATTAGGCTTTACCGCGATAAATCCGCGCTTAGTGCCAAGGCGTGCCCTCTGCGCTTCGATTATTTCAAGATGCTCGGGGTTTATCTCGGGAATTACCATCGGAACGTCGGGGGTCATTCTGTTTGCGGAGTTGTTTGAAACAACGGGTATCTCCGCTTTTGCATAAGATTCCTCGAGTGCGCGTGTTTCGTCCTTTTTCATATCCACCGCGCAGAAAACGAAGTCGACAAGCTCCTTCATCCTCTCGATATTCTGTGCATCTATTATAACCATATCGCCAATATGATCGGGGATGGGTGTTTTCATCTTCCAACGGTTGCCCACGGCTTCTCGATAAGTCTTACCCGCGCTTCTTTGGCTTGCGGCAAGCGCAACTATCTCAAAATAGGGGTGATCCTCAAGCAGAGTAATAAATCTCTGACCCACCATACCCGTAGCACCGACTATACCAACTCTTTTTTTCATAGAGTACACTCCTTAACTGTTGATCTCTTTATATATTATGCTTTTATGCACTCCGCGGTCCTTGGCGCAAGCCTTGATCGCGTCCATTTTTGAAAGACCGCCCGAAATATAGAACTCCACGTGTCCTTCAACGGTCATGTCCTTCCAAAAGCTATCGCCCTCGGATACCTTGCTCCTGCCTTCAACTATCAGCACGTATTCGCCCCGCGGTGCGTTTTCTTCATAGTGCGCAACTGCATCTTCAAGCGTCAGACGAAGGACCTCCTCGTTCTTCTTCGTAAGCTCGCGGCAAAGCGATATTCTCCTGTCCGCGCCAAATACGTTTTTCATATCCTCAAGAGTTGCCTTCAGCTTGTGGGGAGCCTCGTGAAAGATCATAGTCCTTTTTTCGTTTTCAAGCTCGGAGAGCCTTTCGCGGCGCTCACCCTTGTTTGCGGAGAGAAAGCCCTCAAAGCAAAATCTGCCCGTCGGAAGACCCGAAAGTGTAAGTGCAACGATACCCGCGCACGCGCCGGGAATGCTCGTCACGGGAATGGATTGCTCGGCGCAGAGCGCAACGATATCCTCACCGGGGTCGCTAATTGCGGGAGTGCCCGCGTCCGTAATGAGCGCACAGCTTTCGCCATTCTTTAAGCGCTCTGCGATAACTTGTCCGCGCTCGCGCTTGTTATGCTCAAAATAAGATACCATCGGCTTTGAAATGCCGAGGAATGAAAGGAGCTTCATTGAATTTCTCGTGTCCTCTGCGGCAATAAAGTCCACCTCGGACAGCACCTTGACAGCTCTTTCCGACAGATCCGCAAGATTGCCTATTGGAGTTGCCACAAGGTAGAGCATACCTTTTTCTATTTTGTTTTTCTCATTTTCTACGTTAGTGGTCTTGATGCTTGACATAATGCTCCTTTAACGTTTTTGTAATATTCTCATAAACTGATAGCAATGAAAAATATGGGGGTAAATATGGCTATAAAGATATATATAGACCAAGGACACAATCCATCGTCACCCAATGCGGGAGCAGAGGGAAACGGATTTGTCGAGCAGGATATCACCTATGAGATAGGTGCACGCCTTGCTTCGCTTCTGAGGCAGAACGGAAATTTTGACGTGAGACTTTCCCGCCCAACGCCGGATACCACTCTTGGTACGACTAATTCGGGCAGCTTACGAATAAGAGTGGACGAAGCAAACGCATTCGGCGCAGATTATTTTGTAAGCCTGCACACCAATGCCTCAACTAACCCATCTGTTTCGGGAAGTGAGGTACTCGTTTATCGGGACCCAAGCGTAGCCGCGCGGCTCGGACGTGATATCCTCGTTTGGCTCAACAGACTCACAGGGTTAAGAAACCGCGGGATAGTAGAGCGCCCGGGTCTTTACGTGCTTCGAAAAACGAGGATGCCCGCAGTCCTTGTCGAGATGGGGTTTATCTCAAATTCCGGGGACGCGAATCTTATGAACGGTAGCCCCGAGCTGTTTGCAGAGGGCATTTATAACGGAATACTGCAATATACGGGCTTGCTTTGATCAATCGCACATTTTGAGGAATTCTTCCTCGTCGATTACTGTAATTCCAAGTGCTTTTGCTTTCGTTAGCTTGCTTCCGGCATCCTCACCTGCAAGAACGTAGCTCGTTTTCTTTGAAACCGAGCCCGATACCTTACCGCCGCGATCCTTGATCATCGCACTTGCCGCGTCACGGCTCATTGAGGGAAGAGTGCCCGTAAGAACGAAGGTAAGCCCCTCAAATCTTGCATCGAGCTGAACGAAGGTCGAGCTCGTTTTAAGACCGAGAGAGGTAAGCTTTTCACAAAGCTCAACGTTACGGGCGTGTGAGAAGAACTCAACAACGCAATCGGCAGTGATCTCGCCGAAGTCCTGAATGTCACAAAGCTCCTCTCTTGTGGCAAGCATAAGCGCGTCAAGGGTCTTGTACCTTCCTGCGAGTGCTTCTGCGGCGACTTCACCGATATTTCTGATGCCAAGGGCGAAGATGAGACGCTCAAGCCCCGCATTTTTTGAATTTTCTATTGAATTTATAAGATTTTGGGCACTTTTTTTGCCCATTCTCTCTATTTTTGCAACGTCCTCGACCTTAAGTGTGTAAAGGTCGGCACAGTCCTTGATAAGACCGTTTTCAAGCAGTGCAGAAACGATCTGCGGACCAAGACCGTCTATATTCATCGCACCCTTTGATGCAAAATGCTCAAGTGCACGCGAGAGCTGTGCAGGGCAGGCAGAATTCGTGCATCGTATTGCCGCACCGTCATTGCCGTCGCGCACAACGGGCTCTCCGCAGGAGGGACAGTGGGTGGGCATAAAGAATTCGACCTGGCTTCCGTCACGAAGCTCGGGGTGAGCACAAAGGACCTCGGGAATGATGTCTCCCGCCTTTCTTACCGTCACCGTATCGCCAAGCATAATACCGCGTTCACGGATAAAATCGAGATTGTGCAAGGTCGCGCGCGAAACGCTCGTGCCTGCAAGTCTGACGGGCTCAAGGACGGCAGTAGGAGTAAGCACACCCGTTCTTCCAACGGCAATAGTGATATCAGTGAGCTTTGTTTTCTTCTCCTCGGGCGGGAATTTGTATGCCACCGCCCATTTCGGTGTGTTCGTGCCCTCGCCTATCTTAACTCTGTCAGAGAGCGTGTCTATCTTAATTACCACACCGTCTATATCGTAGGGAAGCTCGTCACGCATCGCACCGAGCTTCTCAATGTGAGAAATTATCTCGTCATACGAGGTAACGCAAACCCTGTCGCGAATAACGGTAAAACCGAGATCTCTTACTGTGTCGAGTGTATCGGAGTGTGAAGCAGGAGTCCTGCCGTCACCGTAAACGTCGCCCGACTGAAGATTAAAAACAAAGATATCAAGTCTTCTGTCAGCACAGATCTTGGGGTCAAGCTGACGAAGCGAGCCTGCTGCGGCATTTCTCGGATTAGCAAGAAGCTGTTGACCCGATCTTTCTCTTTCCTCGTTTAAGGCATAGAAAACCCTGCGCGGCATATATACCTCACCGCGAAGGCAGAAGGAGAGGGGAGCATCTATTGAAAGTGGAATAGAATTTATGGTTTTGATATTCTGCGTGACGTCCTCACCCACGATTCCGTCACCGCGCGTAGCACCCGTCACCAAAACTCCGTTTTCATAAATAAGCGCAACCGAAAGACCGTCGATCTTTGGCTCAACGGAGAATACGGGCTCGGGAACGATAGCCTTCATTTTGTCAACGAAATCCTTTATTTCTTCATATTCAAAAACGTCGGAAAGGGAATTCATCACCGAGGTGTGCGTCACCTTTTCAAATTTATCAAGCGGCTTGCCGCCAACGCGGCAGGTGGGGCTTGTAGGATCGAAATATTCGGGGTGCGCCTCTTCAAGGCGAACAAGCTCCGCATAAAGGCGATCGTATTCGAAATCAGATATTTCGGGATCGTCATATACGTAATAACGCTTTGCGTGATAGGTAAGGGACGCGCGAAGCTCCTTGATTCTTTCAAAAATTTCGTTCATAATTATCTCCCGTTCGGGTAATTTTTATTTTTCAAGAAGAAGATTTGAAATTCTCTCCATAGACTCTGCATATTCATCGTCACTTGAGTTGTAAAACTTAACAAGACAACCTTCAAGTGCGGGAAGATCGGGCACAGAATAATCTCTTCGTGAGATATACGCATCCCAATTCTCAAGCTTCCAGGTATCGCGCGGTGAATTTCGAGCGATCATTCTTTTTCTGCATACCTCAATATCGGTAATTACCCAGATAAGAATGAGGTCTGCACCGTGCTTTGCGAGCTTTTGACGAAGATCGATAATAAAGTCATTATTTCTGACCTCGCGCGTAAAGGGCGCGTTGATCATTACGAGATCGTTATATTCAAGAGCCTCAAAGCCGATGTCAAGAATGGCATCGTATTCATAGTTTCTGATATTTTCCTCAAAGAAATCGGACGAGCGATTTATGGGCTCACCGCCCGCAATAAAGACCCTGTTTGAAAGGGGAATAAGCGCGTCCTTATCGAGGTACACTATTCCGTGAAGTCTTTTTGCGAGTTCTTTTGAAACGTAAGTCTTACCCGAAGCCGGCGGAGACGTCACGAGTATCATTCTTTTTTTCATTGTTTATCACCTGCAGTCTTTAATCTATTATTATACATAAGTATCATTTAATGATATCATATAATTTTGCAAAAGTCAATAACACCACTCCAAATAAGACAATAAATTGGGATTTAGTGAGCCCAATAACAAAAAAGCCAAATGCACTTGCATTTGGCTTTTGTTTTTATAGTATCAATTAAAGAAACGCATTTTCATCGATAATGACCTTCTTTATATCCGCACCGAGGTCGCGGAGCTTACCGACGATGTCGAGATAGCCGCGTTCAATGGTATAGATATTAGTCACCTCTGTCTTGCCCTCTGCAATAAGACCGGCAATAACGACAGCCGCGCCTGCGCGCAGGTCAACTGCGGTCACGCTCGCACCGTGGAGCTTTTGTACACCCGTGAAGGTCGCATTCGGCTCGTTTACGGTGACGCTTGCGCCCATTTTTTCAAGCTCGTGAACGTATTTGAAGCGATTTTTCCAAATAGTCTCCGAAACGGTGCTCTCACCGTTCGCCACCGAAAGAAGAGTGGAGAACTGGGGGTGCATATCCGTCGGAAATCCGGGGTAGGGGAGCGTTTGAATATTAGTGGGCTTGAGATGTCCGTCGCTCTTTACCGTTATGTAATCGTCATAGGTGCGTATTTCCACGCCCATCTCGGAAAGCTTCGTTGAGATGATCTCAAGGTGCTTGGGGACGACGTTCCTGACGTTTACCTCACCGCCTGTTGCGGCGACGGCGGTCATATACGTGCCCGCCTCGATCATATCGGGAATTATCTCATATATACAGCCGTGAAGCTTTTCTACGCCGACTATCTTTATAATGCCCGTACCTGCTCCCTTGATATTTGCACCGCAGGTGTTAAGGAAGTTGGCAAGGTCAACTATGTGGGGCTCGCGTGCGGCATTTTCAATAACTGTCATACCGTCTGCAAGAGTGGCGGCAAGCATAAGATTTACCGTAGCTCCGACGGAGGCAATGTCAAAATAGATGGAGCTGCCCACAAGTCCCTCGGAAGCTTGTGCATAAACGTAGTTTTCGTCCTGCGAAACAGTCGCACCGAGAGCCTCAAAGCCCTTGATGTGCATATCGATCGGGCGTGTGCCAAAATTACAGCCGCCGGGATAACCCACCTTCGTGCTATGAAATCTTGCAAGCTCCGCACCAAGCAGGTATGTAGACGCGCGCATTCTTGAAACAAGCTCAAAGGGGGTGTTTCCGCCCTCAAGCTCGGTCGTATCTATCTCGACCGTCGTTTTATCCTGATAAGTGATCCTTGCGCCCATGGATTCAAGTATCTCAAAAGCCATTATTATATCGTTAACAAGCGGTACGTTTTCGATAACGCATTTGTCCGCTGTGAGGATCGTTGCGAAAATGATGGGAAGCGCGGCATTCTTCATTCCGTGAATATACACGTCTCCGTGAAGCTCGTGCCCACCTCGTATTACGATTTTTTCCATATATATTATCCCCCAAAAAAATTTGGTAGCTATTATGCTAAAATTACTGTATAGACATTATAACACATAACTACCAAAAATGGAATAGCTTTTTGATTATTTGACAAATTTTTTTATTGCAAACAGATCATTAAGCATTATATTCAGTTTTCTATATTTTTGTGAAAATACGCAACTGCAAGATCTACCACAAGTCCATAGCTCACAGAGCCCTGCGTGCCGTTTGCCTGAAGATAGGCATCGTTCACCGCGCCGCTGATCTCACCGACGACGTTGTCCTGATACGGCTCATAGAATTCGTTATATGCTATCATTTCGTATATCGCGCGGTTGTCAAGCTTTTTGTAGGTCTCCTCCCACAGCTTTTTGTCAGCACCGTAAAGGGCGTTCAACACGTACTCGCAAAGGTTGAGATAAGCGCAATAGCGGATATAAGCGTCGTCGCTTTCAGAACAAACGAGGAAGGCGATGAAATTCGCCTCGTCCTCACGCGCGATGCCGCGCTGATGGGCAAGCTCGTGCGCCATCGTGTAGGGTATGCAGTAATCGGGGGAATTCGTGTTAACGTTGGCTTCGCCTGTAAAGTAAGTGTATACTCCCGAAATGTGCGTATAGGTCATCGGCTTTGAAAGCATTATAGGCTTAACGCGTGAATAGAGTTTCGGTATAAATTCGTACTTTTCGCTTATCTTATCATACGAGTCGAGGAGTATATCGTTGGTACGGCTCAGCGTGTGCGGAGAGACCGACGAGCTTTTTTCTATAAACTCGACCTCGTCAATAACGGCGTTGACCTCACCGATGAGCCATTCCGCGGTTGCGGCAAGCTCCGTTTTTGAAACGGTGCTTTTCTCAAGCTCAAGCTTTTTATCAAGCGTTGAGGAATAATAACCGATACCGAACGAGCAAACGAAAAGTGAGAACAAGAGGCACGCAATTGAGAGAATGGCAAGGCAAAATATGCCCGCATTGTGCCACGTATCGGAGTACCTTTTCAGTGCAAATCTTATAATAAAAAACAGAGTGACGGGTAAGGTAATGATTATCAGCTCAACGAGCGAAAGAGGCAAAATATTTGTGATGGTAGCAAGCGTTCCCCTGAATATTGATGAGACGTGCCTGTTGAAAAAATCCGCAAAGGGAGTGTAATTGATCGCGATTATATATAGGATCAGAGAAACGAGAGCTATTGCGAAAAAAACATAGGAAAATTTAGGTAATTTTTCCTTCTTGTACTCGATCTCCGTCTTCGAAGCTTCTAAATCCACGTTTTTATTTTCTTCCATATGTGTTAAATTCCTTTCCAAAATCGGCTTCTATTATGCGCGCCATATCCTCGGGCAGCTCCGCTTCAAGCACGAGCGCACCCTCATTCGATATGTGGGGCAGTTCGATCCTCAGGGCGTGAAGCGCGTGCCTGTCAATAAGGGGAGAGGATTTCCCATAGAGATCGTCACCGAGTATCTGTGCGCCAATGTGAGCAAAATGCACGCGAAGCTGATGGGTGCGCCCCGTTATTGGTGAAGCGAGAACGAGCGTAAGGCCGTTCGCACTTGCAAGCACCGAATATTCCGTCACTGCAAGCTTTGAATCCTCACACTTGTCGCACACCTCACGCAGAATTATACTTTTTTCCTTCCTGCGTATGTATGTCTCGATCCTCCCGCTGTCCTGCGGCAGATCTCCTTGCAAGATTGCAAGATATGTCTTTTTTATTTTGCCCTGCTTCATCATATTTGAGAGCTTTGATGCGGCAAGCCTGCTTTTTGCAACTATGACTACGCCGCTTGTATTTCTGTCAAGCCTGTTAACGCTTCTGAAAACAAAGGGCGTGCCCTTGAGTGAAAAATAGTAAGCAAGAGAATTGGCAAGAGTGTCGTAAAAATGCCCTTGAGACTGATGCGTGGGCATAAAAGGGGGCTTGTTGAGCGCGATTAGAGCATCATCCTCGTATATCACGTCCGGCATCACACCCGAAGGCACAAGCTTTTCTTTGTCAGCCTTGTCAGAGCAATTTATCTCAAGCACGTCGCCTTCAGAAACCGTAGCCCGTACTGTCACCCGAGCGCCGTTTAGCATTATTCCGTCGGCTCGGCTTTTGAGGTCGGTGACAGCTCTTTTTGAAAATCCGAGCTTTTCCGTGAGTATCTCTTTTACGCTAAGCCCCACGAATTCATTTTCAAAACGCATATTATCACCTCCCTAAACAGTATTATACACCAAAGCACCGAGAATTACAATATTTCTTTTTCGTGCATAAAAATATTTTTTGAAATATATACTTTAATAAGCTTTTGTAAATGCAGAAAACTGCGGAAAGGGAATATAATGAGGTCGATAATTGCATTTTGTATGATAATGATGGCTGTAGTATTTACGGTCGTGGGAGTGGTAAGAGAGCAAAACAGTGACGCCACGCTTGACCTGTCAAGCGGTCTTTACGTTATTGCAAGCGGTAAGGATATGGCAAAAAGTGCCGTATTGGGAGAAAAGATAGTGTTTTCTGCCGAGGATTTTATGAAAAATCTGAACGTATCCGAGATAAGCACGGTGACGGTGACGAAAACACCAAGCGTTGAGGAAGGATGCCTTTGCGTTGGCGACGTGCTTGTGAACGCGGGACAGTCGATATCTGCCGCGAATCTCTCTTTGTTGAATTTCAGGGCAGCAAGCGAGGATGTCCGTGAGAGCTCCTTTAAATTCAAGGTCAACTCGTTTGAGTATGAAATGACCTGTAATCTCTATTTTTTGCGGGATGAAAACACCGCCCCGACGCTTCTTTTAGAGGATGAGAGAAGCTTTGAGGTAAGCACGCATCAAAGCATTACCGTGTATGGCAGGGTCGGTGCATACGATAAGGAAGGCGACCCCCTAAGATATGAAGTCGTCACCTATGCCGAGGGCGGTACGCTTGTTTTCGATTCATCAACGGGGGATTATTCATACACCCCAACATCTTCTTACGTTGGAACGGACTATTTTGAATACGTCGCGGTGGATAAATACGGAAACTATTCGACCTCAAGAAGGGTTATTCTCAACGTAGAGGCACTTAAGAGTGACGTACACCTTTGCGATATGAACGGAAACCGCGCCCATCACGCGGCAATGACGATGATAGAAAAGGGAATAATGGATAGTGTTAAGGTCGGAAGCAAGAGCTATTTTATGCCCGACAGGGCAGTCAGCAGAATGGATTTTCTCGTAATGCTTATGGACACTCTCGGCTATAAAGCAAAGGATAACGTGACGGATACGGGATTTACCGACAACGAAAACATCCCCGTTTCTCTTCGCGGATATGTTAAGACCGCAAGGGACGAAGGACTCATACTCGGCTCTGTGAACGCAAACGGAGATTACCTTTTTGAACCCGAAAGGGAGATAACGAGGGCAGAGGCTGCTCTGATAGTAAGCAAGGTAGTGAAAGGGGAAATGCCAACGCTTAAGCCCACCTTTGCGGATAAAAACGATATTCCGTCCTGGGCACACGATGCCGTCTATACCTTGAACAGTATGGGCATTCTTGACGATAAGGATGGCTACGTTTCACCCTCTGACAGCTTAACTCGCGCATCTCTTGCAAATATGCTCTATGCGCTGATGCAGTATAAATAAAAATTGCTCCATTTCAAAAGAAATGGAGCTTTTCCTTGCAATTTTGTTCGCCTTGTGTTATAATGGTAGCAGTTTTATGAAAGGAGACGGAAAATATGGCTTTTGATGCGGGAATGCTCGCCTGCGTGACGAACGAGATACTCAAGGAATCGCGCGGTGCAAGAGTTGAAAAAATATATCAGCCCGACAGGGACGAGATACACATACAGATAAGATCGCTCCACGGCGGAAAAAGAATACTTATCAACGCGGGCTCAAACAATCCACGAATAGGCTTTACTGAGATAAGCAAGGAAAATCCGCAAAATCCGCCAATGTTCTGCGTGCTCCTTCGCAAGCACCTGCAGGGCGCAAAGCTTTCGGATGTAGAGCAGCTCGGCTTTGAGCGCGCGGTGCTTCTCTCCTTTGATACGCGTGACGAGATGGGATTTGATACGAAATGCTACCTCGTTGCAGAGCTTATGGGCAAGTATTCAAACCTTATTTTCTTAAACTCCAAAAAACGTATAGTCTCCGCGCTTAAGGTGGTCGATTTCACAACAAGCTCACTTCGCCAGGTGCTTCCGGGTATGCTTTACGAGCTCCCGCCCAAGCAGAGCAAAAACGATCCACTTCTGTCTACAAAAGAGGACTTTTCCAAGCTTTGGTACGATGCGCCTGCAGATACGAGAACGGATAAATTTATAATAAATAATTACCTCGGTATATCAAGCTCCGTCGCAAGGGAGATAGCCTACCGCGCAAGCGGAGATATCGACGCAACACTTCGAAACACATCCCTTGAAGCACTTTGGAGTGCCTTTGAAGGTGTTGTAGCTCATATTAAAAACGCTTCCTTTGAGCCGTGCGCGGTATATGAGGGCGAGCGAATGGTCGAATATGCCTTCTGCCGCCTCACCCATTATACAGGCCTTGAGATAAAGAGCTTTGAGAGTCCTTCAAAAATGCTTGACACCTATTTTGAAAGCAGGGATAGGGACACGAGAGTAAAGCAAAAGGCAACGGATATCTTAAAGATCCTCACCAATTCCGAAAGCCGCCTTCTTAAAAAGATCGATAAGCAAAGGGCGGAGCTTGAGGAATGTAAGGAGGGTGAAAAATATAAGAAGCAGGGTGACCTTATAACTTCAAATATCTATGCCATAGAGCGCGGAATGAAGCGCGTCGAGCTTGTCGATTATGAGAATTACGACGAGGAAAGCGGCACGTTTGGAAAAATAGTGATCGAGCTTGATACTCGCCTTTCTCCCTCTGCAAACGCGCAGAGAATGTATAAAAAATATAATAAGTGCAAGAATGCACAGCGCGAGCTGACCTTGCAGATAGAAAAGGCAGAGCAGGAGCTTAAATATATATATTCCGTTTTCGATGCGCTCTCACACGCAGAGAACACCAGCGATCTTGTTGAGATACGCGACGAGCTCTACACCTCGGGATACGCATCTAAAATGAAGAATTATCGCCCGGTAAAGAAAAAGAACACCTCTTATATGAAGTTCAGAACGACGGACGGCTACACCGTGCTCTGCGGTAAGAACAATATTCAAAACGAATATATCACCTTTAACCTTGCAAGCAAGAGCGACTACTGGTTCCACGTCAAAAACAAGCCGGGAAGCCACGTCGTAATGATTTGCAATGGGGAAGAGCCTGACGCAATAAACTTCACCGAGGCAGCAGAGATCGCGGCATATTATTCAAGTGTCAATGAGAGCGCCAATATTGCCGTAGACTATACCTTTGCAAGACACGTTAAAAAGGTGCAGGGTGCAAACCCGGGTCTTGTCATCTATCACACTAACTGGACCGCCTACGTCACTCCAAGCGCAGAAAAGGTCGCAAGCTTGAGAATTCAATAAATTCGTTGACAATTACCGTTTTTTATGGTACGATAAATATAATAAGAAGGGCACGAGCTTGCCCCAAACACGCAGGGCGGGCATCTTACGGTGCCCGCCTGCGTCTTTTTATGTTTTTTAAAAAAATTTCATTGCTTTTGGAAGAATTTTCGAATAAAAGCAGGTATAATATTATGAGGATATTGACCCCCCACTCTTAGTAAAGGCAGGTTGAAATTATGAAACCACAGCACCCATCACTACCGTATCGCTTGAAAAATCGAAAAGGAAGGCTTGACTTTATGAAAAGAATAATAATATTGACTATTTGTATCTCAATGCTAATGACACTCACGTCCTGCGGTAGATTTTTATACGAGTGGGAGGTTGATACGCATAAGGAGTTCGTAGAGAACATTGATAAGTATAATAGTGCAAACAATGGAACTATAGATACTTTTGTATCTTTTGATTTGGATGATAATGATCAAGTGACTGAAAGCAAATATTGTGCCTTTTCAATGGTGTCGCCGGCTTCTAACAGTTTTAGAAAGAGTCACGGCTGTATATACGATATGCATGACGAGGGACTCGGTATAAGGCAGCTCTATTATTTAAAGTCAGATGATGGAGAGGGCAACGAATACGCATATAAGATTAATTGTAATTTTAAGAGAGTTGATTTTAATTTTACAGAGGATGATGATATACAGCTTGTTGCATCGGAATGTGCGAACTCTTATTACTCTCGATATGACCTGATGTATGAGGATAGCTTGAGCGTTGAACGAAACAGTGAGAATTTGGTTGATCTTTATAACTATACATATCATTATTCAATTTGCGTTTATGGAGAAGAATTCTGTTGTATTCATATTTCAAGTATAGATGAATTAAACAGTATTGAGCTCGAAGAGATTAAACAAATGCTAACGAATAGTTTAGTAGTTATCAACACGGATGTATTATTCATTTGGAGGGATAAAAAATAAAATAGAACTATAAAAATATAAGGCTTTGCTTGTGCGAAGCCTTTTTCTCTTTTGCACGCCCCTACAATTCAAACCCCACCGCTAAATTGGTATTTATCGGGGAGAAGTTACAAAGAAAAGAAAATGTTCTTTTTTGAAAAAAAGAACCAAAAAACTTTTGCTGCTTGGGTTTGTGCAT
>CALGCW010000163.1 GCA_937884385.1 uncultured Clostridia bacterium | reverse complement strand
AAGAAAAAAGCGATCTTTACTACCTTTTTTACCTATTTACGCGAGGACGTGTTACTGCTTCTTGAGTCAGAGCCGGACAACGAAGAATACAAATCGTGGTCGGCTTGGCTTGCCGAAAACTATGAACCGCTCAAGCGCTTGATCCTGAAGGAAAAATCGGTCATTTCTATGGGAATGAAGATTTTGACCTGTACGAAAGGCAAAAAATGAAATACACATTTAATCTTGAAAACAAAGGCGTGTTTTATCTGAAACCGCTTTCAGAGGAAGAAGTCAACGAAGCCCGTCTTTTGTGTGACGAGTGCGTTGGTGAAAATCTGTACGGGGCAGAAGAAATTGCCTCTGCGGTTGGTGCTGCGGACAGATTTTTCTATCTTCTGAAAAGCGAAGCGGGAGAACCCGTTGGATATATATATTACTATCTTACCGATCCGGAAGATATTGCGAAATATGCAAAGCTTGACGCAGAGCTGTTTCGCAAGGTGTATTCCCGCACCGATAAAATGGTCGGTAAAATTCAGTCGGTGGGACTTAAAGCAGAATATCGCGGCATCGGTTTTGCCGCACAAATGATAAACTTTATTTTGGAGAGGCTAAAAGAGCTTTCCATAGACGTTACTTTTATCGTTTGTTGGAAGCCGGGCGGCATCCTTCCGCTGGGCAAAGCTCTTTCGGAATGTAAATTCGCTTATTTATCCGAAGCAAAAAAAGTTTGGTATGACGATACCGAGCTGATATGCCCGATCTGCCACGGCAGATGCCTGTGTGATGCGGAGGTTTACTATAAACGACTTGACGGGGAGACGAACAATGAAGCTTAAACTTTTGCCTAAATTCATTATTTCACTTGGAATCGTCGGACTTGTTCTTACGATTGCGATCTCGCTCTTTAGCTACGCAACCTCGAAATCCTATCTGGAAGAAATGTATGCGGAAAGAGTTATGACGAACAGCAATGCCATAGCCGCTATGCTTGACATTGAGGATGTGAAAACGATTCTTACAGAGGGCGGCGATGAGACACCCGAATATCAGAAAATGTATGATCTCTTCAATCAGTTGAAAAAGGACGGCGATATCACCTTCCTCTCACTCGTTGTTCCCGATGAGGACAGCGTTTGCTTCTACATTGACGCAATGGTGGAGGAAATGGGAGACGATCCCGCCAATCAGCTTCCTTACGGCAGTGATATTCTGTACGTAGACGCGGCAAATCCCGACGATCCTGCCGATATGGAAAAATATATCACCATTTGGGAAAGATACAGAGATAATAAAGGAATTGACACTCCTCTCGTAACGGACAACGACTACGGATACAATTACACGGGCGTTTCGGTCATTCTTGACGAGAACGGAAACGCTATCGCGGAAATTCAGTACATACTCGATATGAGCGAAGTGAGAGCATACCTCAACTCCTTCCTTATCAATATGCTGCTGATCTCCTTTGCGATTATCGGTATTACCATCATTTTGTATATCTTCTTTGTAAGAAAGATGGTTACAAAGCCTGTTGGAAAATTGACCGCTTTTACTCAGGAGATTACCAAGACCGGTATGTTTGAAAATCAGCACATCGATATCAAAACGGGGGACGAGATCGAATCCCTGAGCCAATCCTTCAACTTCATGCTGGCGGAGCTTGAAAACTATATTGCAAATTTGTCTAAGGTTACGGCGGAAAAGGAAAGAATCGGTGCTGAGCTTGATATTGCAAAGCATATTCAGGCATCTATGCTTCCGTGCATCTTTCCGGCTTTCCCCGAAAGAAAAGAATTTGATATTTACGCCACGATGGAGCCTGCCAAGGAGGTCGGCGGTGACTTTTATGACTTCTTTATGGTGGACGATACCCACCTTGCCATTGTTATGGCAGACGTTTCGGGTAAGGGTGTTCCGGCGGCACTCTTTATGGTTATCGGTAAAACCTTGATAAAAGACCACACCACACCGGGCAGAGATCTCGGCAAGGTGTTCACCGAGGTCAATCAGCTTCTGTGCGAGTCTAACAGCGAAGAATTGTTTATTACAGCCTTTGAGGGCGTGCTTGACCTTGTAACGGGCGAGTTCGTTTATGTGAATGCAGGACACGAAATGCCCTTTATCTGCAAAGCAGGCGGTGACTTTGAGCCTTATAAAATCCGTGCAGGCTTCGTTCTTGCCGGTATGGAAGGTATGAAATACCGTGCAGGCTCAACGAGGCTTGAACCCGGAGATAAGATATTCCAATACACGGACGGCGTAACCGAAGCGACCAATCTCAAAAACGAACTTTATGGAATGAATAGACTTGGAGCGATCCTTAACAAAGTTAAGGGAGGCACTCCGAACGATATTCTTCCCGCAATAAAAAAGGATATAGACGAATTTGTAGGAGATGCCGACCAGTTCGACGATATTACAATGCTTTGCCTTGAATACAAGGCAAGAATGGAAACCAATGAGGAGGATGCCCAATGAAGGAGTTAACCCTTGCTGCAACTGTTGAAAATATTGAGACCGTTACGGAATTCGTCAATGCACAGCTTGAGTTGATGGATTGCCCCATCAAGGCGCAGATGCAAATTGACATAGCTATTGACGAGCTTTTCGGAAACATTGCTCATTACGCTTATAACACCGAAGTTGGTAGCGCAACCGTTCGGGTTGAGGTGAGTGAGGCTCCGTTGGCGGTTATTATCACATTTATTGATAACGGAGTTCCGTATGATCCGCTTGGCAAGGACGATCCGGATATTACGCTTTCCGCTGAAGAAAGAGAAATCGGTGGACTTGGTATCTATATGGTCAAGCAAAGCATGGATGAGATAACCTACGAATATAAAGACGGTCAAAACATTTTGAAGATCAAAAAGAACATCTGAGGATAATCTATCAGATTAAACGCTATCAAGAGGACGAAAAGGAAAATTGCTTTGAAAAATTTTGATTATTACGTTGCTTTAATTACCGCAACAGCCACCGAGGAAGCGGGAGTTATGCATATGTATAAGGATTGGAAACCTCTGAATTTAGAGGGAGATAGTCAGAAATACTATGAAACGGCGGTTGAGCGAAAAGGAAAGCGTCTGAAGCTTGTAGCCGCACGGCAAGACGAAATGGGTATGACCGCCGCGGGTGTGCTGACAATGAAGATGATCACCCTATTCAAGCCAAGATTTGTCTTTATGGTTGGAATAGCCGCGGGGGTTGCACATAGAAACTCGGTGGAACAAATATACGGAGATATTGTAATTCCCGACGTTGTATGGGATTATTCATCCGGTAAATTCGTATCAGCCAAAAGAGCGAGAGTATCCTATGGAGAGGTTGGCTTTATTCCTCGCCCGCGCTTTGTAAACACGGACGAGAGCTTAATTGCACTTGTAGAGCGAGCAATCGAGAGTCCTGACAATGAATTTCACGTACATATCGGTCCGATGGCTTGCGGTTCCACCGTGGTCGCAAACAGTGAGGTCGTAGATAAGCAGATTCATTCTCAATACGGAAATACGGCAGCATTGGATATGGAATCGTATGCCGTAATGTATGCGGTTGAGCAGGCTATACTTCCTAAACCCAAAGGACTGATTATAAAAAGTGTTTGCGATTACGCCGATGAAGAAAAATCGGATCAGTATCAGAAGTTTGCGGCATTTACAAGCTCTCAGTTTGCGAAATATCTGATTGAAAATTACTTACCCTGTTAGTGATAATTCAACGAATGCCGTAACAACGGAACAAACGATCAAGAAGTGAGTGGTGAAATATTATGAACGAACAGTTATTTAGAAAGAAGAGTGTAGATCGGGTATCCTCGCCCGAGCAACTGAATGAGTATATCCGCGTATCCAATCCCGGAGTTTGGATGATACTGGCTGCGATTATTGTATTGCTTGTCGGCGCTATTGTTTGGGGTGTTGTAGGAACGTTGGATACCACCCTTTCCACCGTTGCCGTTGCAGAAAACGGTGAGGTAACAATTTATGTGAAAGAGACCGACATTGCTTCGGTTGAGAATGGTATGACCGTTCGCATCGGTGATAAAGAAGGAACCGTTACCGAGATTGCTTCATCTCCCGTGGCTGTTGACGGTACGTTTACCGACTACGCGCTTCACGTTGGAAATCTTGTAAACGGTGAGTGGGTATTTGCCGTAAAGGTCAGCGGTGATTTTGCCGATGGCATACATAACGCTGAGATCGTGATAGAGAGCGTTTCTCCTATATCCTTCATTCTGAATTGAGGTGGCGGATATGGGTAAAGCTACGAAACCGATCAAGCAACCCATAACGAAAGGCGCGGCTAAGGTTCCTGTCATTATGCAGATGGAAGCACTGGAATGCGGTGCGGCATCGCTGACGATGATCCTCGCCTATTATGGGAAATGGATTCCTCTTGAGCAGGTACGCGCAGATTGCGGCGTATCAAGAGACGGATCCAATGCAAAAAACGTATTAAAAGCCGCAAGAAGCTACGGACTTGTGGCAAAAGGCTACCGTTACGAGCCGGAGGATTTGAAGGCAAACGGAAAATTCCCCTGCATCATTCACTGGAATTTCAATCACTTTCTCGTGCTTGACGGATTTAAGGGCAACAAGGCGGTGCTAAACGATCCCGCAAAGGGCTGTTATACCGTGCCGATGGAGACCTTCGACAAATCCTTTACGGGTATTTGTTTGATGTTTGAGCCATCCGAGACATTTGAGCCGAGTGGCAAACCCAAGAGCATGCTTGCGTTTGCTAAAGCGAAGATGAAGGGGGCGGGTGTGGCAGTTGCGTTTACGGTTATTACAACGGTGATTGCTTCGCTCATCGGTATCATTGAGCCCGCATTTTCTCGCATTTTTATCGACCGATTGCTGACGGGACAAAACCCCGACTGGTTCATACCGTTTATATGGGCGCTTGCAGCGCTATCGGGTATACAGATTATCATATCGTTTATACAAGCCGTATTTGCGGCAAGGATCAATGCGAAGATTGCCGCAGT
>CALGCW010000162.1 GCA_937884385.1 uncultured Clostridia bacterium | reverse complement strand
TTTTGGTTACTTTTTTCTCGAAAAAAGTAACACCTTTTAAGTAAAGTAACTCCCCACCAAATCAAAATTTGACGGTATCATCTTGCTATTTTTTATTTTGTGTGATATAATTTTGATAGAGTTTAAAACGAGGTTTGATATGAATATCGATATAAAGACTGATTTATGGCACTATCTTGCGTCTGCGGGGCGACCCGTGGTGATGTACGGAATGGGCAACGGTGCTGACAAGATAATAGCAGTATGTGATAAATACGGTATTGAGATATCGGATTTCTTCGCAAGTGACGGATTTGTGAGAGGTCACAGTTTCCACGGCAAGACCGTCATCTCCTACTCTGCGATGAAGGAAAGGTACGCAGGGCAAAATCCGATAGTTCTGCTCTCATTTGCATCCTCTCTGCCCGACGTTATGGCTCTATTCAGAAAAGTGGGCGAGGAATGTGAGCTGTATGCCCCCGACGTTCCCGTTTTTGGGGAGACACTTTTCACCTATGAATTTTTCGAGGAGAACCGCACGCGCTTTGAAGACGTTTGGAACAGCCTTGCAGATGAAGAGTCGAAAAGAATATATGAGAACGTCATTCGCTACAAGCTCACGGGTGACATAGGCTACCTTTGGGATAGCGAAAGCGACAGGGATGCCGTATACGACGAGATTTTGAACTGCAATGAGATCGAAAGCTATGCAGATCTCGGAGCATATAACGGCGACACCTTGCGCGAGATGCTGCACTACTGCCCTGCCCTTAAATCTGCCGTTGCGCTTGAGCCCGACGCGAGAAATTTCAGAAAGCTCTCTGAATACGTAGCCGGCATTGACAAAATAAAAATCAGTTGCGTAAACGCGGGCGCGTGGAGCGAAAACACCACTCTGCTCTTCGATGCAAGCGGCAACCGCAACGCCGGCATAGTATCAAAAGGTAATATCGTCTCCAAGGTAAAAGAGATAAGCGTTGTTTCTCTTGACTCCGTTCTTGCGGGTGCGCCCGTGGACTATATAAAATATGACGTTGAGGGATCGGAGCGAGAGGCTTTGCTCGGTTCGGCTGAAACGATCAAGGCACATTCGCCAAAGCTTCTTGTGTCGCTTTACCACAGAAGCGAGGACTTGTTTGCTCTGCCCGAGCTTGTAAGAGACCTAAATCCCGAGTATAAGCTCTATTTAAGGAGATTTCCATACATCCCCGCGTGGGATCTAAACTTATACGCAATAAAAGATTAACAAAGGCACCGTTTAATAACGGTGCTTTAAACTTTTACCGACACCCGCAAAAAGATTGATATATTTTTCACAATGTACAAATTTCGTGTCATTTCCTTAAATTTCTTTGTTTATTTCTCATAAAATCAATTGACATTTGAACATGTATTTGATATAATTAAGTTTGTTGAATATAAATATTAATATGAAGGAGTGAAAAAATTGCCTTTATTCAAATTGCCGGGTGTTTCCCTCCCGCACAAAAAAGGGACTGCTAAGGAGGCTCCGGTAGTAATGCCGTCTCCCAAGACCGTGCTTATGCCTCTTTCTATGCACATAGGCGCGCCTGCAACACCCGTTGTCAAAACGGGCGACCTCGTTAAGGTCGGACAGGTTATCGCAGAGGCTTCAGGCTACGTTTCCGCAAAAATTCATTCAAGTGTTTCAGGTAAGGTCAAAAATACCGACACTACCATTCTCTCTAACGGTAGAAAGGTATCTGCAATCCTTATTGAGAACGATGGACTTGACACCCCCTTCGAGGAGCTTGCTCCCCGCGAGGTAAGCACGCTTGAAGAGTTAGTTTGTGCAGTTAAGGACAGCGGGATCGTCGGTCTCGGAGGTGCAGGCTTCCCCACAGCCGTTAAGCTCAACGTAAAGAGTGTTGATGAGATCGTCATCAACGGCGCTGAATGCGAGCCCTACATCACAAGCGATACTCGCACTATGATCGACCGCGTGGACGATATTGAGTTTGGTGTAAGACTTCTCAAAAAATGCCTTGACCCCAAGAGAATAATCTTCGGCATTGAAAAGAACAAGCCCGAATGCATCGAAAAGATAGAGAGAGCTACATCACGCATATCCAACGTTGAGGTTATGCCCCTTAAGGCGGTATATCCCCAGGGCGGTGAGAAGGTCCTCGTATATCACACAACCGGCAAGGTCATTATGGAAGGTAAGCTCCCCATCGATGCAGGCGTTATAGTTATCAACTGCACGACTCTTGCAGAGATCGCTTCGTTCATAAGAACAGGTATGCCCCTTACAAGAAAGTGCATCACCATCGACGGCGGTGCCGTTGCAGAGCCCAAGAATATCATCGCGCCCATCGGTACGAGAATCGCTGATATCATTGAATTTGCAGGCGGACTTAAGGAAGACCCCAAAAAGGTCATTCTCGGAGGTCCTATGATGGGTTGGTCAGTTGAGAGCATGGAAATGCCTGTTATGAAAAATACAAACGCGGTCCTCTTCTTCAACGAGGAGGAGGCTTTCGTTCCCGATCCCACCGCGTGCATCAAGTGCGGAAGCTGTGTGAACGCGTGCCCCTTCGGTCTTGACCCCAAGGCATTCGTTCAGGCACTTCGCGCAGGTGACGACGAGGCTCTCGTTGAGCTTAAAGCGAATATATGTATGGAGTGCGGATGCTGCTCTTTCGTTTGCCCTGCAAAGCGTCAGCTCGTTCATACGAATAAAATTGCAAAGGCTAAAGTAATGAAAATACTTAAAGAACGTCAGGAGGTAAAGAAATAATGAATAATCTTTTGACAGTTTCACCCTCTCCCCATATAAGACATCCTCGCTCCACGACGTCCATTATGGCAACGGTGCTTATAGCACTCGTTCCCGCGATGCTTGCGTCCATTCTCCTTTTCGGAGTTAGAGCTGCTCTTATTCTCCTCGTTTCAAATCTTGCCTGCGGACTTTTTGAATACATATGGTGCAAGATCAGAAAGCAAGAAAGCACCGTTTGGGATCTTTCCTGCTTCGTGACTGGCACTTTGCTCGGACTCACGCTCCCCGCGAATTTCGGCGAGGTAAAAAATCTTTGGATGATAGTCATCGGTGCGTTTATTGCCATCATCATCGTTAAAGAGTTCTTCGGCGGCATCGGCTACAACTTTGCGAACCCCGCGATCACCGCGAGAATTGCGATGCTTATCTGCTTCCCCGACGCAATGACTGCTGCAATTCAAACCAATTACGCAGATGCAGAGCTTGCAAGCGGTGCAACTCCCCTTGGCAACTATATGGCCGGCAAAGAGCTTCCCTCACTTGTGGACATGTTCTTTGGAAACCGTGCAGGCGCTATCGGCGAGGGCTGTGCGGCTGCTCTCATCCTCGGCGGTATCATCCTTATTGCCGCAAAGGTAATCACCTGGCATATTCCCGTTGCCTTCATCGGCACAACGGCAATATTTATGTTCTTTGTTGACGGTGCAAGCCTCTATATGTCAGCATTCCACGTGCTTGCGGGAGGTCTTCTCATCGGTGCGTTCTTTATGGCTACCGACTACGTGACAAGCCCCGACACAGCAAAGGGCAAGATAATCTTCGGTATCGGATGCGGTCTTATCACCGCGCTCATCCGTGCTTTCGGCGGTTATCCCGAGGGCGTTTCTTTTGCGATACTCCTTCTCAACATACTTAACCCCTATATCATCAAGCTTACAAGAAAGAAACCATTCGGAGGTATCAGAAAATGAAAAATGATGCAGTAAAAGCCGTAGTGGTTCTCACTCTTTTCTCAATAATCGTAATGGTAGTGCTCGCGGGAATCAACACCGTCACCGAGCCTCGCATTGAAATCAATGAATATGAAAAAATGATGGAGTCCCTTGACGGTCTTATCCCCGAGGTGACACGCGACGACTATGTACAGGTGACCGACCTTACCGGCTATCCGGAATCGGTTCAGAACGTATTCGTTGACAAGGAAGGCAGAGGAACTGCGGTTATCTTTGCCGTTAAAACACAGTATTCAAAGGGTGATATGAAATACTCAGTAGGCTTCGATGCCGAGGGTAAGATCATCTCCGTCAACCAGATCTCTTATATGGAATCCAAGAGCTTCAAGGATTATTACAAGGGATTTGCGGGACTTGACTCTGCAGGCTCTGCGGCAGTTGAGGTCTTTGGCGGTGTTACGTATTCATCCAACGCATTCAAGTCAGGACTTGCAGACGCGTTCGTTGCGTTCGGTCTTGCAAATAATAAATAAGGAGGACGAACAATGAAAAAGAACAATAAGCTCAGTATTCTGACAAACGGTATCATTAAGGAAAATCCCGTTCTCGTCCTCGTTCTCGGTACCTGCCCCACCCTTGCGGTCACAACGGGCGTTGTTTCCGCTGTAAGCATGGGCCTTGCAACACTTGCAGTTCTCCTTTGCTCCAATATGGCAATCTCCGCTCTTCGTAACGTAATCTCCGACAAGGTAAGAATTCCCGCGTACATCATCCTCATCGCAGGCTTCGTGACAGCAGTTCAGATGCTCCTTCACGCGTATGCCCCCGAAATCTATGATATGCTCGGCGTTTACCTTGCGCTCATCGTTGTTAACTGCATCATCCTCGGCAGAGCTGAGATGTTTGCAAACAAAAATTCCGTCATAGACTCCGCTCTTGACGGTATCGGTATGGGTATCGGCTTTACGCTTACGCTTTTCGTAATGGGTCTTATTCGTGAGGTTCTCGGAAACGCAACCTTTGCGGATATCCCCATTCCCTTCCTTGAGCCCTATAAGCTCCCCATTCTTACAAGTGCGCCCGGCGGCTTCTTCGTATTCGGTATGCTCATTGCTCTTGTCGGTATAATCACAAAGGGCAAGTATCCCAAGAAGAAGAGCTTCGGCTGTGAGGGCTGCCCCTCTGCGGCGTCCTGCGCTAAGGCAAAGGCAGGCGTTCCCTGCGACGGTGAAATCAAAGCAGAAAGCGAGGATAGTGCAGTATGAAAGAATTACTTATTATATTGATGTCCTCAATTCTCGTAAACAACTATACGCTTGCTAAGTTCCTTGGCATCTGCCCCTTCCTCGGCGTTTCTAAAAAGACCGACCAGGCAACGGGTATGGGTATAGCTGTTACTGCGGTTATGGTAGTCGCAACTGCGGTCACTTGGCCCATTCAAAAGTTCGTTCTCGATGCGCTTGGTCTTGGATATCTCCAGACCATCGTATTCATTCTCGTTATCGCGACCCTCGTTCAGTTCGTTGAGATAGTTCTTAAGAAATACATACCCGCGCTTCACAAATCGCTCGGTGTTTATCTTCCCCTTATCACGACAAACTGTGCGGTTCTCGGTGTCACAATCAACAATATCACCGATGGCTATAATTTTATTGAGTCCATCTTCTCCGCACTCGGATGCGGTCTTGGTTTCCTTCTTGCAATGATCCTCTTTGCGGGCGTTCGTTCCGTGCTTGAAGGTAACGACAAGATCCCCAAGGCTCTTCAGGGCTTGCCAATCACTCTCGTTTCTGCGGCGATCGTTTCCCTTTCATTTATGGGCTTTAGCGGTCTCGTAGAGGGCATTTTCGGACTTTGATAAGGAGGTAGGACAATGGAAGCTATTATTTTTGCAGGTATAATTGCAGTAGTTCTTGGTCTTATCTGCGCTATCATTCTCGTTCTTGCAGATAAATTTATGAGTGTTCCCGTGGATGAAAGATTCCCCAAGATCCGTGAGTGCTTGCCCGGTGCAAACTGCGGCGCGTGCGGCTACACAGGCTGTGACGGTTATGCTCAGGCACTTGTTGACAACCCCGACCTCAAAACAAATCTCTGTGTACCCGGTGGCGACTCTGCCGCGCAGGCGATCGCAGGAATTCTCGGCAAAGAGGCTGAGGACGTCATTGAAATGGTTGCGGTTGTTAAGTGCGACGGAAACTGCTCTGCGGTAAAGCAGAGATTTGAATACAAGGGTGTAAAGACTTGTGAGGCTGCCAATATGTTTTACGGCGGCGCGGGCACTTGCTCCTTCGGTTGTATAGGTCTTGGCGACTGCGCAAAGGCGTGCCCCCAGAACGCGATATGCGTTGAGAACGGTGTTGCTTTCGTCAACAGCGAGCTTTGCATCGGCTGCGGAATTTGCGCGAGAGCTTGCCCCCACCACATTATCGAGCTTATGCCCGACGTTAACAGAACTCTTGTTCTCTGCTCCAGCCACGATAAGGGCGCGGTAGTACGCAAGTTCTGCACTAACGGCTGTATCGGATGCGGTAAGTGCACAAAGACTTGCCCCAACGGCGCTATTACCCTTGTTAATAACCTTGCAACGATCGATTATGAAAAGTGCACGAACTGCGGCGCTTGCCGTGAGGTTTGCCCGGTTCATTGTATCGTTGAAAAGGATATTTCGGGTATCCATAGAATTGCTAAATAAAACAAAAAAGCTCCTCACCACTCGTGAGGAGCTTTAATTTTGTAATCGCGTCTATAAGCCGGGTTCTGTCTTAAACGGTCATCTATCTTCGCTTGCCGTCACCGACAAGCTTCGGGATCTCTCCCGTGCCACCCTGCAGATATACGTCGGGCAAACATCTGCGAAACGGTGTTGCTTCAAGTAGGGTTTACAGCGGATCTATGTTACCATAGAAACGGGTGAGCTCTTACCTCGCCTTTCCATCCTTACCCCTAAGAAAATTGCTGACGCAATTTTGTTAAAAAGAGGCGGTTTATTTCTGTTGCACTTTCCCGGCAGTCGCCTGCGGCTGACGTTATCAGCTACTCTGCCCTGTGAAGCCCGGACTTTCCTCGCGATAACACCTTTCGGCAACATATCGCGCGACCGTTCGGCGCGGTTACAGTTAGTTATTATAATATAAATTGTAGGTTTTGTCAAGTGGCTATTTAGAAGGCACGCGAACAAGCACTTCTTCAAAAATTTCTTCAAACTCCTCGATAGTGCCTTGAGTTATGAGGTCTTTTTGAGCTACAAATCCAAGTCCGGAAATACGATTATTAAAATAGAAAGCATAATAATCTCCGTGATCCTCGACTTTAGTAACGGCATCCAACATTTTAAATGTCTCTCTTTGACCATTGGCTTGAGACACTATTGTTCTTTCCTCTGTGTCTATAAACAATCTCTCTGGGAGCAATGCCATATATTTATTAGGAATAATCATAAATCCGATAATTATGGCGGGTATCATTGCAAGAATAATAGTTCGAAAAAACCAATGCGCTCCAAGCAAAACAAGCATAAATAGCATGGCTATAGCAAAACAAATTATCAAAAGTATTTTTAGCATACGACCTTGGGTTTTAATGGCGTTTTTGCTTGTGACTTTACCTTTGAATTTGATCATATCGTACCTCCTATATTTTTATTAATTATAGCATATAAAAAACAGCCTGTCAACAAAAATATAGTTTAAGGAGCTTTGGGGTGTAGTTCCCCCATCTTTTTGCAAAGTAACTCCCCGACTAATCAAAATTTGAAAAATAATCATTCCCCGTCGCGCATTTTGATCTGCGGAATTCTTGTGACGAAGAACGCAACGACTGCAGTAATGATTATTTCGGGTATCATATAAGTACCGTTATAGATTACTGAATAAACAAATGCGAGTGAGTCTCCAGAGAACGTATTGAGTATCGCCTGTCCCCACGCGGGAAAGCCGTCTTGAGTAAAGAACCACTCTGCCCAAGTTCCGAAAAATATAGCACCCGAGACAATATGCGCGATATAGCGCAAGGATATTGTCAAAACAGAGCCGAGAACGATCGCTTTTTTAGCTTCAAAGCGTTTTCTGAATACTCCGCCCAAGCCAAGCACGGTATATGCGATGACGTAATCGATAAGGCACACGGTAAGAGCGCGCCACCACACCATCTGCGAGTCTCCCGGTAAGAAAAACGCGCTTACTGTATTAAAGCCGAGAAGCATTTGCATAATTGAATATACGAATGCGGTGAGAAGTCCCCATCTTGTGCCGTACATATATGCAACGATGATTATCGGAAGCATACTTGCGATCGTAAAACCGCCGCCAAACGGCAGATTGATAAAAGGGACAGCCGAACAAATAGCGGAAATGGCAATCGCAAAGGCGATCATTACGGCACTTAAGGTCAGTGCCTCTGTTCTTAATTTGTTTTCTTTCATAGAAAACACCTCCAAAAATTGAAATCAACCACACGTGAAAGTCCGTGTGGTTGATATTTTTAGAGATCATGCTACTCTATCAGTACTACCTACGACGGCATTATCCGTATCAGGTTAAGGGTTCAGCATCTTTCGACACCATCTCAGCAATTCAGCACCCCTGACTTTTTTATGTGGTTGTATGTTTAGTTTAGCACAAATATGCTGCTCTGTCAAGTAGATTTGAAAATTTCAAATTTTGATTTATAGGGGAGTGACTTTGCTTGAAAAGGGTCGCTTTTCGAGAAAAGCTTCGCAAAAGCTTTAATCGCTTGGGTTTGTGCGTATTTTGCGCAAATTTTCGATAAAATACGGGCATTTTAACGGTTTTAAAACTTCATCGGCGCGCTTACGTGCAAGGACAACGGTATGGTGCGCGCATAATTCAACAAAAATATGGAGTGATAGTGACGCACCGAGAAAACTCGACTTGCGGTTTGATAACCGCATTTTGCAAGCAAAAA
>CALGCW010000161.1 GCA_937884385.1 uncultured Clostridia bacterium | reverse complement strand
TTAAAGCTTTTGCGGAGCTTTTCTCGAAAAGCGACCCTTTTTAAGCAAAGTAACTTCTCACCAAATCAAAATTTGAAATAATCTCAGATATTGATTTTGATTATACACTTTTTTAATTCTTTTTTCAAGTATTTAATTGATTTTGGCGGAGAATTATTGTATAATTAGAATAGAAATATAGCGAGGTGATGGTTATGAAGATAAGAAATGCAGAAATACTCTGTGTCGGAACCGAGCTGCTTCTCGGAGAGGTGATTAACACCAACGCGGCGTATCTTTCGCGTGCGCTTGCGAAGCTTGGAATATCAGTTTATCATACGGCGGTAGTGGGTGACAATCCGTTGCGCCTTGAAAAAGCTGTGAGGGATGCGCTTTCGGCGGCGGATCTTCTTATTCTGACGGGTGGACTTGGTCCCACCTATGACGATCTGACCAAGGAGACTGTGGCATCCGTTCTCGGACTTCCGATGGTGCGTGACGAAGGGATACTTAAAGAGATAGAGGGCTATTTTGCATCCTCGGGCAGAGCTATGCCCCCAAACAATGCAAAGCAGGCGGATATTCCGCGCGGTGCGGTCGCGCTCCCCAACAGAACGGGGACTGCCCCCGGTGTTTTTGTGGAGAAGGATGGAAAGGCGGTCGTTCTTCTTCCCGGTCCGCCCTTTGAGCTTTGCCCTATGTTTGACGAATTCGTTTATCCGCGCCTTCGCGAGATGAGTGAGACCGTGCTCGTCAGCCACAATCTTCATATTATGGGAATGGGCGAGAGCGAGGTGGAGATGCATCTGCTTGATTTGATGAAGAATAGTGTAAATCCCGCACTTGCGCCCTATGCCAAGGAAGGCGAGATGAGACTTCGCGTCAGCGCGCTTGCCAAAAGCGAGGATGAGGGCGAGGCGATGTGCCGCGAGATGATGGACAAGGTAAAGGCCAGCCCCGTTGGCAAATATATTTATGCGATAGATGCAGAGCTTATTGAAAAGCTTGTGATTGAAAGACTTAAAGATTCAGGCTTGACGCTTAGTGTAGCGGAGTCCTGCACGGGCGGTTATCTTGGCAAGAGGATAACGGATATTGCCGGCTCATCTGCGGTATTCCGCGGTGGGTTTATCACTTATTCGAACGAGGCGAAGGTAAGATTGCTTGGCGTTTCGGAGGGGACACTCGCACAGCACAGTGCCGTTTCGGAGCAGGTGGCGATTGAAATGGCGAAGGGCGCGCGAGAGAGACTTTCGACTGATATCGCTTTGTCTGTGACGGGCGAGGCGGGACCTGATCCCGACCCCTCAACAGGTAGTCCCGTAGGCACGGTCTTTATCGGTATTTCAACCGAAAAGAGGACCTATGCAGTGAAAATGACTGTTTCCCGTCAGCGCGACCGAGAGTACATAAGAAAGGTCGCGGCGAGCCGTGCTTTGAAGGAAATTTTGCAAATTTTGCCTATTTGTTGACACAAAGTTTACAATTTGAAAACAAACTGTTCAAAAAATCACTTGATTTTTGACGAAATTTATATTATAATAATATTGTTAATAAGTTGAGCATTATTTTGCTTAAGCTTGATAATTGAACATTTTTCCAAACATTTGAGAGAACGGATGTCACAGCCGGAACACATTTTATGTCTCCTTTCTCCTTTCTTCCGGTGTACGTCGCTTACTCGACGGCTAAACCTCCACCATTTGTGACTTGCCGTTTTCTCAAATGCCCTTTTTATTTTTGTAGCGCTTTGGCGAAGCTATGGAAATTCTTAAAGATAAGAAGTTCTAATGACTAAATGAGCCTCCCTTGTGTAAAGGGAGGGGGACCGCTTGCGGTGGAAGGATTGTAACAATCCCCCACCCACTGTCGTGGGGGCCCCCTTTACACAAAGGGGCCTTTATTCAGGGCGGTTTGAGTAAAATCAAATCGTCCTTTACTTTTTTGTGTCGGTGTGGGATAATGATATTAGAGAATATGGAAAGGAGCACATAAGATTATGAATATTAACAGATGGCTTGCTGCTTTTGCAGAAGGAGTTGACAAAAAAATGATAAAAAAGCATGTCACCTCGGAAGGAAATTTTTTGTGGCATATATTTACTTGGTGCGAGGTTCCTTGTCTTGAAGGAGATGAAGCTAAAGCGGCTTTTGATGCTTTGGAATATACAGAGGCAATTAGAGCTACCGGTGGTTTTTCAAATAAAGTTAAAAAAGGCGGTACCGTGGGAAAACTTTCTGCAATAGATGTTGATAATGACCCTGCCAGAGATGTATTTATCGTTGCACCAGACTATTCTTGGACTTACGTTCGTACTCACGAAGAAGGCATATGTGGTCCTTATTTTTGTGTAAAGAAATAAAATGCTTCACGTTAACTGTACCCATGAAGCTATGGGGATTTTGAAAAACAAGTAAAAGCCTTCCCCACTAGAGAAGGCTAATGCAACAAGGCGGTTTGAGAAAATCAAATCGCTCTTTACTTTTTTGTGTCGGTGTGGTATAATGAGAATACAAATATTATCTTCAAGGAGGTCTCGTATCGTGAGTAAAAATAATTATTCCTTTCTGACCAATCATTTTTCCTCATATGAAATTATATATTTAGAGAGCAAGGATTCAGCGGAAATAGTAAACCCCTTTGGCAAAGATAATATTATTGTTGACTATGATCCTGCTGATCCCATTCCTTTTATGGTGAAGTTTTCATTTCAACATAGGCATATAGAAGATGAAAATGGGGTTATTGAGTATATAAACGACATTGTGAATGAAAACGTCTTTGCCATTGAGTTTTTCAAAGAAGGCGAGAGGCATTTTTGTGGAGATATAACAGCACAAGAGCTGAAAGGTTTATCCTACGAAAAGTTAAAACAAAAAACAGGATATTATGGAAGTGCCAAATTAAAAGAATGTGCTGATTCTTTTAAGGTAAGAGGTTGGAGCGGTAATCACGATTTTGATGCTACATTTGTTGTTGGCGAAAACGGAAATGTTGAGATTAAAAAGCTTGATTGACATAATACTTCATGTTGACTGTTTTTGCGAAGCGATGGAAATTTTGAAAGATAGAAAATATTAAACAAACAACAGGGCGGTTTGAGTAAATTCAAGCCGTCATATTGTATTTTTTGGGAACAGATGATAATGCTATTCAACTAATAGTTGCATAAAAACAACCAATTCGTTGGATAAAACAACCATTGATCGCTTCAAAAGGTATTTACATAATGGTATAATACAATTACAGATGCTGCAGCGTTTGAATAAGTATCGGTATAAACACGGAGGAAAGAAAACATGAAAGAAACATTTGGACAAAGACTATCAAGATTGAGAAAGAATTTAGGGTTAAAGCAAGAGGATATTGCTGAAAAGGTAAATGTTAGTGCTCAAGCTGTGAGTAAATGGGAAAATGACCTATCCGCTCCAGATATATCTACTCTTCCAATATTAGCAGACATATTAAATGTATCGTTAGATGAATTATTGGGAAGAGAAGTTTTGCAAACAAAGGTTGTGCCTGTGGGGGAACGCAAAGATATAGGTTCAATGATTTTGACAATCAACATTTCAAGTGTCGATGGTGATAAAGTTAAAATAAACTTACCTATATCTATAATTAAATTATGTTTAGATACAGGTAAAGAATTACCTAACATCAACGGTAATGATTCGCTAAATAACATAGATTTTAATCAAATATTCATGATGATTGAAGCCGGGGTTGTCGGTAAATTGATTGAAATTGAATCATCCGATGGTGACACAGTATATATTACGGTAGAGTAATATGACATTGCACATAAAAGACGGTAAAGGATTTGGAGTTGTATTTTGGTTGTCAACGTCATTGTTGAAATCTAAATTTATATTAAAGAATATCAAAAACCATTGTGATACAGACATTGAACCATTAATAGACTTATTGCCAACAATAAACAAATCATTGAAAGATTACATCAAAAAGAACGGTCATTTTGTTTTAGTTGATATAAAAAGCTCTGACGGAGACACAGTCATTATAAAAGTGTAAATAAAAGATTGTGGTAATGAAAATCATAATAATATTATTCCAACTTGTTGGTGAGTACAGAACAAAAAAACACTTCGCTCTGACTGCTTTGCCGAAGCGATGAACATCCTGCGAGATAAGAAATTCTAAAAAACTAAAAAATACCAAGGGCGGTTTGAGAAATCAAATCGCTCTTTACTTTTTGAAATGGGTGTGGTATAATGTAAGAAAAAACAAAAAGCATTTATTGATTGTGCCTACGAAGCCCAAAGCGAAAATGCTTGCATTGCATCGGAGTGTAATTTGAAAATCACAGGAGGATAATAGTGTTTAGCAAGGTCAAAAAAACATACATAAATCTTTTGGAAAAATACACCTCTATATTTTCTACAGCAAAAAGCATCGAAAAGGATTCAAGGGCGGGACGGACAGGGAAGTTTATAAACGGATTTGAATGCTCAATGTTTTTAGTAACAAATGGCGTATACGCAATTAGATTTAAAGATGATATTCGTTGTCCCGAATTCAATCAAGTATTCGATATTTTAAAGAATGATTTGGGACTTCCTAACAGTTTTTCTGAACATGATGGTTATGTATGGAATCAAGAAGGCTGTATCATTACCTTCGGTAATGTATATATTGGTTACGATTACTCATATCCTTTGATCTGTGTACGTAGAAGTTTAACGATCTTTTCCCGTATTATTCCATACTCAAAATATATTTTTATTGCCGATTCTATTAACAAGCCGTTAATTGATAGAGGAATAGATACACAGGAACATTCCTTTTATTTTATAAACTATTCAAGGGCGCTGGGATATACAACATACCTTTTTTTAGATAAATTAGAGGTAATAATTACTTATCATAAAGATATGCTTACGTTAAGCATTACACCACTAATAAGAGAGAGCGAATTTAAGATAAGGGTAATTACTGCTAACCAGCATAAAATACAGGTGTTAGTAAAAGATGTTTCGACACTTGAAAAAAAGTTAGATCAACTACTCGAGGAAACTAAAGAATATCACGGATTGACCAAAATTGTATAATCCTTTACGTTGACTGTTTTTGCGAAACGATGGAAATTTTGAAAGATAGAAAATATTAAACTAACAACAAGGCAGTTTGAGAAAATCAAATCGCTCTTTACTTTTTCGCTTTGGTGTGATATAATTATGATGGTTGGATATCAAAATCAATATATAATTTTCTAAAGGAGTCAACATGGATTATCAAAACAAGTTAAACGAGCATCTTCAAAAAATTGTCGGAAAACGATTAGACGACTTGCATCTTGTATGTGAAATGATGGCTTTTAGTTTCGGAGATTACGCACTTCACACACTATGCCATACTCGTATTATTAGTGATAATGATATTCTTGTAACAACTTTAGATTACCAGAGTTGGGATCGCCAGGAAGATAAAAACAATGACGAATGGTATTTTGTTGAGCAATATAGAGATAAAATAGAGGGTGGCATTGTAACGTCTGTGAATGTCAACTCTTTTCACGACGTTGTAATTATTTTGGATAACGGTATAAGAATTGAAATGTATATTAAAAACGGCTATCATCATTTTGATGATGAATGCGAACAGTGGGTTTTCTTTAAGGTTGATGACCACTCTTTCCCGTTTGTTACCGTATATAACAAAACAGTTGACATTGCAGAAAACTAGTAATAATACTTCATGTTGACTGTATTGCCGAAGCAATTTTCATAATATAATATTAAAAAAGGACTGCTTGATGCAGTCCTTTCTTTGTTTTTTATTTTATCAGTTTTCCTCAGGTTTATCGATGGGGAGGTAGAGGGACGACGGTTTGCTCCAAGCGGTGGTGAACCAGACGATATAAACGACACCGTTTGCGGAAACAAGCGTTGCACTTATGTCGGGATTTTCGTCGAGATATTTGAGCTCATATTCGTCGCGGGGAGTTGCGAGCTCGTCCCAGTTTTCCCAAATTCGCTTTTGGATGGATGCCACAAATTCGAGCTTATACCAGAAGCATCCTTCGGAGTCCTCGGGATCGTGCAAGAAATGGCGATTGGTATATGTATCATACCAAAGCTCGTATCCTTCGGGGCTGTCCAAGGATTGGAATCTGTTCTGCGTATCGTTAGCGATGAGATTTTGTATATGATCTTTCTTTACAAGCATTCGTTTTACCTCTTTTTGTTCTGCGGCTTTTTATTGTCCTTACGAGTGGGCTTGCCCGTGTGATTAGTTCTTTTGGGTTCCTTTTTATCTACTTTTTTATCATTTCGTTTTCCGCCCTTTTTATCGTGAGGCTTATCGCTCTTTTTCTCGAAGCGGGGAGCGCGGTCGGGTCGCACGAGGCATTCACCGCCGAAGCCGATAAGGTCCTCGCGTCCTGCCTTTATGAGAGCAGATCTTACCTTTGCGGCGTTATCGGGCTTATTGAACTGAAGGAGAGCGCGTTGCTCGCTCTTTTCCTCGTAGGTGGTGGGAACATAGACCTTTTTGCCTGTGAGTGGGTTGATGCCCGTGTAGTACATAACGGTCGAAGCTGTGCCGGGGGTGGGGTAATAGTCCTGCACCTGCTCGGGCGCGTAATGCTCTGCTTTCAAGTAGCAAGCGAGCTCGATAGCCTCGTCCATCGTTGAGCCCGGGTGGCTTGACATCAGGTAGGGAACGAGGTACTGCTCCTTACCGCATTCGCGGCAGATGAAATGGGAGTGTGGTGCAGTGTCGCCATCGTAGCGCTCCTGACCATCCACATTTCCCACGGCGAGAACCACGCCGTCCTCGCGGAACCGAGCTAAGTTGCGGTACACCGTCGCCAGCGACAGATCGGGGATCTGGGGCTTTAGCATGGCGTAGACCCACTCGGCAGAGGGGTGACAGTCAGCAGAGCAGATACACTCCAAAATCGCTTGACGCTTGGGGCTGTATCTTGTAACTCTTTCCATTCTCGCCTCCTTTCTTAACGATAATGATTATCGATTGCATTTGTATAGTAACATACTGGACTTTATTTGTCAAGTATATTTTTGAAAAAATTTTGAAGAATTTTTGAGAGGGAAAAGGGCAGAAAAAAGCCGCCCTCTCGGGCGGCTTTTTTCTGCCCTGTTCCCTCTCAAAAATTCTTTTAAATTTTTTAGCCGTTGCTTGAGTTCTTCCAATTCTTCTAAGGTTTTTTGGATTTTTTTATTCTTCCGAGCAAAATGACGATTTCCTTCCTTTTTATTGTATATATATTATATAATACAACAA
>CALGCW010000160.1 GCA_937884385.1 uncultured Clostridia bacterium | reverse complement strand
ATTTTCATAATATGTGATAAAGCTGTCCGCGAAGAACAAGCCGTATCCGCTGTCCGCGTTATCGCTGATGCGGAAGAATACTTCCTTACCCATAAATGCGGAAAGGTCTGCCTTATACGCGATAAGTGTGCAACCACTCTTCACATCATTGGTTCTTTCTGCCCACAAGCCGTTGTTATAGCGGGCAAGGATCTGCTTTGTCTCGGCGTCAACCACGTCAACGTAAACGTAGTTAACGTCTCTGAGAGCACCGATCTTGAAGGTTACAAAGCCGGAGCCGCCTATCTTGAACGTTGAGCTCGTCAAAGTACCGACAGCAGCTTCAGATGCACCGGGAGCATAGCCGGAGAACATATTGCTTCCGTCCATACCGAACGCAAAGCCTTCATCAGACTCGGGGTCACCGATCCAGTAATGTGTATCGGAGCTTACAGAACCGATATTGCCGACTACCTTCCAGCCGTCAAGACCGTTCTCAAAGCCGCCGTTTGTAAGTCTGTTTGCAGCACTGTTCTTAAGACCAAGCTTGTAAACGTAAGAGATCGACTGTTCTTTTTCGTTTGCTACGTAAGAGATCTTTACGTTCAAGGTCTCATATGTGACAGTATCGCCGTATTCACCCAAAATAAAGGTGTAGGAAGTGCCGTCGACAGCCTTTCCGTTTACTGAATAGGTAAGCGCAAGATTGCCGATATTATCTACGTTTTCGGACAGATCAAGAGTAATGCCCGTCTTGTTGTCCAATTCAAATACGTCATAATTCTTAACTACCTCTCCCTTGTTTACCGTGGGAGAAAGATCGTTCGTGACCAGGATAGTCAATTCTAATGTGAGCTTCTCTTCCTTGTTGTTGTATACAACGATGGAAACTGTCACAGAGGTCGCTTCGCTGACTTCTCCTGCCGTTACGGTAAATCTACCGTCAGCAACAGAGCCAACTGCAACTGCTGAACTGCTCGACTTGATATCGTAAGTGATATTGCTCAAGCCGTTAGTGTTGATAAGATCCGAGAGAACGATCTCCTTGCTGTTGCCGGAGGTCAATTTGTGCGTCTTGATCGTGTCTGCCACCTCTTCTACAGGTCTTGTAGCAAGTGCAAGACGAGCCTCGGTAAGAGCCTCAACTGCTTTGTCAAGCGCATCCTGGCTCACAGCCACGTCACTTGCGAGTGCCTTTACCTGTGCAAGCTTTTCAAGGTATACATTATAAGAGCTTGACGTATAATCACCCTGTCCTGCGATCTCCAAAGCAAGCTCTGCGTCAAGAGCACTTCTGTCTGCCAAAAGGTTTTCCGCAAGAACTGCATCCTCGGGAATAAGATCTGCAGATTCATAATAAGTGATAAGCTCGTCGAAGAATACTACGCCCCAACCCTCGGAAGCGTGATCGTGAACGACGACTCTGATCTCCTCACCTGCAAATTCCGCGATGCTTACCTTGTAGGTGACAAAGTTAGCAAGGAATACCGTCTTACCGATCAACTCGCGCTGAGCGTCAAAATCGGTCACGTCTGCGGGGAGGTCTGCAAATTTCGTGTTGCGGTAAAGTGCCAGAACCTTACCGTCCTTGTTTTCGATAGTAATATAAACGTTGGGGTTGCCCGCACCGCCAAGCATATAAGTAGCATACTCACCGCGTGCTACGAAGTAGGGGGAGGCAAGTGTTCCCTGGGAAGGCTCGGCAGCGCCGTCCGCATATGCGGAGAAATAGCTTCCCACGTTATTCATAGGAAATTCCTGAACCCAGTAGTAGGTCTTATTGTCAATAGCGCCAAAGGGCGCATCACCCACGGTGTTTGTTAATGTCCAACCGTCAAGACCGTTTTCAAATCCGCCGTTTGCAACGCTGTATTTGCCGGTATCCTTAAGTCCGAGTCTGTAAGTGTATTCAAGAGTCTTGCTCTCACCGTTTGCCGAGGTATAGGAAACGGTAACACTAAATGTCTCGTAAACGGTATCTTCTGTGTAAGTACCCAAGGTATATACGTATGAAGAACCTTCAAGAGTCAATTCCTCATCTCCGCGTTTTACGGAGTAGGTAAGCTCCACGTTTGCATAATTGTTAATGTTTTCAGCAAAATCGATCGTAATGCTGTCTTTGTTTGTAAGTGCAAAGAGGTCGACCTCATTAACGACCTCACCCTCGACCAATGAGGGCTCTGCACCGCTGTTAACGATGAACGTCAACTCAAGTGTACGCTTTGATACGTTGTCATAATAAACGTTAACGGACACCTTTACAACGGTCTCCTTTGTCACCTCGCCTGCCGTAACGGTGAATTTACCGCCGACAACGTCGCTGATCGTGAGAAGCTCGTTGCTCGACATTACCTTATAGGTTATCTTGCTGAGGCCGTTTACGTTAACGTAATCTGCCAAAGCAATTTCCTTTGCAATGCCGGATACTATGCGCAATTCTCTGTTTGCGCCCGCGATCAATTCAACGGGTCTTACGGTAAGTGCCAAACGCGCTTCGGTAAGAGCTACCGTTGCCTTGTCAACTTCAAGCTGCGTTGCAGCTTCGTCACCTGCGACAGCCTTTGCAGCAGCAAGCTTTTCGGTATATGCCTTATACGAATCCTCTGTATAATCGCCCTGCGCACTCACCTCAAGCGCAATTTCCGCGTTGAGCGCGGCCTTATCCACCACCGTATCGTTGTTGTTGCCGCTATTATCATCGGGGGGCAAGCAGCCCACAGCCGACAACGCAAAGACAAGGGCTATAAGGATCGCAATTAAGCTTTTTAATACTAATGATCTTTTCATTTTGTGTCTCCTGATTTGTTATATATGGGAGTCTCTGATGGTTTATCATTTTGTCTCCCCCGCCACTTTGGCGGGGGAGAGCCGTTTTATCAATTAAAACGAATATTTGATTAAAATTACTGAATAGCCGCGATAAAGCCTTCGGGAGCGCTTGTGAGATTTGCTCTGAAATCATCGACTACAAAGCAACCGTAGTTGCTTGTGGAGTCATCGACTACTCTGAAGAAGCAATCCGCTGTTTCGCCTGAGTACTGATAGAAGTACGCATACATTTCAGTATTTACCTTGCCGAGTGCTTCGTTGTAGAAGGTCGCGATAACGGTTCCGTCAGCTCTTACAAGCTCGATGCGAACCGCACGTGTACCTGCGCCGCCGAATCTGAAGGATACGAATGTATTCTGCTTCAATGTGAACACGGAGCTTACCAATTCACCCTTTGTATTTTCGCAGTTAGTACCGTCGGGTCTGCAGAATGTAAACAGATTGTTGCCATCTTTTCTGCCGTCGTTCTTGGTATACCAGCCCGCATCGTGCTCAGAGCTTTCTACCCAACCGAGTGTGTTGTGAGCACCTGCTTCCCAGATGTTCATATGCCAACCGTCAAGACCGCTTTCAAAGCTGCCGTTTGTAACGCCGTAAACGTTGTGGAAAATATCATTTGCTGTGATCGCACCCTCGGGCAATGCCTTGCCTTCAGGATAATATGTGATCACACTGTCAAAGGATACGCATCCCCAACCGCTTGATGCATAGTCAACTACCTGAATTCTTGCAGTTCTGCCGATGTAAGCGGAAAGATCTGCAACGTACTGAATAAGAACCGCATCCTGTTGCGCTTGCTGATGATATCTTGCAAGCACCTCGCCTGTGACCGCGTCAATAACCTGAACGT
>CALGCW010000159.1 GCA_937884385.1 uncultured Clostridia bacterium | reverse complement strand
AGAATGTAATTACGGAGATTTAGATGGCAAACATAAAAGCTTAGTAATTTATGAGGAGCATATAGAAGATAAATTTCCAAATGGTGAAAGTTTAAAAGCTGGCGATAAAGTATAACGAGATAAAGAGCTTTATCTGACACATCAAGCGTCAAGGGCGCAACGAACTAAAAAAAGCGGCTTTGCGCTCGTTCTCACAAGGATGTTTACCGTGGGGGCGGCTACCGGTCGCACGCGGGCGTTCGATGAACGCCCCTACAAAACAATATCAAACTTCCTTATGAGAAGTCCGCTTTTGCCTGACGGTTTTATTTCTATATTAAAACTGAGAGTAGAATTTGTCCTCGATCGCCTTTGAAATTTCAAGCATATCAGCCTTGTTGACCTTAACGACCTGTCTGTCGTATGTCACAAGTCCGTTGGTTTCGTCCTCGACGTCGGATACCTGTGTCAGCACCGTGGCGCACAGTCCGCGCTCGATCATGGGGATGACCTCGTTCATATAGAGATCTTTGAGCGCTTTTCCAAAGGACTCGGTGTCCTTAAAGAAGCTGTAGCCGTAGGTCTTGTCAAGATTGAAGGAGTGCCCCTCTATCTTGCAGGAATATCCGCCGAACTCGGAAAGGATAAGGGGTCTCTCCTTTCTTGCTTTTAGCTTGAGCGCTCTCATATAGATATGCTCACTGTGTACGTCGCTGTGCTTTTCCCAGAACCATCCGGAGGTCGCATCATAAACGCGCGTGGGATCGTATGCCTTGAGCTCAAGGTAATTTCTATCCGCCTCGAACTGACCCCATCCCTCATTGAAAATAGTATAGTAAATAACAGATGGATGGTTATATAGCAGATCGATAGTCGCCCTTGCGTCTTTTTCAAATGCTTCTCTGCGCTTTGGTGTCGCGCTATGAGTTATACCTCGCTTAAGACCTACGGTTGGAAGCGCAGTATCAATAAAGAAGCTGTAATACCCACTATTGACCATATCTTGAAATACGAGCATACCGTATTTATCACAGTAGTAATAGAAAATCTGCGGTTCTATCTTAATATGTTTGCGAAGCATATTAAAACCAAGCGCTTTCATCGTCAAGATATCATTTTCAAATCCTTTGGGAGTGGCGGGAAGATATATACCGTCGCTGAAATAACCCTGATCGAGGAGACCGTGACAAAGCATGGGCTCTCCGTTAAGGCAGATAAATGATTTTCCGTTTCTTTCCTCAACAGAAACTGTTCTGCACGCAAAATAGGATTCGATCTTATCCTCACCGTACTTAAGCGTATATTCGTAAAGGTGGGGGTTATCGGGTGTCCAATTTATTGCATTTTCAATAGTAATATCAAAGGAATTTTCATCGAAAACGTACTCTTTGCCATCAACGGTCAGCACCTTTTTGCCCTCGGGAGCGTCGATCTCAAAATGCGCGCCGCTAAGACTTGGTGTAACTCTTACATCCTTGATATAGTCGGCAGGAACACTCTCGCACCAAACGGTCTGCCAAATGCCGCTTATTGGTGTATACCACATACCGCCGCGGTCCTTTCTCTGCTTGCCGTATGCAAGCTCGCGGTCAAGGTCATCGATGACCTCTACCTCAATTAAGTTTATACCTTTTTGAATGCTTCTTGTAATATCAAAGCTAAAGGGTAGATATCCGCCAACGTGACCGCCAATATAAATACCATTTACAAACACCTTACAGATCTGGTCAACCGCACCGAAGTGAAGCATCACTCTTCCGCGATTAAACTCAGGGGCAAATTCAATCTCCTTTTTATAAAGGTAAATCTCGCCGTCGACCTGTTCACGTTCTATTCCGGATAATCTTGTTTCAGGGGCGAAAGGAACCATTATCTTACCGAGATATTTCTCTTTTTCGCCATAGCGAACAAAAAGCTCCCATTCACCGTTGAGGCAAAGGTAGGAATCTCGCCTAAAGCTCGGACGGGGATATTCATTCCAATTTGAGCTTTTATCGCTCTCAAACGGAGTGATAAGATTTTTATTCAAATTATAAACCTTTTTTGCCATTTTACACCTCAGGTTCTTGAGTCTTCTTATTCAAAATCTTACTGCAAGCAAGAATGATGACTACCGCAACTATCTCGGCAATAAGTGCACCAAGGAAGATATTCTCGTTGGGTATCTCGGTCTCCTGACCTGTGATAATGATCTTTTCTGCATCGCGGAGGATCCAAGCGCCGATCGCAGGACCTACGACACCGGGAACGAGCACCTGCGCAAAAATTCTTACGCCCTGGAACATTCCCGATTTACCAATGGGTGTAAGGTCTCTGACCTTTGCGCCGAACACAGCCATACCCGCAAGATATCCGCACATCATAAGAAGCGAGCCGATGAATACGAGCGCCTTGCCCTTGAAAAGGAAGAGCACCACGTATCCGAGTCCAAGCCACAAAAGTGCGATAGCACAGGAGAAGCCGAAGCCCTTCTTATCGTAAACCTTGCCCCAAAACGCAGTCACGACAGACGCTAAAATAATAGCAGGTGCCATTATCATAACGTAATCCGCCATCTTGAGCGAGTGCTCGTAGTAGATCATAAGGTAGGGCATAAATATCTGAATGGAGATGTTGAAAACTATAAAGCATACCAGATAAATATAGAGAGAAAGGTTCTGCTTTACCGTTGAGGGGAGAAAACCATAGACGGTATTCTTCAAAAAGCTTGTCTCGGATGGCTGAATATCGGGCTCCTTGATAATGAACAAGCCGGATATACCGATAACGAATACCACCGCACCGACTATCGCGAAGAAAAGCGTCCACATATCGGGATTTGAGTCATCCACAAACATATTTAGAACCATTTTGCCGCCAAATACAACAAGAATTGCGACAAGGGGCATCATAGCATTGATTCCCTCCGCGCTGCCGCGGTTCGTATCATCCGTTGAGTCGGTGAGCCACGCATTGAACGCTGCATCGTTAGCGGAGGATCCAAAGAATGTCATAAGGCAGTCAAGAACGATAACTGCGGAAATTGCTACTGCAGAAACGTTCACCGTTGCACCAACGATAGGAGCGATCACGTCTGCTCTGATAAGCGCAAAGCCGAGAATAGATATGCCCCAAACGATGTATCCGCCGCACATAAATACCTTTCTCTTACCAAGCTTATCGGAAAGAGCGCCGATAAATACCGTTGTAAGAGTCGCGGCAATTGCGCTTGCCGCAACCATTGTGGCGATTTCCTTGGAGCTTGCGCCGAACATATTAAAAATAAATACGTTGAGAAACATATTTTCAATGACCCACGCTATTTGTCCGACAAGGCTGAAAAGTGTCAGCACGAGCCAGAATTTTTTACTTAATTTAGTCTTCATATTGACCTCCTGAATAGCTTTTACACTATATTTTATCACAAGTTGTTGACCTTGTCAACTTAATTTAAGATATCAATTGACAAAGCTGAAGTTTTGTGCTATGATTGTTTTAATAAAGATTGGGGGGATTTGCTTATGGAACTGAAAAACGCCCTTCTGATGCGCAGAAGTGTCAGAAAATTCACCGATGAAGTAGTAAGTGGCGAGCATATTGATGCTCTTTTGCACGCCGCTATGTCGGGGCCCAGCGCGTGCAACCGTTGCCCTTGGGAGTTTTGCGTTATCACTAACAAGGAAACGATCTCTTCCCTGCGCGAGGCGTCGCGTTTTTCAAAAATGAACGCACCGCTTGCCATTGTGGTTTGCGGAAATCTTTCCCGTTCATTGCCCGTACAGCTAAGCGAGTATTGGATACAGGATTGCTCTGCCGCAACCGAGAATATCCTTCTTTGCGCAACCGATCTCGGTCTTGGCGCGGTCTGGTGCGGAGCCCATCCCCAAAAGCGAGTAGTCGAAAGGATCAAAAAGCTTCTCATCCTTAAGGATAATTGGATACCTCTAAATATAATATGGATAGGTCATCCCGCAGAAAATCCCGAGCCGCGCGATCAATTCGATGCAAAAAGAGTTCATTATTTCAATTAATACATAAAAGGAGATTGTTTTTATGAAAAACATCACAAAAGTCATCGTATTCACACTTTGCATACTTCTCTGTCTTTCTTCTTGTACATTTATTAACAAGCTTAAAAATGAAGCAGCAAAGGTAGCTGAATTCTCAAAGGATTTCGTGGGACTTGTCAAAGAGCCCACCGTTGAAAATGCCGAGGAGCTTCTTCATCCCTCCTCCCCCCTCACTCCCGAGGTAGTGGTCGAAAAGATCAAGAACAACGATAAGCTTAAGGATATTGACTTCTCAAAGGATATGGATGTCACGTTGGGTGAGATCTCCGACGTCACACTTATCCGTCAGGATCCCGATCTTGGCGGTGCGGTATACGGCGCAGAATGCTCCATCATCGTTAACGGTCAGACTATCGTTGTTTCTCTCACTATGCTCAGCACGAGCGACGGTATGGGTATCTACGATTTTGATATAAAATAATACGCAAGGGGCTGTCTGATTTAGATGAAAAAGGCGTTTTCTTCGCTCCGTGAGGCATACAAAGGTATGTCGAGGAGCGAAAAACGTCTAAAAAACCACATAAAAACGAAAAGAGGTTCATTTTTGAACCTCTTTTCTTCATTAAATAACTAAATTTTAAGCAATTTTTATTTTATTCTATTCAGTGGCTTTTGCTCTTCGCTAAATGAGGCAGCCCCTTTTAAGAGATATGAAAAGCTCTGCGCAAGTATCAGTCTCCATGACTCCTCGTTATGAGGCTTTTCACTGTCATACGTATCAAATATCTTTCCTTCGGGATAACCGTATCTTACAAGCGCACCCTTCATCGCCCTCGAAGAGCCGATAAGCAATCTTTCAAGCGGATCGCCCTCACCGCAATAAATGTGTATTTTAGGAAGCTCCTCAACTGCTCCCCCAAAATCACTGCCGGCAAAATAGTCCTCAAACGCGCTCATGTCGTATAATCCAAAAGCAGGTGAATACGAAAGCACGTAGCGATAAAATCCGCGCTCACGAAGACCGCAATAAAATGCTGCTATTCCGCCCATTGATGCGCCTCCTACACCGATGTTATCTTCCTTAACGCAATACCTCTCTTTAATAAACGAGTGAAGTGTCGTAGTAATAAACTCCGATATCTCATCAAGATATCCAACCGAGTAATCCTCATCGGGAAGAGCCGTCGCAAGAGGTGCAAGCGCACCGAATTTTTTGGGATCCATAAAAAGCTCCCTGTCCCTGTAGGCATCGGCATTATCTATGCCAACGGCAATGATATTTTCACCGAATTGACGCTTAAGCTCCGTTATCACCGTGTCAAGCTGCCACGATCCGTATGGATCGCCGTTTTCGGTATAATGCCCTGCCGCGCCAAAGAGGTTCTGAGCGTCAAAAAAGTATAATATATCGTGCGGTGTGACTCCGTCGTAGCTTTCGGGCACGAAAACGCTTATCTTCTTGCACTTGTCCTCTCTGTGAGATAATCTTTGCACATCGCTGAGCATGTAGTTGTCAACTCTGCCGCCATTTTTGCCATCTTTTATAAAAAGATAGGTAAGATTTCTATTTTGCCCCTCATTGTACTTATATTCAATACCGAGAGACAACTTGCCGGGATAAACTATGCCCGTTTTTTCGCCGTTGACACCTTCAAAATAAATGCTGTCAAAGCGTTCTTCATCAAATTCAAGCACGAAATCGCCTTCACCGTCGCGCTCTGTAAGTAAAGCTTCCTCTCTCTCTCCTGCGCTCAAAAGGCAGACCTTGCAATTTTCCATCCCCGCAGTATTTCTGAAATAAATGCGTTTCATCCTTATCTCCCCTTCCTCTTTATTACGTAGATCGACTCCAACGTGTCTGCGCAAAAGCAACCGAGCACTCCCGTTTTGAATGCGCCCGTGTCAAGGTGTATCTTGTAAAGATCCTCAATGCCCTTTGCTTCCTTGCCCCCGTCCCGTTTGTACGTCAATATCTTATTCTCGCCGCACACATAATACGTGGGTGTATGACCGAAAAAGACGCATTTTGGACTGCTATGAACCATATCTTCATCCTTGAAGCGCCGATCACAGGTGAGCTCCTCGTCCGAAAGCGAGGAAAGCGGCAAAATATTGCCCTCTTTATCAATTTTAAGCCCCGCGTGTACGCAGATAAAATCCTTTTCCTCAATATAGCTCGGAAGCGCATCAAGCCAGTCCACAAGCTCCCAATCGAGGGCATCCTCACCCTCGGGAAAGAACATTTGAAACACGCGAAGCACCGCATCAAAATCCCTTGGAGAGTTCTCCATCACCGTGCGATAGTATTTCAAGAAGGATAGCTCGTGATTTCCAATTATACAGTGCATATTTGAAAAGGTGGAGATATAGCGCGCAAGCTTTACCGACTCACTTCCTTTTTCTATGATGTCTCCGCAAATATACATCTCGTCATTCTCGGAAAACCCGATCTTTTCAAGTAAACATTTGAACAATTCATATTCTCCGTGCACGTCGGATATAAAATAGCGCATATCTCCCCCCTCCTTTCTTTACGTAGATTATATCACAAGGGCTTTTTCCTGTCAAGTCAAAGAAGACCGAGGCAAAAATGCCTCGGTCTTCAAATATCCCAATTGCCGGATATTGAATTATGCGTTTTCCTGCTCAATAAACTGCTGGATAGTCATCATATCCTTTGCAAGCATAAAAAACTTATCGTTATAATTGTCTACCGTTGAGGCAGCAACCATAATCATATATTCAAACAGGTCCTCGCTAAGTTTGCTCTCGCGATAGCTTGAGGTCAATCTGAACAGTATCTTGCCATCAGTCAAGTCATAGTCAAACGAGCCGTCAACAATACCGTAGTTAGCAGCACAAACTGCAATTGCTCCTTCAACACGCTTATCCTCGGGCATATTGAAAGGCAAAGCCGAGAGGAACTGTACTACTTCGTTTCTGGGCTTTACTACAACGATGAATTCAATGGGAAGGTCGTCACCCTTAATACCACTCTTAATAAGGAGATCCTCCTCGTGCATCTCATATTTCCAGCCACGTGTATCCAACATATTAATAAGGACGCTAAACACCTCGTATGCTTTTCTCATATTCATTTCTTCTGCCATATCATTTTTCCTCCATATATAAGATTTATCGAATCGAATATCCAATAAACTCTTGTGTTTATTTTACTACAATGAACCTATGTTGTCAATAAGCATCGACGAATAAATATCCAAGTCGTTTTCTTATTTTTTAAAATACCAGCCTATTATAGTCATTTATTAGCCAACAAAACGATCTCCTCAGGCGTTTCGGGCATTCCTTGCCTTGCCCACTCGTCAAACCAACCGAATACAGCACCCGCAAACATTGCTTTAGCATAACGCTCAAGGTTGTTGCCCGCCATATCAAGTTGGCACGCACCCCGAATGTTTTCGTATATCATTGAAGAAAGACTGTGCTTATACAGTAATAAGTAAAACTCTTTATATCTATAAAAATGCTCAAGAAGAGTTTGCGCAAATAAGCTTGGATCGCCTTTGGCCTCAAACTCTGTGCCCCACTCTCTGATAAGCAAGAGCAAATACTGCTCAATTATGTTTTCTTTAGATGCAAAATTGCGATAGAACGAAGCTCTCGCAACTCCCGCACACTCGACAAGCTCCGTAATCGTTATATCGGATATTGCTTTTTCATTCATAAGCTTTAAAAGTGCTTCCGTTATACATTCCTTTACAAAAGCATTGGTCTCTTGTTTCTTGTTCATGATACAAATTAACTCCTTTGTTTCTCAACGTTAAAAACCTATTGACAGCAGAACAACAATGTGATACATTTGTATCATAACAGAATAATTATAATTTGTCAAGAGGAGGATCCTATGAGAAGATTATTTTCAATACTGGCACTTTTGTTAGCTTGTGTATCTCTTTGCACTACGGGCTGCATCTTTTCGCTTATAAGAAATTATTACGCACCGCTTGAGGTCGATTGGAACGAGTCGGTTGGTACGATTTATACCGATATCGCTTTCGGAGAATGGGATGACACATCATATGACATATATATCCCCAAAAGCTTAAATGAAAGCAAGGAGTGTTCTCTCATCCTCTTCATCCACGGCGGAAGCTTTAGCGGTGGAGATAAGGCGGACGAGGATGCTTGGTGCAAGTTTTTTGCTTCCCGGGGATACATTACCGCTACCGTAAATTATTCGCTTATGGGCGAAGGTCGAGACAGCAATATCAACCTTATGAATGAGCAAATTTTTGCTTGCGTTGAAGCGATAAAAGCAGATTGCCTTACGCGTGGATACGATATAAAGCAAATGGCAACCTCGGGGCAAAGTGCGGGAGGACACCTTGCTATGCTCTATGCATATTCTCACGACGAGGATTCCCCGATTCCCGTAAGATTTGTGTTCCAGCAAACAGGTCCTGCCAGCTTCCACATTGAGCATTGGGGTGGCGAGGTAACCGCAGACACCTACGGTGAGGTCGTCAATGCAGTTTTGGGATGGTCGGGCAAGAAAATCACAGAAGAAATGGTTGCAGATGGAAGTTATCGCAAATTTATAGATGAAATATCTCCACTATGCCTTGTTGACGAAAACACCGTGCCAACGCTTTGCGCATACAGCAAGGAAGATGCATTAGTGCCTCCTTCAATAAAATTTATTCTTTTTGAGCAGTTTGAAAAATACGGTGTCACCTATGAATTTGTTCACTATGAAAATTCCAATCATCCACTTATGCACGATCCCGATAAGCAGGAATACTTTGTAAAGCGATCCCTTGAATACTGCGAAATGTATTTTGAATAAAGCATCAAAAAGAAAAGCACCGCAAAACGGTGCTTTTCTTTTAATTCTTTATAAAAATATCCAGCGTATGATTTGAGTATCCAATCAAATCCAAGCGTTCACATGTTGCAAGATGGTACTTGATAAAAATCTTGTATACTCCCTCGTCCATTTCATCAAGCTTCTCACGTATGTGATTGGAATAACCGTCGGTTGCCACAAAATGAAGCTGTTCGACGTCAAAATGAGCGCGAAGGGCATCTATATCCTCCTTGCGGTGAAGCTCAAAAATATCCCACGGATTTGAAAAGGTATCAAAGGTCTCAACATCTACCATACATTTTTCAATAATATCATGTATCATTCCCCTTCCGAAGCCGTATTGAAGCACGCTCGCGTCGCCCATACAGTATGCGACGAACACTATTCCGCCCTTTTTAGTCACACGGATAGCTTCCAAGAGAGCCTTCAACTTGTCTTCCTCGGTGTACAGATGATACATCGGACCGAGAAGCAGAGTTATATCATATTTTTCACTTTCAAAGGCAGAAAGATCTATAGCATTTGCTTGAGTGACCGTGACCTTTTCTCCCTTTTGGGTGTTTTGCTTGAATATCTCAATATTATGCTCCAAAAGCTCTACCGCGTCCACCTCATAGCCCATTTTTGCAAGAGTATGGCTGTATCTGCCCGTTGCTGCGCCTATTTCGATTATCTTCATTCCCTCTTTGAGATATTTTTCCACGTATTTCATCGTCGTTATGAACTCAATTGCTCCGTAGCGAGTCAGAAGTCGCGCATCCTCATCACATTTGTTGTAAAATTCTATCAAGTATTGATTATCATTCATTATTATCACCTGCTTTTTGCAATTCAACAATTATCAACTGCGGCCTATTGTTAAATCTGATCGGAACAATGCTGTTTCCCATACCGCGGCTAACTATCATAGTCGTACCATCCATTTCATATGTTCCTGAATCATATTTGGGGAACCATCCTTGACCGGGGGCAATAAGACCGCCTATCAGGGGCAATCTGAACTGACCGCCGTGCGCGTGTCCCGCCAGCACCACGTCAAATCCATTGTCTGCATAATCTTCAAAGCTCTCGGGTCTATGAGAGAGTAAAACTGTAAATCGATCCGTGTTAGCTATATTATTGAGATTCTGCAAAAAACGGCTGTTAAAATCGGGGTCATCTACGCCTGATATAGTGATCGTTTCCCCACCTCGCTCGACCGTTAATGACTCATTGTGCAATACTATTACCCCAAGTTGAAGCATTTCCGCTTCAAGCGCCATATATTCCACCCTTCCTATCCAAGCCTCGTGGTTCCCCGTCACATAATAGCATTGCGCTATTTTCATCGCTTCTTCAAGAAAGCTTATGGCTATTTCCGTATCCGTATGAAAGTTATCAACAAGGTCTCCTGTTATCGCGATCACATCGGGGTTCGCGTCTCGAAGCATCTCGAGCAATCTTGCGTTGTTTTTTCCAAATTCTGCATTGTGCAGATCTGAAACGTGAGCTATCTTAAATCCGTCAAAGGACACGGGCAAATCATCGTTTTGTATTACGTAATGGCTATTCTCGATCGAAACGTTCGACCAAACAAGCCAGAACAGAAGGAGAATTACAAGGAACGCAACAAAAGCGCTTTTTATTCTATTGTTTTTGATATATTCAAGCATTTTTCATTTCCCCTCCCATCGCACATATTAAATTGTTGGAATTAATAAATTTTATATATATTATCACAGTATTTTGAGTTTGTCAATGGATTAATGAAAGCCAATCGGGTAAAAATCCCGATTGGCAGCTTTTATTTAAGATATTCAAGAATTTCGCTAAGGATAGTAAGATTGTAGTCTGCAGCTTTGTTTTGAGAAGCATCTCAAAGAAACGTTTACCTTCCCCTCAAGGAAAAAATATCCCACGCCGACGGTATCTCTGTCGGTCACGTTTTCTTTCCAATACTGAGAATTGTTCACGTATACGCTATACAGCGGTAATTGTGAGTCCTCAAGATAGAGCGCACATTTATTATAAAGCGAAACCGCAGGTGGGATCGTATAAGAAACCCTGCTTTGCAAAAGCTCGGGATCATCGGGACCGTCGGGATCAATTGGACCTGTTGACTCTTCACTCTTCGTGGGAATAGTGGTTTCACTTGCAGTTGTACCCGTAATATTTTCCGGCAAACAGGAATTAAGCAACAGGATAAGCACTAAAACCAATATACAATAAACTCTTTTCATATTTCCCCCCACTTTCTTTTTTATTATATTCTAACCCTTTTGCAGTTATTTTTCAATGGGCGAAAATTGCAAAATTGTTGACAATAGCACTTTTTTGACCTGTTCAGATTGCATAAATGCAGAATAAGAAATGAGGAAGAGATTAAACAAATCCATCTCATTTGCAAAATATATATCAAATTATAAATAGGACTATCCGATGATTTGCGGATAGCCCTGATATATTTACTTTCTTATACTTCTCTGGTCAGCTTTGTTAAAGATATGTATTGCCTCTTCGTCAATGCCAAGAATGATTTCACTCTTTCTTGTGGGGTTCTGCTTGAGCTTTGCAGAAGCAACGATGCTCGTTGCGCTCTTTTCGAGTGAATCCTCTGCGTTAAGGTCGAGATTAGCATAAATGATGCTCTCGTTGCCAAGTGCTTCAACTACCTCTACTCTTGCCTTTACGCTTGTATCAGTCTCGGCATCAAGTATCTTAAGGTCACCGGGACGAATACCCATAATAATATCAAGTCCTGTACCGATCTTCTTTTCATCAAACTGTGAAAGTGCTTCCTTTGAAAGAGTTATGCTCTGTCCGTTTGCGAATGTAACCTTGCCATCTGGTGTGATATGACCGTCAAAGAAGTTCATCTGAGGTGTGCCGATAAATCCTGCAACGAATGTATTGATAGGATGATCGTAAAGCTCCTGGGGAGCGCCGATCTGCTGAACGAAGCCGTCCTTCATAACTACGATTCTTGTACCCATTGTCATAGCTTCTACCTGGTCGTGTGTTACGTAGATAAACGTTGCACCAAGCTGATCGTGAAGCTTGATAATCTCACTTCTCATCGTTGCTCTGAGCTTAGCATCAAGGTTTGAAAGGGGCTCGTCGAGAAGGAACACCTTAGGATTACGAACGATGGTTCTACCGAGCGCAACTCTCTGACGCTGACCGCCGGAAA
>CALGCW010000158.1 GCA_937884385.1 uncultured Clostridia bacterium | reverse complement strand
ATAACGATATTAGAATAAATATCGCCTTGGAAGAGCTTGCCGTTCTGCATCACCACGCCAATCTTACGGCGCAGAGATTTGAGGTCGATGCCGGAAAGGTCTTTTCCGTCATAATAAACCGCACCCTTTTGGGGCTTTTCAAATCCGAGCATAATGCGCATCAAGGTGGACTTTCCGCAACCCGTAGAGCCAACGATGGCAACGTACTGACCGGGACGGATCTTTAAGGAAAGATTATCCACAACGTTTGGCATATTCTCGTTATAACGGAAGGACACGTTGTTCAGCTCAATACCGCCCGAGAGTCGCTCAAGGACGAGCTTACCTTCGGAAACCTCGGGAATTGCCTCCATGATCGGCTTTGCCATTTCAATGGTGGGCTTAAACTGTGCTATCGTGCCGGCAATACTTACAACCGACATAAACGCGCCCGACACCATACCGTAGGCAGTATTGAATGCGTAATAATCTGCCACGCTGACACCGCTCTGCACCGCCATAAAGTACATCAATATCATTCCACCCATGGAAATGATGGCGCTGAACGCACCGCCCGCACGGAGGAACATTGGAGGATTGTAGGAAAGCATAAGCTGCTCGGAATAGAGCTTTGACCAACGGGCAAACATTCTCTTTTCTGCGCCCGAGAGCTTGATCTTCTGTACGCCTGTGATCATGGCGTAGCTCATACCGGACTCCTGTGCGGACAGTTCCATCTTTTTCTTGGTGTACTTCATCTGCGCAAAGGTTGTAATCAGCGAGAAGATGATCGTCGCAAGAATGATGCCGAGAGCCGGCACGACGAGTGCAGGAGCGTAGGCAAAGATCTGCGAGATATACATCAGAGAAAATAGTGAGGTAAGTCCCGTGGTAAGCACGGTGGATATGAGCATATTACAAAGGGACTGTATATACTGCGCACGGGATGAAAGATCACCCGAGGCATACTTTTTGAAGAAGTCGGCAGGTAAGGACAGCACACGCATCATAGTTGCCGCCTGCACCGACAAAGACATTTTGGTATTGATCCGCGCCATCAGCAGAGATTTTACCGATGTGATCAGCATCGTACTGATGCTAACGCTTATCATAAATACCGTAATGCCGATGAGAAGCTGATAGTTTTTGCTGTTTACGACAGTTCCCATCAACAGATTGTTGAGCTTGGGGCCAAGAAGTCCGATGGCTGTGGTCGCCAAGGTCGAAAGGGCTATCAGCACGAAATCCGCCATGGAAAGCGTTTCGATTATATACCTCATTAAGGAGCGAAGCGTGAGCTTGCCGAGTGGGAACGGCTTATAGAAGCAGATGCCCTCGTCCTCAAAGAGCGATTCGTTTTTCTTATTCAGCTTCACCCACTTGCCCGTGGGAGCATCGAAATAAACGTAGCCGGATAGCCCTTTGGGGATAAATGCGACCACGCTGCCGTCGTCCTTGCGTGTGCCAAGCACCGCACCGATGGCATCCTTGTACCATCCTTTCTCCAAATTCACGTTACGGCGCATAATGCCGTTAGGACGGAGGAGGTATTCAAGACGATCGTTTAGACCTTTGACAGAATCGGGAACTTCACGGGGTTTTACGTGATAGTATTTGAGGATTTCTTCGATTGCGCCCTGTGCCTTTGCCTCGTCGTTTGTAAATGCTGCGCTCATCTTTGAGCCAAGCACCGCATCGGCAATGCCTACAAACGCTTCAGAGAACAGATCCTCGTCGTTTTTCTTTCTTTGTTTTATTTGTTCGTCAAACCAACCCATTTGCCGTCCTCCTTTCCGCCTCGGAAATTCGGGCAACGCACGAATTTCGGCACGAACTGAGCTTACTTGAAATCATAGATATTTTCATCGTTCGTGCTCACCTCCTTAATCGCTCGTGACGAGCTTCGTATAGAAGCCGCCGAGAGCATAAAGTTCTTCGTGTGTTCCGCGCTCGACCACGTTGCCGTGATCCATTACGATGATCTCGTCGCAGTCACGTATGGTGGAAAGACGGTGAGCAACAACGATGCAGGTAATTCCTCTGTCCTTGATGGACTTTACGACCTCATATTCGGTCTTGGCATCAAGTGCCGAGGTTGCTTCGTCAAGGATGATGATCGTGGGATCTTGTGCAAGCACTCGCGCGATTTCGATTCTCTGACGCTGACCGCCCGAGAAATCCTTGCCGCCCTCGGTAAGCTTGTAGTTATAGCCGCCGTCACGCTGCATAATGTCCTCGTGGAGCTGTGCGTCCCTCGCCGCCATAATCATTTCAAAGTCCTCGATGGAGCTATCCCACATTTTGATGTTGTTGGCAATCGTGTCCTCAAACAGAATAATATCTTGGTCAACGACCGCAAGCGAGCCTGTAAACACGCTTCGGTCTATCTTTGTCATTGGCTTGCCGTCAAAGAGAATTTCTCCACTCCACGGCTGATAAAGTCCCGAAATGAGCTTCGACAGCGTTGACTTTCCGCATCCCGACGTACCAACGAAAGCAACACGGCTTCCGGGGCGCAAGGTAAGGTTGAAGTCACGAATCAGCGGTTCTCCAAGACGGGAGTAACCAAAAGTAACGTTTCTCATTTCCACGTTACCCGAGAGCTTGTCATACTCTGTATCTTCACCCTCATCCGCTGCCTGTTCGCAAAGGACGTCGGTGGGATATTTCATAACGTCCTCGATACGTTCCATCTCGGCACGCATCTCCTGCAAGGTCTGACCTGCGGAAATAAGCTGCCCGGCAGGCGCCATAAACGAACCGAGGAAGCCTTGGAACGCCATCACCATACCAACGGTGAAGCTGCCCTCCATCGTCAGATACACACCGATTATAAGCACAGCGGTGTTTGTCAGCGTAGATACGAGGGACGGAATCATACCGAGATACTGATTGAGCTTGGCAAACTTGACCTTCTGTGTGTTCACGCTTGCCTGATAGCCTGCCCATTTCTCAAAAAAGCCGTTTTCCGCACCGCTTGCCTTAATGGTTTCGATCATTTCGATGCCTGCCACGGTCGCGCCTGCGAGTTTACCCGAGTCACGCATAGAAACACGGGTGATGTTCACACGCTTTTTCGAGATAATACGGGACATAAACATATTGATGAGTATGGATGCGATTCCAACGAGTGTCAGAAGGAGGCTGTAACGGATCATAACCACAAGGTAGAACACCATCATGCACGCCTCGATCACAAGAGGTGCAAAGGTATGCACAAGTGTGGAAGCAACCGATGCGTTAGAGCCCTTGCGCTGTTGAATGTCGCCTGCCATTCTCTGCGAGAAGAATTCCATCGGCATACGAAGCACCTTCCACATAAAGGTGGTGCTACCAACGGCATCGATCTTTGCGCTGATACGCGCTTCAAATATCGCCTCAATGAAGGAGATAATAATCTGTACCGCCGAAAGTGCAGTCAGCGCCCCAATAAACGGCATAAACCAATCGGGGTTCTGTCCTGTGAGCAATCGGTCGATGAAAATTCGTGAAAAAGCGGGGTTGATGATACCGATTAGCGAGGTGATTACCGTAGTTATGATAGTAAACGCCACGGCAACACCTGCGCCCTTCATCTTTTCCTTTGCAAAGGCAATCATGCTCTTGGGCTTGCCGCCGGGTTCAAAGGAATCGCCGGGCTCAAACATCAGACAAATGCCCGTAAAGGAATTGTCGAAGGTTTCCATCGGTACGCTATACGTTCCCTTTGCAGGATCGTTCAGCACCGCCTTGTTTCCTTTGAAACCGTCAAGCACCACAAAGTGATTGAAGTTCCAATGGATGATACAGGGGAATTTTCCGCATCTTTTCAGCTCGTCCGGCTCATAGCGATAGCCCTTTGCGGTAAGACCGTAGCTTCGTGCCGCTTTGAGTACGTTTTTGGCGTTAGAGCCGTCACGGGAAACGCCGCAATCCGCGCGTACCTGCTCAAGCGGTATCCATTTTCCGTAATACGCCAAGATCATCGTAAGCGATGCCGCGCCGCATTCGAGCGCTTCCATCTGCATCACGACAGGAACCTTGGCAACACCCTTCTCTATGGGTGTTTTTATTGTGTCTTTGGTCTTTCCCATATTCTTCACCTCAGTTTAGAATAAAGGAAATGGGAGAGATGCGCTCTATTACGATCTCGGCTTTATGTACGCCGTCGGCAATGTCGCCATTCACCTTTACGGCATATACCCATTCGCCTGCGGTAAGTCCGCTTGCGTGGATAGCGTATTCGGACATTGTATCGTCCACACGCTTCGGCTCGGTGGGAATTTCACTTACCGTGTATTCCTTATCGTCCACACGGACGGTCATGCCGACAGCAATTTTCTCTGCATCGGCTTCCTTTACGTAGATAACAGCCTCGCCGTTCTCACAAACGACAGCGGTAGGAAGTGTGGTATCGAGGTGACCAATAAAGCCCCAAACGACCACGCCTGCAAGCAGAATTACGATTGCCGCAAGCACCATCCACACGCCGGGATTGGCTACTCGTATGTATTCGTTGAGCTGTTCGGGCGAGGATACCTTGTCCACGCTCTTTTTTCTGAATAATTGTTGATTCATAGGCTTTCTTCCTCGTTTTTATTGCAAATTTTTCTTGATTGCGAGGATATTCTGTCCGTCCCTGTATTCGTAAGTGATATCGTCCATTGACTTCTTCACCATATAAATACCTAAGCCACCGATCTCTCTTTCTTCTGCGGAAAGCGTTGTGTCGGGATCGGCTTTTGCAAGGGGATCGTAAGGTACGCCGTTGTCAATAAAGGTAATTACCACAGCAAGAGGATCTTCGGTAACCTCCACGCGAACGGTCGCTTCTCCTACATCGGGATTGTATGCGTAGTGTGCGATATTGCCGAAAAGC
>CALGCW010000157.1 GCA_937884385.1 uncultured Clostridia bacterium | reverse complement strand
CCGAATTTTTTCAAAATATCTTAATGCTCGTTGCTCGCATCCACCTTCCCCTCAAGGGGAAGGCTATCACACCGATAAATCCCAATTTTGCACTTTGCATTTTGCATTTATTCCCCTTTTTTTCTTCGTTATTTATCACAAAAATAACAAATTTATCCTTCATATATTGTAAAACCCAAAATTATGTGCTATAATTAAATTGGAAAACCATCTAAACCAATAAATGAAAGGAAAAATTATGGAAATCAAAGACATTTTATCCAAGGTCGACCACACACTTCTTGCGCAGGGCGCAACGTGGTCCGAGATCAAAGCTATTTGCGACGACGGTATGAAATACGAGACCGCGTCCGTTTGCATCCCTGCCTCTTACGTAAAGCAGGCAAAGGAATATTGCGGCGACAAGCTCGCCATTTGCACCGTTATCGGCTTCCCCAACGGCTACAGCACGACTGCGACAAAGGTTTTTGAGACCGCAGACGCAGTAGCAAACGGAGCAGACGAGATCGATATGGTTATCAACATCGGCTGGCTCAAGGACAAAAAATATGACGAGCTCCTCTCCGAGATCAACGCGATCAAGGACGCTTGCTCGGGCAAGATACTTAAGGTGATCATCGAGACCTGCCTTCTCACCGACGATGAAAAGGTAAAAATGACACAGATCGTATCCGAGAGCCGTGCGGACTACATCAAAACAAGCACCGGCTTCTCAAGTGCGGGCGCAACTCGTCACGACGTTGAAATTTTCGCAAAGCACGTATCGAACGGCACGCTCATCAAAGCGGCGGGCGGAATTGCATCCATTGCCGACGCAGAGGACTTCATCAATCTCGGTGCAAGCAGGCTTGGAACATCAAGAATAGTTAAGATCGTTAAAGCGGGAGGAGAAACCAATGGCGACAGCTCATATTAAAGCAGAAATAGGCGATTTTGGCAAGACCGTGCTTATGCCCGGTGACCCTCTTCGCGCAAAATTCATAGCAGAAACATTCCTTGAAAATCCCGTGCTCGTAAATAACGTTCGCGGCGTTCAGGGCTACACGGGAACATATAAGGGTGTTAAAATATCGGTAATGGCAAGCGGTATGGGTATGCCCTCTATCGGCATCTATTCCTTTGAGCTCTATAACTTCTTCGGAGTTGAGAACATTATGAGAATAGGCTCTGCAGGTGCTCTCACAAACGGCATCGCGCTTCGCGACATCGTTATGGGTATGGGAGCTTGCACAAACTCAAACTTTGCTTGCAACTTCAATCTTCCCGGCACTTATGCGCCCATTTGCGATTTTTCAATGCTTCGCACCTGCGTAGAGACAGCCGAGGAGCTTGGTCTTAAATACAAGGTTGGAAACATTCTCTCCTCCGACACCTTCTACCGCGACGCTCCCCTCCGCGAGAGCGGAGCACTCCCCGACTGCGAATGGGGTGAGAAGATGGGCGTTATGGCAGTAGAGATGGAGGCGGCAGCCCTCTATATGAACGCAGCTCGCTACGGCAAGCGCGCACTTGCGATCTGCACCATCTCCGACAACCTTCTCACTCACGAGGGTTGCACCGCAGAGGAGCGCCAGAATTCCTTCACCGACATGATGACCCTTGCCCTCGAAACGGCAGTCAAACTTGAAAATCTTTAATAACCGTCAGATAAAAAAATGCAGGGGGACTTGCTGAAGTCCCCCAAGACACCAAGCTTTTATAAGGAGGTATCACTTATGAAAAGAATAATCAGCCTGTCGCTCGTGCTCATCGTTTGCGCGCTCGCCCTTTCGTCTTGCGGAGTATTCGATCACGCAAGACGCGGAGAGGAAGCAACAAAGGGCTTCCTTGCGTGCCTCGAGACCGACGACTATATGTCCGCGGGATCATATCTTCACTCCGCATCCGATATACCCAAGATCGAGCTCAAGAGCGCGATCGAAACACTTGAGGACGAACTCAATATTGACTTTTCCGAAAAAACGGAGCTTACCGCAATTTACAGTATGGAGACCATGTTGTATCCCTTTACGGAATACGGCGAGGCTACACTTGTCCATTTCGTCTTTGAGGGCAATATCGGTGAAAAGCCCGTGTATATCCAGGTCATCTATCTTGAAGATGACAGAGGAGCCGGCATCTACGACTTCGCCGTTTCCCTCTCCTCAGCAGGAAGCCTCTCCGGCAGCCTTGAAGGATAAGAGTAGCATATATGAACGAGCCGATTTTTAAAAACGTCTTCATAAGAGACGAGGAGACGTTAAAGGAATTCTATAAGCACGATTACCTGAAGGCAACGCGCTTCAGAATAATCTATATCGGATATGCGATCTTGCTGTTAATGTCCGTTTTGGCTTACGATATTTCTTTATTTATCTCATATTTGCTTTTGGGACTGATTTTGGCGCTCATCATCTTGTTTTCTTATAGCCAAAACTTAAAAACAACGATCTCTCGCGATAAAGAGCTGGCAAACGGCAGAGACATCGTCTCGCAAATCTCGGTTTTTGATGACAGAATAGAGCTCACCGTTCTGGAAAACACGCAAAGCGTCAGCTTTGAAAACGTCAAAAGAGCCGACCAAACCAAAAACTATATTTGCGTAATAACTAAGGCGAGGTTTGCCTATATCTTCAAAAAAGACTCCTTCACAAAGGGAAACAGCGAAGGCTTCATCGAATTTCTGAGATCCAAGGGGATAAAGGTTAGAAAATAAAAGTATCGCAAAATCATCAAACGCCATACCTGCGCTCAGAATGACGCACGGTTTAAAACGTCTCATGTTTTATAATATTTTATAGCAAAAGGAAACCTAAATGAAAAAAAGAGTATTTTTAATAGTTCTTGACTCGTGCGGTGCGGGACAAATGCCCGACTGCTCGCTTTTCGGCGACAGAGATTGCCACACGATCAAGAGAATTTCAACTTCTGAAAAATTTTCTTGCGAAAATCTTCGCAAGATGGGAATAGGCAACATCGACGGACTTGACTTTTTGGGTACGACCGATGCCCCCACAGCGCGTGTTGCCCGCCTTGCCGAAAGCTCAAAGGGCAAGGATACTACCATCGGTCATTGGGAAATAGCGGGAATAATATCCGAAACTCCCCTTCCCACCTACCCCCACGGCTTCCCAAAGGAGATCCTTGACGAATTCACCGCAAGAACGGGCAAGCGCGTGCTTTGTAATCTTCCCTACTCGGGCACGGACGTCATCCGCGACTACGGCGAGGAGCATCTCCGCAGCGGAGACCTCATCGTATATACGAGTGCGGACAGCGTTTTCCAGATCGCCGCACACGAGAGCATCGTCCCGATCGAGCAGCTCTATGAATACTGCCGCATCGCACGCGAGATACTTGTGGGTGAGCACAGCGTGGGCAGAGTAATCGCGCGTCCCTTTGAGGGCGAGCACCCCTTCAAGAGAACGGCAAACCGCCACGATTTCTCACTTGAACCTTACGGCAAGACAGTGCTTGATGCTATAATCGAGCAGGGCAAGACCGTCTACTCAATAGGCAAGATATACGATATCTTCGCAGGCAGAGGCGTAAGCTATAAGACCTTTACCCACTCCAATAAAGAGGGTATGGATCTCTCCCTTGACGCGCTCGACCACGATTTTGAGGGTCTTTGCTTTATCAACCTCGTTGATTTCGATATGCTCTACGGTCACCGTCAGGACGTTGACGGCTACGCAAACGCGTTTGCAGAGTTCGATAGATGGCTTCCCTCCTTCACAGAGGGTATGCGCGACGATGATATACTCATAATCACCGCCGACCACGGCTGTGACCCGGGCGACCACCATACCGACCATACAAGAGAGTACGTTCCCTGCATTATCTACGGTAAGAACGTCACCCCCGCAAACCTCGGAACCCGCCCCACCTATGCAGATATAGCCGCAACCGTTGCACAATATCTTGATATCGACTTCGAGTGCGCGGGCACGAGTATGCTTTAATATCAAAGGAAAATAAAATGATACTGAACCTTCAATACTACCACTATGACGACGAATGCTCGATAGTGGAATTTCCCGACCGTATCGGAGAAGATATAGAGGAGCTTATTCGCCGTTTTCATAAATATGCAGTGTCCGGACAGACCTGTGAGGAGTTTTATACCCTGTTTTTGGAATTGACGGATGATAGAATTCCCCCTTGCGATATCATCGACCGATTTATCTACTGGCTTAATATGTACGTGTGCGATGAAAACGAAAAGATCACAGTCATCAAATCGCTTGCACCCGCGGATCCCGAATATAAAACGGTCAAGCTTTAAGGAGAAACCAAAATGACAAAAATTAAAATCAACTCCCGTGCCCTTGCCACCGCGGCAATAGAGGCAATGAAGAGATCATATTCCCCCTACTCACACTTTACCGTGGGCGCGGCACTCCTCACAAAGGACGGAAAGATCTATACGGGTGCGAATATCGAAAACGCATCCTATACACCCACCGTCTGCGCTGAAAGAAACGCAATATTCACCGCCGTGCATAACGGCGAGCGCGAGTTCGAAGCAATAGCCATCGTCGGCGGCCACGAGGGCGACGTCAAAGGCATCACCGCCCCCTGCGGTGTCTGCCGCCAGGTAATGAGCGAATTCTGCTCCCCCGATTTTAAGGTCATTCTCGTCACCTCAAACGACGGCGACTACGAAGAAACCACCCTCGGCGAGCTTTTGCCCTATACCTTTAAACTGTAATTGGATATTTTCAAATTTTGATTTAGCGAGGAGTTGCTTTGCTTGAAAAGGGTCGCTTTTTGAAAAAAGCTTGGCAAAAACTTTAATCAGCTTCGCCGCAAAATTTCGCGCAAATTGTGTTGTGACGCATCACAACACATAAC
>CALGCW010000156.1 GCA_937884385.1 uncultured Clostridia bacterium | reverse complement strand
CGAGCTCCTTATGCACGAAATCCACCGAACGAACCACACGGAGCGTTCGGTCATCTTCATCGAAGTCTTCCCATCGCACGCCGCATATCTCACCTGCTCGCATGCCTGTGAGGATCTCGGTGTAGAAGAAATCATACCATGCCTCATCATTTTCAATCAGCTTCATGAAGGTTTCAAGCTGATCCTTGGTCAGCACCTGCTTCTCCTTACGATGGATCTTCGGAGGTGAAGTACCATCCGCAGGATTTTTCGGGATGAGTCCTTCTCGCACCGCGCTCTCAAGGGCTTCACGCAGTATCACGTGGATGCCTCGCACCGTGGCAGGAGCAAGACCGTTTCCCTTTCCGTTATCCTTCATGCGACCCGATTCCAACAGGCGATTGTAGAGCTTTTGCAGATCTGATGTCTTCAGCTGCGTGAGCTTTTTTGATCCGAGATGTGGGAGGATATGATTGCGGATATCGGTGCTATATCCCGTGTACGTGCTCGGACGCAGGAGCGGTTTCTTGTATTCTTCCATCCATCTTTCGAGCCATTCTCCGAGCGTGATGGAGCTGTCCTCTGTCAGTTCCACCCCTGCGTACTGCTCTTTCAGCTGATGAAGCTTTGGCATGAGCTCGCTCTGCTTCTCGGCAAACACCGCGCGATATATCGGGCTGCCATCTTTTTTATGACCTGCCACGATGCGCCCTTCCCATCTGCCGTCTTCTCTTTTTCGAACGAGTCCGTCACCATTGGGACGTCTTTTTGCCATATAGCACTCTCCTTTCTCTGTTTTTTCAAGACAAACAATATCACAAAGAATCCGACAAATCCAGACCAAAGCAGAAGATTTATCAATTTGTTATCAATTACATACCGCTCATCGTAATGCCCATACGCTTTGCTCTGTCTTCCTTCTTTGCCCGAATATCCACATCAGCGAAGGCTGGATGCGGATACATATCTTCGGAATCCTCGTCAATAATACGACTGGCGTAATAGAAAAGATTGAAGACACCTGTTACGATCTTTGCGTTGTAGCCGTTATTGATATTCCTGATAGCAGATCTGGCTGGATCGAAGTTCTGTTCTGCAGCCATGCGAAGATACTCCATGCCTTTCTCCTTATCATCAAGCTTATAGAAATATAGGAGTCCAAGATAGAACCTCGCCCACGAATATTTGCTCGCAGCACTCTCTAAATATGGGAGTGCGTCTTCTGTCCCACCTCGCTCAAGGAAGTATTTTCCGATGGCATATTCAGCCATAGGACAGCCATGTCGCGAGGCTTGACGCATATATTCAAGTGCCATTACCGACTTCGTCTTCGCAAGGATCTTTGAGTATTCATACTCGGCAAAGCCATATTCCTTGTTCACAGCCATGAGCAGATATCTCATTTTCTCACCCTCACGATCCTCTATCTTGCCGTCACGATAGCATTTATAAAGCATATACATAGCAAGATGATTTCCCTTTGCTGCCGACTGCTTCAGCCAGTGCTCGGCCTCTTCGGAATCATCATCTTCAAGAAGTCTACGGGCATAGAGATACTGCGCGTGAGCGTTACCGTCCTCTGCCTTGAACCGCAGAACAGTTTCGTTGTCACCGTACTTTCTGTGCCAGATATAATCATCGTCAAACTCACTCGGCTCGGGAATATCCGTGAGCATTTCGGACGCAGACTTCACCACAAAGTTCCGCAAAGATTTGAATTCTTTATTTGTTTCCAGCGGTATCTTTTTTGGCATTTGATCGGTATAGTTACGATAGTTTTCACATTGAAGCTTGTACCAAAGGTCATAGAGCTCAGAAATGTTCTCGTCATCCGCAACCATTTTCACGATTTCATCCACCAGATCCTTGTTTTTCTTTGAGAGATAACCGTAAACTTTTTTGCCTTTATGATTATCAAGTGCGACCGAAAGCTCTTCGAGCTTGTAGACGAGATCTGCCGAAACAGAGAAAGCACCGCTTTGAATCTCCTTGTTGATCTCAGCAATTCGGATGCGGAACTGTGCTTTCAATTCGTCACGAGCCTGGGTCTGCTTCTTGTAATTCGAGATGTTATCCTGGCGAAAGATATCGGCAGCGAAGGTCTGTTTGATGTTATGAATACCAACGGTCGAAAGATACGGCTCATGCGGATCGGTAGACCATACAAGCATATGCACGTGAGGGTGACCTTCTTCATTATGATACGCCGCATACCATCGAAGATTTTTTGGAGCAATATGCATCTCACGAGCGATATCGTTGCGATGAGAACGCAGAAGAGATACCCATTGGCTTGCCTGATTGTAGCCAAGTCTTTCGGCATCTTCTCGCGTCAAAGAGAATATCAAGCCCCAGATATTTCCCTCATGCTCGTCCATTTCCTTCGTGATCTGCGAGAGAATAACGGGATCACCATCGTCAGAAAACAGACCGTTTGAGCCACGACGCTCTCCGATATATCCCACCATACCACCGCGAGGTAGTATCTCCACACCCTCGCGAGTGGCAATATAATTAGCGTAACCACCGCGAGTGCTCCCCGATGGAACTTTTGAACGAGGCTGATAGTACGGAGCTTTGAATATCAGTCGTGCCATGCTGCCGTATTCTCACCGAGATGGATCGTACCATTGGTGTCACTTACGATGCGAACAGACTCTTGTCTGAGCCTTCTGAGATCGGCTTCAGAGTAATTAAAATCAGAATAAATGATTCGAGTAATGAGATTTATATCCACCGCCATTTTGAAAAGTAAGCGAGCATTTCTGTCCTCACTGTCTTTAACAATTCCCCTCACGACCGATTCAAGTGCTGGCGTTAAAAACTTTTCCGCGCTATCAGACTTCTTCCATTCAACGTAAAAATCAATGGCGTCACGAATGAAATCACTTGGGTAACGATACCCAAGCTCTTCGGACATTTCCTGGCACATTTTCCATTGTTCATCGGGCATTCTGATGCCTCTCGTTGGCATCTTTTCTGAATATTTTTCAGCCATTTTCTTTTTCCTTTCTGTGTTTCAAATTCAAAAAAAGTGCTTCAAAACTGCGTAACACGCGATTTTGAAAGAGCTAAGCGCAAAGGAGACTGGGGAAATTTTGAAATCTCTCGAAATCGCCCCAAACACCCCCGAAATCTCTTGCGACCGGCGTTGCCGGGCGCTGTTGTATGCCGCGAGCCAAGCGGCTTTATCCTGCTTTCTAATCGAAAACTCATCATTTCCGATTTTTCTTCTCAATTTGCTCGTCCACCCATTTTTTGAAATGCTCTTTGGGAACGACCAGCCTGCTCCCGATACAAAGCGAAGGAAAATCCTTCTCGTGCATCAGCTCGTAAACGCTGGATTCGGACAAGCCCAAGACCTTGGAAAGATTTTTGGCATTGAGGAACAACGGAAGCTCATCGTAGTTCTTAATAATGGATTCTAACATTTCGAAGTACCATCCTTTCATAGTTTTTATGTAACGAAAAAAAGCATCAGAACAAGGCGGAGACCAGCTCCGCTCATTTGCTCTGATGCTTGACCCTTGATTCCCGAATTCACAGCCGGGAGGATAGCTTCACTATCAATTGTAATTTATCAGCATTCGATACAGCTGATGATCGGCAGAGAGATATACCCTGCCGCAACTTTGGGCTTTTCAATAACCTTCAGCACCGTCTTGCACTTGGGACACATCATGGTCTTGCCCTGGTATCCATCACTGGCTATACTCAGCATGACGGTATGCTTATCTTTAGGATCGCCGCTGTACATCAACGTTCTTCCGCAATCGGGAACGGGACAGCGAGCGATGGGAATTCGTTTTATAGTTTTCTCCATAGGCACTACCTCTTTTTTATCATACACTAATCAAACAAACTGAGTTGCTCATTTGCTGTTGGATATTCATTGAGATAAGAAAAAATATCATTGGGCGAATACATCACACCTCGCGTCTGACATTCTCTTTTGAATATCCCCCACAGCTTGGTTGCATTATCCGATGGACATTCATAGGAATTTCCAAAGCGTTTTTGATATCGCTCCTTCATGCCCGGGAAATGCTCGTCAAGCTTTTGATAGAAATACTCTCGGTTACCGTTTCGAAGCGTTACTCCGAAACCGAAATTGATAATTCCAACAACTCCCGCGCCAAAACAATAATCAAGGATCCCACGCAGATTATCTTCGGTATCATTGATGTACGGCAGAATAGGACAAAGCCAAACTACAGTGGGGATTCCTCTCTTTTGAAACTCTTTCAGCACCTCGTATCTTCGTTTGGTGCTGCATACGTTTGGTTCAATAATACGGCACAGTTTTTCGTCATAGGTAGTCAATGTCATCTGTATCACAGCTTTGGAATGACGATTGATCTGCTCAAACAAATCGATATCCCGAAGGATACGATCCGATTTCGTAATAACCGTTACCCCGCAATTATACTTGTCGATGATCTCAAGACACCTTCGCGTATATCCGAGACCTTCCTCACAATGCATGTAAGGATCGCACATTGAGCCTGTACCGATCATACACGGCTTACGCTTTCTCCGCAGAGCATCTTCCAACAATTCGGGGGCGTTTTGCTTTACGGCAATATCTTCAAAGGGATGATCCATTTGATAACAATCCGAACGGCTGTCGCAGTAGATGCAACCGTGTGTGCATCCGCGATAAATATTCATGCCGTTTTTGGCGGAGAGTATTGTTTTTGCATCTATACAGTGCATACTATTCTTCTCTCGGTCTTACGTATCTCATCACGAGTGCGCCGTTCTTCTGCTCGGCTTCGGTGAGTTCAAAATCAAAAACGTCACCGTCCATGAATAGAGATTTTGAAACCTTATCCGCAGTAACGGGAGCTTGCACGAGAGATATTTCATCCACGCAATCTGCACGAAGGAAGTGTCCGTTGATGATACTGCCACCCTCGAGAACGTAGAACTCGGGAGAGAGATGGTCGCGCAGGATCTTCAATGCAAGAGGCACATCAATCTCGGTCTCACCCGCAAAGAAATAAGAGATCTCCTTCTCTTCGAGGTATGCAAGATAGCGAGGATCCACCTGCTCGGTCAGCACCTCGATGATCATCGCTCCACCGTAACCGGGGTCGCTATCTTCAATGATATTGGACTTCCAACCAAGCTTGCCCTTGGGGTCAAAAGCAATCGCGAAATAATTTGCATCAGCAACATCATCGAACCAGCAATTCATATAGTGTCCGAGGCATTTTTCGACTGGCTTATACTCTGACAGATCAGGATACCAACCACCCGTGAAGCTACCTTCCATGGTCACGCGTCCGCAGATGAAACCACCCGAGCCCTGCGCCTTGTATTCCCTGTTCATTTCATAGTAGATCTCTGTTGCCGCCTCGCACTCGGGGCGGTTCAAGAACTCGCCTGTGACCTTGCCATCGATCGAGGTCACCATATGGCAAACGATATATGGTCTGTACATTTCAGCCTCCTGTTAATGTATGTCCTTGATGACCTTCAAGGCGATTCCTTGTATCGTTAACTCACGCGGATAGAAATTCAGCATTCTTCCTGTGTAGGTCTTGTTCTCCGCGTGAAGTCTCGGCTTGCCATTCTCCCAGAAGAGGCGCTTGAGGGTGTTGCCATCCTCGGTGAGAGCTACGACAACGTCACCGTCATTGGCAGTTTCGGTCTTCTTCACGAGCACGAGGTCGCCCTTGTCAATGCCGATATCCACCATCGAGTCACCGTATGCTTCAAGCAGAAAGCACTCGCCATCGATCCACTCTTCGG
>CALGCW010000155.1 GCA_937884385.1 uncultured Clostridia bacterium | reverse complement strand
AGACCTGCCTTTTTTCTAATCTTTAGCCTGTCTTTAGCGAGGCGTGATATAATTCCTTTGTAAAAAGCGAAAGGAGGATCTCGTATGGCGTTTTTGACGGTGTTCAAGCGGTATGAGCTGAAATATATGCTTACGCTCGAACAAAAGGAAAAGATACTTGAAGCGATGTCTCCGTATATGCAGCTTGACAAATACGGACGTACGACAATACGGAATATCTACTTTGATACCGACAGCTACAGACTCATCAGACGTTCTATCGAGAAGCCTGCCTATAAAGAAAAGCTGCGAATACGGAGCTATTCGCAAGCAGCTGCCGATAGCACGGTGTTCGTGGAGCTGAAAAAGAAATACGACAAGGTAGTTTATAAGCGCAGACTTCCGCTTTGTGAGCGCGATGCGATGGCGTGGGTGTGTCGAGAAGCTTTGTGCCCTGTGAATACGCAGATATCCCGTGAGATAGATTATTTTATTGACTTTTACGGAAAACTACAGCCTACGGTATTCCTATCCTACGAGCGCGAGGCCTATTATGATAAAGGCGGCGGAGATTTTCGCGTTACCTTTGACGATAACATATTGTGCCGACAAACTGATGTAGATCTTTGCTCGTCCGTGTATGGCACACCAATACTTCCCGAGGGAAAGGTACTGATGGAGCTAAAATGCTCGGGCGGTATTCCGCTTTGGATGGTCGAGGTGCTATCCCGCGAGCATATCTATAAAACTTCATTTTCAAAGTACGGAACGGCGTACTCTACGCTGATATTTCCCGAAATCCATCATAAAAACTCAAATATACATAAGGAGATCATAGCAAATGGAAGCAATATTTAAGGGTATTTTCGATAACGAGCTGATACGTACGATTGAAGTGGGAGATTTTCTTCTCTGCCTTGGTGTGTCGCTCCTGCTCGGACTGATCATGGCGGTTGCATATATGTGGAGGAATGAGCATACCAAGAGCTTTCTTGTAACCCTTGCGCTTCTGCCTGCCGTGGTGTGTGTTGTCATTATGATGGTCAACGGCAATATAGGCGCCGGTGTTGCGGTAGCAGGCGCTTTCAGCCTTGTGCGCTTCCGCTCCGCACCCGGATCTGCAAAGGAGATCGTTACTATCTTTCTTGCCATGGGAGCAGGACTTATCGCAGGTATGGGATACCTTGGCTTTGCCGCTCTCTTTACTGTAATTATGTGTGCTATGTTCCTTCTTTACAATGCCGTAACGGGTAACACAAAGCGTGAGGCGATCAACAAAACAATTAAGATCACCATTCCCGAGGATCTCGATTACACGGGTGCGTTTGATGATATTTTTTCAGAGTACACGAAGAAAAACGAGCTTATCAAGGTCAAGACAACAAATATGGGCAGTATGTTCCGACTTACCTACAACGTAACGCTCAAGGATGCCAAGAAGGAAAAAGAGATGATAGACCGCATCCGTGAGCGCAACGGAAATCTTGAAATTTTTGTTTCAAAGCAAGAAAACCGAACGGCAGAGCTTTGATTGAAGGGAGTAAACTATGAAAATAAGAATATTTGCATTGCTGTTATGCTTGATCTTACTGTTTACGGGTTGTAGCGGCAGTATGGATAACGGTGAATCCTCACAAAAAGACCATTCGGGTAAACAAACCGGAGAAAATAATAACTCTGACGGGGAAGGTGATGGCTCGGAAATACAGGGCGATCATGCCGATCTCGGTGATGACAGCAAGACCTTTGGTGAATCTCTTGATGATCTCGGGGCGTACGAGGGATATTTTGAGGGAGATTCTACAGATATAGAGGTCGAGTGCCTTTCGGGAACGCAGGGCGCGTATAAGCTCGAAGGCACTACACTTACCTTTACTGCAATTGGTGAAGAAAGTGTATATTCCATTTCGGGCAAGCTGCGCGGTAATATCGTTATTGACGTTGGCGCGGACTACAAATTTGATTTGGAGCTTCACGGACTCTCTCTTGTCTGCGATTCTATCAACCCCATTACCGTGATCAGCGGAGATGAGGTTGCGATCAAGGCAAAGAAGGACACTAAAAACTATATTTACGATAAGAGAGATGCTATTGACTCGACCGATGAAACGCTCTATTCAGGTGCAATTCATTCCGAGGTTGACCTTGAGATCGGCGGCAAGGGCGAGCTTAAGGTGATCTCCGAGAACAACAACGGAATCCATTCAAAAAATGACCTGCAAGTGAAAAATCTTACACTTCTTGTAGCTTGTACCGACAATTCGCTCAAGGGTAATGACAGTGTGGAGATCGAAGGCGGCAACACCACGCTCATTGCATCGGGCGGTGATTGTATCAAGACCACGAACAGCGATATTTCCGAGAAGGGCAATCAGCGCGGAAGCGTTAGTATCGTAGGCGGTACGCACACGCTCTACGCCGCTTGCGACGGCATTGATGCGGCGTATAACGTAAGCATTGACGACAGCACCACCGTGTTGAATATCTACACAGACAAGTATTCCAACTATTCGAAAGAAGTAACGGTAACCTCGTCTGATACGAGCTATATACGCTTCACAAGCGATAAATATTTCTACTCAGTCAAATATTACAATTCAGATACCGACTACGTTTGGGTAAATGCCGAATATCACTCCACCGTTTCGGGTGGCAGAAGCAATTATTACTACTATTCCTATCCTAAAAATTCCGATTATGCAAAATTAAAGTTCTTCGTTTATGAAGCGGAAGGACAGCTCGGACAGGAATCGGAATACGTCGCAAGCTCCGAATATCTGACGCAAAACAGTGCATACGATACCTTTGCGATAGGTAGGTTGACTGATAGATTTGAGTATCAATGGACGAACTATAGCACCAAGATACAAGAGGGAGGTAATCCTCCTGCTAAGCCCGACGGTTCGGGAAGACCGAGTCGCCCCGACGGTACGGGTCGCCCCGACGGTACGGGTGCCCCCGGCAGTACGGGTGATCCCGGCGGTATGGGTGATCCCAGTAGCATGGGCGATCCCGGTAATATGGGCGATCCCGGTAGCATGGGCGATCCCGGTAATATGGGCGACCCCGGCAATATGGGTGGCCCCGGCGGTATGGGCGGACCCGGTGATATGGGCGGTGGAAATGACAGCGAGTATTCCACCAAGGGTATCAAGGCGGCAAATGAGATCGTTATAGGTAACGGTAGTATAAATATCAAATCCTACGACGATGCCATTCACGCAAACAATGATACCGCGCTTGAAAACGGCGCTTCGCCTCTTGGCAATATAACTATAAACGGCGGCACTGTTACCCTATTCACAGGCGACGACGGACTTCACGCTGACGGCACTCTTTCGGTAAATGAAGGCACGGTCTGCGTAATAAATTCTTATGAAGGGCTTGAGGGCGCGTACGTCAATATATCAGGCGGCAACCTTTCGGTAAACGCAAAGGATGACGGCATCAACGGCAAGGCTCAAGCAGGAACGGCGATCACCATCAGCGGCGGTACGGTGTATATTTACTGCACGGGCGACGGTATTGACTCCAACAGTCGCACGCTGTATCAGGGAATCCTGTTCTCAGGCGGTAACACTGTGGTGATCTCTAACTCAAACGGCAATTCTGCCATTGACTCGGAGCAGGGATACTCCTATACGGGAGGTGCGGTTATTGCTATTATGCCTCGCGGAGGTATGTCGAACGAGGCTACGCTGTGCAAGAACTTCAACGGCTGTGGCAAATCCGCACAGATCTCGATCTCTACGGAAGACTATCTTATTGTTGAAATAGATAAGCAGATAGCAACCTTGAAAATGCCCGTTTCTATTGATTCGGCTCTCGTTATCATGCTTGGCGATACTGAAGCGGAGGTTGATAGCGATAGCTCTACAGTTGATGAGCTTGATAAAAACGGCGTGTCGTGGAATTGATTTAACAATATTATCTTGCAAACGCCGCAAAATAATGATATAATTAACGTCCGTAGGGGCGTTCTTTGAACGCCCGCGGGCGAACGCAGTTCGCCCCTACAAAAAATTTTGGATAAAAATTAACGAAGGAGGCGCAAATATGCGGATTTTAATTGCAGAGGACGATCCAAAGCTCCTCAAAAGCCTTGTGCATATATTTGAACTGAATTATTATGCCGTTGACGGCGTGGATAACGGCATAGACGCTTTTGATTTTGCCTCCTCAGATGAATACGACGGACTTGTGCTTGACGTTATGATGCCGGGAATGGACGGTGTGAGCCTCTTATGCAAGCTCCGCGCAAGCGGTATTACAACTCCCGCGCTCTTTCTGACGGCTCGATGTGAGATCGACCAAATAATTGAAGGACTTGACGCGGGGGCAGACGATTACCTTCCAAAGCCTTTCTCCACGGGGGAGCTTCTTGCACGTGTCCGCGCGATGCTCCGTCGCAAAGATAATTTCACTCCCGATCTGCTCACCTTTGGCGCGCTTTCGCTCAACCGTTCTACCTACGAGCTTGTTTGTAACGGAAAAACACAGACGCTCAGTGGCAAGGAATTTCAAGTGATGGAGATGCTGATGCAGAACCGCGGCGTCATCGTTACAGCCGAGCAGCTCATCACGCATATCTGGGGCTGGAACACCGACGTGGATATAAGCGTGGTATGGGTACATATCTCCAATATCCGCAAAAAGCTGGAAGGACTTTCTGCTCCTATTTCGATCAAATTCGTCAAGGGCGCAGGCTATACCTTGGAGGCGACGGTATGATTTACAGACTTCAAAGGAAATTCATTCTGATATGTACCGTATCGGTGCTCACGGTTATTGCCTTGGTGTTCGGCGTTATCCTTGTACTCAATATATCCTCAATGAACAGAAATATGGATATGCTGGCAGACCGAGTATCCGAGGGCGGCGGCAGATTTCCCGGCTCTATGCAGGAAAAGCCTCCTCATGATAAAATGCCCCCTCATGATGACCAAGGCTTTGAATTTATAACTCCTGAAACGCCTTTTTCAACACGTCATTTTACTGTATTTTTTGATAAAGATGGAAAGGTGCTACAAACCTTTATGGAGTCCATCTTTTCCATTCCGGAGGGAAAAGCAATCGAATACGCTGAATATGCGGCAGACGAAGGCGATGAACGAGGTTGGATATATAACTATCGTTATAGGGTGTTTTCTACCGAAAAAGGATATGGAGTTGTCCTTGTGGACGGCAGTATGAGCCGTTCTTCGCTGATGCAGTCGATGACGATTGCAGGCTTCGTTCTGCTAGGATGCGCCGCGCTTGTACTCATACTGATATTCTTGCTCTCTAAAAAGGCGGTAAAGCCGATTGCCGAGAGCTACGAAAAGCAGAAGCAGTTCATCACAGACGCTAACCACGAGCTGAAAACTCCGCTGACCTTAATTCTCGCAAACCTCGATATTGCCGAAGCCGAGCTTGGCAAAAACGAGTGGCTTGACGATATCCGCTCGGAAGGACACCGAATGACCGAGCTTGTAAATCAGCTTGTGGCGCTCTCCCGTATGGACGAGGAAGGACAGCCGCTGAACGTAAGCGAGGTATCTCTCGGAGAGCTTGTGTCCGACACTGTTGCAGAATTTGAGCCTCTTGCCAAAGAGAGAGGGAAGAACCTTACCGCAAGCGTTGATAAAGAGATCACCTATCACGGCGATGAATCGCTCCTGCACAGACTTATGGGTGTTCTGATGGACAATGCTGTTAAGTATTGTGATCAAGGCGGTGAGATCAGCGTTGAGCTTCACCGAGGCAGACGGGTCGTGCTGACGGTTGAAAATACCTATGCGGCTGTTGACGAGCTTGAATTAAATAGACTGTTTGATCGCTTCTATCGCGCAGATAAGGCGAGAACCTTCACGGGCGGCTACGGCGTAGGACTCTCTATGGCAAAGGCAATCGTGGAAAAACACAAAGGCGAGATAACGGCATATAAAAAGGATACGACGCATATCGGATTTAAGGTTGTATTATAAACACTCAAGCGCTTTCTTTGAATTGAGTTAAGCAAGCGCGGCAAGCATGCCGCTTCGCTGCTATCGCATTCTTGATCTTCGCATCCGCACCCAATTATATCTTTTATGCATACCGAAAGGGATTAGACTGTCAAATTCGTTACTTATAGGCAGGATTATGCATAATTTCCACATAAAATCCACTTTTTCAATAAAAAAATATCTTATAAATATTGACAAATACTTGCTTTAGTGTTATAATATAATCCAACAATTCGTCTATTATTATATGATCTCGCAATAAGCGGCGTTGACGCTTATATCGTTGTTGATGAATATATTTGAATTTGCCAACGGTAAAATTGCAGGGCTTAATGCAATCGCATAGAGCTAACGGCTGACTGTTCTGCGGTATATCTTTACGAAGCCGACCGACAGTCAAGCGAGCACTTGAACAAAAGTAAAGCAAATTGAAACGCAAGCACTCTGCACTCCTTGCGGGTGCAGGAGCGCTTGCGCCTTTTTTTAAGAAAGATTGGAAACTATGTGCGAAAAAATAAGGGATATCAGGGTGCAAAAATCTCATAACTCAAAGAGCGGCAAGAGCGGTTTTACTCTTGTCGAGCTTTCTGTTGTCTTGGCGCTCTTAGCGATCCTTACGACTATGATAGTCTCCTTTTCCGTGCTGATGCACGGCTTTGCGGCTGAAAATTCAGCTGAGTATCAATTTTTAGAGGATCACGCTATGCTCAAGGAAAAGCTTTGCACTTGGGCGGCGGAAAACGACGTTCAAGGTAACGTGTTTACAGTAACTGACGGAGCGCTTACCGTTACACAGAACGGAACCCCAAAGTCCGTAAGCTTTAAGGACGGGGTTCTCAAGCTGGGAGAAGAAAAAAGAGAAGGTCTTGACGCCATTGACGGCATGACCTTTACTACTGACATCGGTACCGATGAGAGTAATGCCGAACCCAAGCTCATAAAATGCGTAACCTACCGAATCGGAAAGAACGGGCAGAGGGTAGAGAGCAGCTTTGTGTTCTCGCTCCGATGCGGCACGATAGAGGAGGTGGCAACGCGTGAGTAAAATAAATCGCAAAAACGGTTATTCTCTCGTTGAGGTAGTTATCGCTCTTTCGGTTATCGTGATAGTAAGCGTGAGTGCGCTTTCGATCTCGCTGTCGTCGGTTGCGACAAAGGTAAACGCGATCAACAAATCTCACGCTCAGAGCTTTGCCGATAACGTCTGGGAGAGCTTTAAGGCGGCAGATACGGAGGACAAATTTGTTTCTCTTGTCGCTTTTTCGGAGGAGGTTGATCTTAAAGAAGCGAAAACCGCTGACGGTGTTTATACTTATACCTCAGAGAAACACAAATTCACGGCAGATATAACTGTGAGTTATCCTCAAAACGCACGTCCTGAATTGAAGATTTCCGTAGCCGACAAGGACGGCGACGAGATCATCCTGCTTGAGTATAAGAAGGGGGCGTAATATGAGGTTGAAGCAGATACTTAAAAGCAAGAGCGGTATGGCGCTTGAAAACGCTATCCTGTTTATGCTGATCATTTTCTCTCTTTGCGCCTTGCTGACAAGTCTGACCTTGATCGGACATTACCAGCTTAAGATAGAAAAAACGGTCTTGCTGCATGACGTAGCGATAGATCAGATCGGAGAAGATTTTATCGCAAATCTGAAAACCGGTAATTCCTCAACTCCTTTTGAGGGCGTTCATGAAAAT
>CALGCW010000154.1 GCA_937884385.1 uncultured Clostridia bacterium | reverse complement strand
CTCCGAGAGCATATACAGGCGCAATCTGCCCGAGCGCACGATAAAAAGCCCCGAGCAACCCATATTGTCGTGAACGGGCTGTTCCTTGTCAAAGTGTTCCTCTGCGGTATTCTCACATAGATAGTTTTTATCTTCTTCCTTTAGTGCTTTCCAGAACGGAAAGTATTGTTCATAGAAGGCGTATAAAGACATAATATCTCCGTCCTTTCGTGGTTTTATTTATATCATTATACCATATTTTTGTGAACTTTTCAACCGATTTGGCTTTTCTTTGCTTCCTCCGACGCAAATTTTGAGGGCTGATGATTGTTTTCGTCAGCCCTCTTTGCTGTTTTTCTTTCTTCTGATCAACTTGTCTTTAATAGCGTTAAAAATGGCGTTTGATGCTTCTGCCGCCTTTTCAAACTCCGTAGTTCTTGATGAGATAGAGCTTGAAAGATCGACCGAATATGAGAGTTATCTGAAAAAGATCATAGGTTTTTTGAAGGCAAATGAGGACATATATTATTTTAGAAAAATACCGATTTTAAAGTGTTTATCAAGAGAAAAGGGCATCCTTAGGATACCCTTTTCTAAAATTTCATAGTTTTATTTTTGGATGGGCATAGGATATTTGCCTGTTGCGAAATTAACATTCTGATAATTCCAAGCTTCAGGATCCCACTCAAGAGAAATAGAGTAAAAGCTTGCCTTGGAGATATTTTCAAGGCTCTGCGCCGTGGCAAAGGTTTTAGTACTATCACCTGCTTTTATTGACATATTTACATCACGATAACAATTGCTTACGCTTCCACCGTCACGATTAACACCACTAATATCTCCCCCAGACTCCTCACCGTAAACAAAGCCAAGGGCTATACAATTTTTTATTGTGCCATCCAAAGAAAAATTGCATCCGGCAATAGCACCTGAATATCTGTAGTGGTCTCCAGCACTATTCAATGATTGAATATTAACGTCAACCCAAGAGTTTAGAATGCTAGACCTATTTATTCCTGCAACTCCTCCTGCATACAGCTTTTTACTGCCGCCTCCATAATATAATGTTTTAGCAGAACACATTACGGTTCCCGTAGCTCCACAGTTTTCAATCACTCCTGAGTTATACCCCGTTATAAGTCCCACACGAGAATCGACATTCGTTTTGAAGGATGCCTTTCCTCCCATAGAAGTACATCTCTGTATTTTTCCTGCATTATATCCAACAATCCCGCCCATACAAACTACATCTGCGCTTGTGGCGTTATCAACAGTAATATCAAAGTCCTTGACGTTTAGGTTCATTATCGTTCCCGTATTATAGCCAAACAAGCCTATATTCTCTCCCACAGATGCAGAGTAATTGCTGATGGTATAACCCTGACCGTCAAAAATTCCGCGGAAAGAATCGGTTGCGCTCGAGCCGATCACTGGGAGCGCCAATCCTTCGCAGTCTATATCGTTCATCAGCACGTAAGTTCCGCTAAGATCGTTTCTGATATTGGCAAGATCATTGAGATTATAGATTTTCTTACCCGTTATGACCGCGCCTGCCTCCCACTTAGCGTAAAGTCTTACGCCGTCGTGAACTCTGTACGTAGAGGGAACGGCGTATTCATCGTTTAGATCAAGATACCAACCGAGGAACGAATAGCCGCTTTTTTCCGGTTCAGGAAGAACTATAGAGCTTCCCGAGGTAACGTAGATATTATCAGCACTTCCCTCAAGACTTCCGCCGTTAAGAACAAATCTGACAGAAACCAGTCCCTCGGGAGCAGGCATGCCGTCTGTTTCATAAAGATTGCGCCACGCACTTGAATCCTCATCAGAGTATTTCCACTGAAGCCATCCGTTATCTACACGAAATTCCGGCGTTCTGCCGTCATCTCCTGCCTCACCCTTGGGTCCACTTTCTCCTGTTGCTCCGGTTTCACCCTTATCGCCTTTAGGACCTTGTGATCCCGTAGCACCAGTATCGCCCTTTTCGCCTTGAGGACCTTGCGCTCCCGTAGCACCTGTATCACCTTTTTCACCTGTCGCGCCCGTGTCGCCCTTTTCGCCCTTAGGACCTTGTGAACCTGTATCTCCCTTTTCGCCCTGAGGACCTTGAGGACCTGTTGCTCCCGTATCGCCCTTCTCACCCTTAGCGCCATTTGTGATCGTAAATTCTACCTTTTTTCCATCGGCATAAGTAATTCTGTACGTGTCCTTCTCGTTTTCTCTTGAAACAAGGGAAATATCGGTTATACCTGCGCCGTCTTTTCCGTCCGCACCGTCTTTTCCGTCTGCACCGTCTTTTCCATCTGCACCGTCTTTTCC
>CALGCW010000153.1 GCA_937884385.1 uncultured Clostridia bacterium | reverse complement strand
CATTGCATTGGGAACAATCCCTCCGTCAAAATCGAAGATTTTGCCACCTCCCTTTGCACAAGGGAGGCTAAAGTTACTTTGCTTTGGAAACGGGATGTCGTCGCTTGCGAGTCGCGCCATTCCCTGCGGTGAATAAATGCAAAGTGCAAAATACAAAATTGGGGATTTATTTGTAGGTGCGGACGCACGCGGTGCGCCCCTACAGTGAATAAATGCAAAATGCAAAATTGGGGGTTATAGGGGGGAGTGGAGAAAGTTGCTTTACTTAAAACCCCTCTCACCGCTTGCGCGGAGCTCTCCCTGAGGGCGAGCCTTTTTCTTGGCAAATTTGATATACAAAGCCTCTCACTCCAAGAGAGGTGGATGCCGTAAGGCAGACGGAGAGGGTTATTAAGTTATGTTTTGTTTGTTGAAATATAGCCGTTTTGTGTGGTTTGGGCGTGTGTATGGGAGTAGCAAATTATAGATTTTCGACAAGGGAGAAAATCATTTTGTGTTGTGCTTTAGCACAACACAATTTGCGCGGAATCTTGCCGCGAAGCTGATTAAAAGCTTTTTGGTTCTTTTTCTCGAAAAAGAACATATTTTTTCTTGTAACTTCTTCTGCAAATCAAAATTTAGAGGACAAGAAAAAACCACCCAGGGGTGGTTTTTTTCTTTATTATAAAGTTTAGTTTTCTGTGTTAGCGGCTCTTGCGGCTTTTTTATTTTTCTTTTCTTCCTCGAGAATTTTGAAGATCTCCTCGGAGGCGAGTCTTACCTTGCCGACCACGTGTTTATCCTCTTTGGGCATTGCGAAATAGAGCGCGCGGTTATTACCCATACCGATCACGTCGCCGAGCGTATACCAATGAAATGCCGCCTCACAGGTATACATCGATTTTGAGGACTGGCTATAGTCGATCCTTCCGTCACAGCCGGTAAGGTGCAAGCCGTCGAAATTATGAGAGACTCTGCCCTCGCCGACGCGGTAAACGTCCTTGGTATTTACTATCATAAAGATATCGCAGGGGACGTCGAAGCCGTAGTTTCCTGAAAGGATCTCTTCCTTGATGCATTGTCTTTGCCACTTATACCAATCGGGCACGTGATCGAAATACGTTTCGCCTTCGGTAGCCTTTAAGTAGCCGAGCTCGGTAAGCTCCCAGGTCTTGCCGCATTCGTGGCAGGTGAGGTGGATGCCCTTGCCCTCCATTTTGCCTTCCTTGCCGCAATGGGGGCATTTATAGAGGACGCTATGAAGTCCGTCTGCGCGGAAGGGCTCGTCGATGACGATCTTGTTTTCCTGCTGCCAGCGGAAGCCGTCAAAGGAAAATTCTCTGTCAAGCACTGCCTGTATCTCCTCGACGCTCATTTCCTTTATCTGCTCGGGAGAGAGAACGTAGCGAAGCTCTGCTGAAACGGGCACGTCGCGGTTCTGGAGCTTATTGTAAAGCGGGTCGCGAAGGAATGAGCCGAAGGTCTCAAACATACAGAAGGGAACGCCAAGGCGTTTGATGAGATTTGCCACGGTTGAGGGCATAGTCGTTTTTGTGCCGTCATAGCTGTAAGCAGCCTCGGGGTACATAAGCACGGAGCACTTATTTTCCTTTATGCAGTAGTTGATATCGCGAATGAGCTGAAGGTCTGCAACGAATTTTCTTGTTGGGAAGCAGCCGATCTGCTTCATTATCCAGTCGAGTCCGACAAAGGAATCGAGCGTTGCGACTGTGTTGAATTTTCTTGGATAAAGCGAATAATATGCGATCTCGAAGTCAAGGAAGCTGGAGTGGTTCATCAAGATGAGCGCGGGCTCGTCCTTGCCGAGCTTTTCCATTCCGACCTCTCTGAATTTATAGTGCACCTGAAGGAGCGCGGGGATGGAGATGAGCTTTGTGAGCGTTCTCCAGAATAAATTCGGTTTTTTAGGCTTGAAGTGCTTTGTCACTTCCATTGCCATTACTTCGTCATAATCGCGAACAACGTTTTTAATCTTCATAGTTTTGCCTTTCTCGATGTGAAATCGGGTTTTATGAACACAGTATATCACTATTTTTTCACTTTTGCAAGAAAAATTTAATATATTGTTAGTGAAAATGAATTTTTATGCAAAAATACACGAAAAATCGGGGTAAGAGGCTATGAATATACACTTTACAAAGATGCACGGGGCGGGGAACGACTACATATTTTTGAATTGCTTGGGCGGCGGAGACGTGCCGACCGATCCTGCGGGGCTTTCTGTTGCGCTTTCGAAAAGGCATTTTTCGGTGGGTGCGGATGGGCTTGTGCTTATACTTCCTTCAAAGGTCGCCCACGCGAGGATGAGGATGTTCAACGCTGACGGAAGCGAGGGAGCGATCTGCGGAAATGCTCTGCGGTGCGTATGCAAGCTTTTGTATGATGCGGGAGAGGTAAAGAAAAGCAGGATGAAGATAGAGACCGCGAGTGGTATAAGGGACGTGTTTTTGACCGTTGCGGACGGAGCTGTGCGGCACGTGACTGCCGATATGGGGAGAGGTGTTGCAGGGGAGCTGAATATGCGTGAGGCGAGGGGAGAAAAGTATCTTTTGCGAGAGGTCAACGTGGGAAACGAGCATCAGGTCGCCTTTGTTTCCGACGTCGATGCGGTGGATCTTGATGAGGTTGGCGCGTCCCTCGGCTCGTGGGTGAGAGGCGGAATAAACACGGAGATCTGCGAGATATTGGGGCGGGATCATTTAAAAATGAGGGTCTATGAGAGGGGAAGCGGTGAAACGCTGTCCTGCGGCTCGGGCGCGTGCGCGGCGGGGGTGGTCGCGGCGGTGCTCTCCGGCGAGGTGGAAATAAACAGAGCCGTGCGCGTCAGTACGCGCGGAGGGGAGCTTTTCGTTCTCTGCGACGAGCAGATGCATCTCTATTTAACGGGTACGGTCTGCAATACGTTTGAGGGGGTGGTGGAGATTTAAATGCAAAATGCAAAATTGGGATTTATCGCGCAGAAGTTACAAAGAAAAGATTTTTCGCTTTTTTGAAAAAAAGCTCGCAAAAAACT
>CALGCW010000152.1 GCA_937884385.1 uncultured Clostridia bacterium | reverse complement strand
TTGCGTTTGTAATCACCCTCGTATTCCTGTGGGGATATCAGACGGGGCTCTTTACTGATAGCGCAGAGAACCTTCTTGATACGTATATTAAGGATGTAAAACAGGATATCGCAGACACATCGGATAAAAACCTTTTGGTTATCACCCATGCGGTTGCGACTGAGCTGAACGGCACAGGGGAAATAAGCAACGAGCTTCTTGCCGAGGTGCTCGATAAATATAACGTAAGCGAGATCAACTACGTAAACGCAAGCGGTGTGATTGAAGCAAGCTCAAACGAAAGCTTTGTCGGCTTCAATATGTCAACAAACGGTCAGCAACCGGCAGAGTTTATGGCTCTGCTCGGCGCACTCACAGAGTACGTGCAAGACTATCAGCCCATCGCCTATGACAGCGATATCTACCGTAAGTACGCAGGCGTATCACTTGCAAGAGGTGGCTTTGTCCAAGTCGGCTACGACGAAGAAGCCTATTATGAGGCAATGGGAACTGCCGTGACCGAGGTAGTTAAAAATCGCCACGTTGGTGAGGACGGATTCCTCATTGTTACCGACAGCGAATGGAACATCGTCAGCGACCGTTCTAATAATAGCGGTCAGCCCATTACCATCGTAACGGCAATGACACAGAACTTTGCCGAGATCGAAAACAAAGAGATGTTTGAGGAAGGCATCTACATAGGCAAAGAGGTGGAAAAGGACGGAGATGTCGTCACTGAGTACCGCTTTGAGCGCGCGTTCTGTATGTTCGACGAAAACGAAGGATTCAAGATCATCGCCGTTTATCCGCACAGCGAGGCAATGGTTTCCCGTGACGTATCGATAGGGGTGTTCACCGTGCTTCAGATCGTGATCTTCGGCGCACTCTTCGTCTTGATTTATTTCCTTGTGCGTAAGCTCGTTGTAAAGAATATTCACAAGGTAAACACCTCACTCTCCGCTATTACCGAGGGCAAGCTCGACACCGTGGTGGATGTTCGTTCCCACGTGGAGTTTGACTCACTCTCGAACGATATCAACGCAACGGTCGATACCTTGAAGCGTTACATCAAGGAAGCGGAGGAACGCATAGATGCAGAGCTTGCCTTTGCAAAAGCGATTCAGCATTCCGCATTGCCGAGCGTTTTCCCCCCTTATCCCAATAGAAAAGAATTTGAAATCTACGCCACGATGCACACGGCAAAAGAGGTCGGCGGCGACTTCTACGATTTCTATTTCATTGACGATGACAACCTTGCATTCTTGATGGCAGACGTTTCGGGCAAGGGTATCCCTGCGGCAATGTTTATGATGCAATCCAAGACCATCATAAAGAGCTGTGCCGAGTCGGGCATGAGCGTTGAGCAGGTGTTCACCGTTGCAAATGAAAAGCTCTGCGAAGGTAACGATGCAGGTATGTTCGTTACCGCTTGGATGGGTATTCTGAACGTAAAGACCGGCAAGGTACTCTTTGCCAACGCAGGTCACAATCCTCCCCTTGTAAAGCACGCAGACGGTACATACGAATACCTCAAAACCCGTGCAGGCTTTGTGCTTGCAGGTATGGAGGGTGTTCGCTACAGGGGGAATGAGTTGGAGCTTGCACCCGGTGATGCGATTTATCTCTACACCGACGGTGTTACCGAAGCGACCGATCTGAACACAGAGCTTTACGGAGAAGATCGCCTGCATACCGTTCTTGAAAAATATAAGGATGCAGCACCGCAGGTAATTTGTGATGAGGTCAAGCGTGATGTAGATGCCTTTGTTGGAGAAGCACCGCAGTTTGATGATATTACAATGCTTGCTCTGAAATACAACGGACAGGAGGATGCACAGTGAAAGAATTGACGGTAGAAGCGAAGACCACAAATATTGAAGCAGTAACGGACTTTGTAAACGAGCAGCTTGAAGCTCTTGATTGCCCGATGAAAGCGCAGATGCAGATCGACATTGCCATCGACGAGCTTTTCGGCAATATCGCACACTATGCGTACAATCCCGAAATCGGTAAGGCGACCGTTCGAGTAGAAGTTATCGAAGATCCTCTTGCGGTTACTATTACCTTCATTGATAACGGAGTGCCTTACGATCCCCTTG
>CALGCW010000151.1 GCA_937884385.1 uncultured Clostridia bacterium | reverse complement strand
AGAGTGCCGCATTCTCCTTAGCCTGAGCGACCATTCCCTTTGCCGCGTCAACGTGGCAAACGGATGCTCCCGCCTTTGCCGCCGCAACGGTCGCACCGCCCGTGTAAGCAAAGAGATTAAGCACCTTTATCGGTCTGCCTGCGTTTTTTATAAGCTCGGAGAACCAATCCCAGTTCGCCGCCTGCTCGGGGAAAAGTCCCGTGTGCTTAAAGCCCATCGGGCGAAGCACGAAGCCAAGCTCACCGTAGCTGATGTTCCATTCCTCGGGCACGTTTTTCTTTATCCATTTGCCGCCGCCGGAATTGGAGCGACGGTAGATGCCGTCCGCCCTCTTCCACTCGGGAGCACGCCTCTCACCCTGCCAGATTATCTGGGGGTCGGGACGAATGAGTATGTATTTTCCCCATCTTTCAAGACGCTCTCCGTCGGAAGCGTCAAGAAGCTGGTAATCCTTCCAATTATCTGCACACCACATATCAATATACCTTTCCGTAAGTTTGCTTCTTGTTGTAGTATTTGGATATCCTCGAGTTGCCCGCGTGCGCGTGGCATATGGCGATAGCAAGCGCGTCCGCAGCATCGTCGGGACTTATCTTTTCCTTGATGTTCAAAAACATCTGTACCATAGTGATGACCTGCTTTTTTTCGGCTCTTCCGTATCCGACCACGCTCTGCTTTACCTGAAGGGGTGTGTATTCGAATATCTCAACACCGAGAAGCTCCGCGCAAAGCAGGATAACTCCCCTTGCCTCCGCAACGGCGATACCGGTCTTTTGGTTGGTGTTCCAGAAAAGCTCCTCAACAGCCATCGCCTCGGGTCTGTACTTTTCGATTATGTCTTTAAGCTCGCTATATATGGTAGCAAGCCTTTTTTCCGTATCGGTGTGCGCAGGAGTTCTGATAACACCGTAATCAAGGGTCTTGAATTTCGAACCGTTGTATTCAATTACACCAAAGCCCACGATGGCAACACCGGGGTCGATACCGAGAATTATCATAAAACACCTCCACAGCACATTTTATCAATATATCATTATATCACAAGAGCCTCAAAAAGTCAAATGTTTTTAGATATATTATATAATAATATTCTTAAAAAAATATGACAAATTACCATTTACTTGCGACAGTTTTTGTGCTATAATGATTATGTATGATTATTTACCACAAGGAGAAGCCTATGAAGATACTAAAGCTCTTTGTCGGAGACGTGGTCGAGATGAAGAAAAATCATCCCTGCGGCTCAAATCAATTCAAGATACTGCGAGTGGGAAGCGATATCCGCGCCGTGTGCGTGGGATGCTCACGCGACCTGACAATGGACAGAATAAAATTCGAGAAATCGGTCAAGAGATTTATCGTCTCTCACGATACTCAAAGCATATAACCCCAAGGAATGGAGAACAGAAATGAAAAATCCGATCAAACAGTTAAAAAACAACGAAAAGCTTCTGACGTTCAAGAATAAATACGGCTTCCTCGGGCACTCCTTCTTGATACCCGCGCTTATAATGCTCTGCATATATTTTGCAATAGGGCATAAGCCGCTTGGTCAGATGTCGGTGCTGACGCTCGACCTCAACGCACAGTATGTTTATTTCTATGAAGCATTGCGTGACGCAGTATGGGGGGACGGCTCCCTTCTCTACTCCTTCTCTCGCTCCCTCGGCGGCGAGTTTATGGGCATATACGCATATTACGTCGCAAGCCCCCTCTCATACATCGTCTGCCTTTTCCCAAAGACGATGATGCTTGAGGCATTGCTCATCATAATCTGTACAAAAATCGGTCTTTGCGGTCTTTCCTTTGCCTTCTATCTCAGCAAGCAAAAGACGCCCACAAAGCCCGGAAATATAGTACTTTTTGCAACGATGTACGCGCTCTCTGCGTATGCGATCACCTATCAGAACAATATAATGTGGCTCGACGGTCTTTTCCTTCTTCCGATACTTACCTGGTCGATCGAAAGACTCGTCAAGGAAGGCAGATATAAGCTCTACGTTATAACCCTCGCGCTTATGATGATGAGCCACTACTACATCGGCTATATGCTCTGCTGGTACACAGCATTCTGCTTCTTCTTCACCTATTTCAAGGACGAGGACAGAAGCTTCGTGACCGCGGGCAAGCCCAAAAAGCATTTCTTCAAGTCCGTCTTCAAAATTGGTGCATCCACCGTTCTCGGTGTGGGAATTGCCGCGTTTATGATTGCCGCGGCATACTATTCTCTTCAGTTCGGAAAGAGCGACTTCACAGATCCAAACTGGGACCTCGTAGCAAGATTTGACTTTTTCGACCTTTTCCCAAAAATGTTGCCCGGCGCATACGATACCGTAATGCACGAGGGACTTCCCCTTCTCTATTGCGGCACGCTCACGCTCTTTATGCTTCCCATTTATATTATGGCAAAGCGTGTTCCCTCAAGAGAAAAGGTATTCTACGTTTCATTTGTGCTTCTCTACGTGCTCATTATGGTCATCAACCCCGCAGACCTCGTTATGCACGGCTTCCAGGCACCCAACTGCCTCAACTACAGATATAGCTTCATAGTCATCTTCCTTATGCTCGTTATGGCATATAAGGGCTTTTGCGAGATCGAAGAGCACTCACCAAAGAAGATCTTTGCCACGGGTGCGTCCCTCCTTTCCCTGCTCCTTATCGCACAGAAGATGGATTTCCCCAACTTCGTCAACGAGGATACCGAGACCTATAAATTCGGCTTCAAGGCAGGTGAGCTCCACTTCCTTATGGTCGTGGTATTCTCCATCATTGCCATCCTTGCCGTCGGCGCGTCGCTTTGCTACCTCATAAAATCAAAGAACAAGGAAAAAATGAGCAGCATCCTGCTCGGCATCGTGTGCTTTGAGCTTTTTGCAAACGGCGTAATACTCACGGCAAGCCTTGCCTTTGACGTCGGTATGGCGACCTATGACTCCTACGCGGATTATTTCAAGGATATCCGCCCCATCGTCACAACTATCCAGGACTATGACAAGACCTTCTACAGAAGCGAAAAGACCACTCACCGTTGCACCAACGACAATATGGCACTCGGTATGAAGGGACTTTCAAACTCCACCTCGACCCTTAACGCAAGCGTTATAGGACTTCTCGACACCCTTGGGCTTTACGCAGACGCCCATTGGACGCAATACCTCGGTCAGACACTCCTCACCGAGTCGCTCTTCGGTGTAAAATACGTAGTCTCCAATAAGGAAAACGAAACTAATAAAGAATCCCTCACCGAAAACGCACTTATGGACAGATATTATGAGCTTTTCAGCGAGGATGACAAATACTACGCATATAAAAACCCCTATGCTCTCTCGATAGGCTTTGGCGCAGACGAAGCGATAAGCGATCTCGATCTGCAGATATACTTCAAGTTCCTTGAAAACGACGAAAAGGAAGGCGACGATAAGCAGAGATATATCAACGCATTCGAGGCGCAAAATCTTCTCTTCAACGCGATCCTCGGCAAAGGTGAGGATGAGCAGATCGAATTTTTCTCCCCCATCAAGCTCCGCAACGGAAACACTCTTACGGGTGCTACACTTTCACGCGGCGAGGGCAAGGAATACGGCGCAAAGACCTCCGATATTGAGGATTATAGAATAACCTTCTCAATCGCCGTTGAAAAATCCGGTCCTCTTTACATCTTCCTTCCCTCACGTTGGCAAAGGACCGCAACGTACTTCGTAAATGACGAAGAATACGTGACAAACTACAACTACTCAAGAATAATCTGCCTCGGATACAGAGAGGCGGGCGAGGAAATGACCGTTTCCATCCGTCCTGACGAGGGCTCATTCTACTTCGACGGCTTGACCGACTACTTCTATACACTTGATATGGAAGCCTTCGAAGCAGCTTACGAGGAGATATCCCAAACTATGATAAAGACTACCAATAAGTCGAGCGACGATCACATCTTCGGTACCTTGACGACATACGAGGATAACAAAACCATCCTCACTACCATTCCCTACGACGAAGGCTGGAAGGTGCTCGTTGACGGCAACGAGGTAGATACCTACCCCGTGCTTGAAGGCTCTATGATGGCGTTTGACATCGAAAATGCAGGCGAGCACGATATCGAGCTTAAATATATGCCCGACATCTACGTTATCTCCGGTGTGATCTCCGTCGTATCAACTGCGATATTTACTTTCATCGTTGTGTACGATATCGTCAAAAAGAAAAAGTGCCCCTCTCCCGCCACAGCGGACGTAGCTTCCACCGAGGATGAAAAATCCGAGCAGATTACAAATACTACCGAAAATACAGAAGAACAAGGAGACGCTTAATGTTCTACTATATAGAGGGCAAGCTTGCCCACCTTGACTATACCTATGCCGTCTTAGACGCACACGGCGTAGGATATAAGCTTACGATAACTCAAAGCACTTACGAGGCGATGCCCCCACACCTTTCGGTGAGCGAATTCCCCAAAGTAAGGCTCTATACCTATATGGCAGTCCGCGAGGACGGAGTCGAGCTCTTCGGCTTCGCAAGTGAGCAAGAGCTTGAGGCATTCAAGCTGCTTATTACGGTTTCCGGAGTCGGACCGAAGGCGGCAGTCGCCATCCTCTCCGTTTTCACTCCGGATAAGCTCGCCATATGCATTATGAACGAGGATACGAAAGCCATTGCAAAGGCAAACGGTATCGGCGCAAAGACTGCCGCAAGGATAGTCCTTGAGCTCAAGGATAAGATATCCAAATCCTTCGGTGATGGCGCTTCTGCCGCTCCTGTGGCAGGCTCTGCCTCTACTGTTGCCCCCTCGGGAAGCTCCAAGCTCTCCGACGCTCAAAGCGCACTCGTCGTTCTCGGATACACCAAGAGCGAGGTCGTTGCAGCGCTTCGCGGTGTGGATATTTCCAATAAAGAAACGGACGATATCATTCGAATCGCCCTTAAAAATCTCAGCAGATAGGAGGTAGACTATGCGTTACGAAGAAGATTATGACTTTGAAAATAACTATGAGGATCGCACCGTCTCAACCTCACATATAGGCGAAGACACGCACGAAAATGCACTCCGTCCGCAGAGTATTGACGAGTATATCGGTCAGGAAAAGGCAAAGGAAAACCTTAAGGTCTATATCGAAGCGGCAAAGCTTCGCGGCGACGCGCTCGACCACGTCCTTCTCTACGGCCCTCCCGGTCTCGGTAAAACGACGCTTTCGCACATCATCGCAAACGAGATGGGCGTTAATATCAAAATAACCTCGGGACCCGCGATCGAAAAGCAGGGCGACCTTGTAGCAATACTCACAGGCCTTGAGGACGGCGACGTGCTCTTTATCGACGAGATACACCGTCTTTCCCGTTCCATCGAGGAGGTGCTCTACCCCGCAATGGAGGACTACTCCGTTGATATCATCATCGGCAAGGGCCCCGCGGCAAGAAGTATACGAATAGACCTGCCGAAGTTCACACTCATCGGTGCAACGACCCGCGCAGGCCAGCTCACCACTCCCCTTCGCGACCGATTCGGCGTGCTTCTCAAACTTGAGCTTTACACGCCCGAGGAGCTTGCGACCATCGTCAAGAGAAGTGCAAGCATACTTGATATAAAGGTAACCGAGGACGGCGCACTTGAGCTTGCAAGCCGTTCAAGAGGCACACCGCGTATTGCCAACAGGCTTCTTAAGCGCGTGCGTGACTTTGCTGTGGTAATGGGCGACGGAATAATCAACTGCGAGATAGCAAGATATGCCCTTGATAAGCTTGAGATAGACGAGCTCGGACTTGACAGCCTTGACAGACGTATGCTTGAAACGATCATAAAATTCTATCACGGCGGCCCCGTCGGACTTGATACCATCGCCGCGACCATCGGCGAAGAAGCGATCACTATCGAGGACGTTTGCGAGCCCTACCTGCTTCAGATCGGCTTTCTCTCACGTACTCCCAAGGGACGTTGCGTGACCGCACTTGCATATGAGCACCTCGGTATTCCCTACCGACCGGGCGGAAACGGCGGCAAAGGCGGAGATCCGGGTCAAACGACGATAATCTGATCCTAAAGTATTATGGGAATAAGATATAAGGCGAAAATGCCGCTCGGAATGCATTTCAAAAAAATGAACTGCTGTAGATGCGGCAATAAGCTGGATAAAAAAACGCTCCCCATCGTTTCTTCAAGTATAACTACTAAGATCCGTCGAAACGTGTTCACACTTTTCCCCCTGTACGATGACCTTAATTCTGCAAAGTTAACTAAAGTTAAAAGTGAATCTTATTTGTATCATTGCAAGCATTGCAATTAACTGATGACCTATGAGCATCAGAATAAAGTACGCAAATATCAAAGGAAACACAGAAAGCTCATATTGACAGAAACCGAGATCAACTCCCTCGGCGTGTCCTTTCGAGCATAAGTATACCCCACCTGAAAACAGGTGGGGTGCTTTTTTATCTAAAGTATAATAAATGCAAAATGCAAACTAACCTAAGCCTTCGCCAGCGGAGAAGGTGGCAACCGAAGGCTGACGAATTAGGATAACCCGGCTTACGCAAACAATCGCTTCTCCCCCTCAAATCCGTAGGGGGCTTGCTCCCGCCGCATTTCAAATTTTGATTTAGCGGGGAGTTACTTTGTTTTGGATTGGTCGCTTTTTGAAAAAAGCTTGGCAAAAACTTTTATCGATTGGGAT
>CALGCW010000150.1 GCA_937884385.1 uncultured Clostridia bacterium | reverse complement strand
CATCAGCACCGCTTGGCGCGAATACATTTCGCATCGGCGCGTCGCCTCTCGCATTTCGGGAGTGATCGGCTGATACTTCGGCGCGGGATCGTTTGGCGTGATGAGATCGGGACCGCCCAAGAGATACACAAAGGTCAGCACAAGCGTGAGCAAGGGTCCATAGTCTCGCTCGGGCGCGTACAACCAATGCTGCCTTGGCGGATGGCGCAGGTTGCGGATATTATTGTTTTTGACTTTACCAACGTATGAAGCGTAACCGCAAAGCCCTTTCCAGTAATTCGCCTCTATGGTTTTGTCGATGGAATCGAGACTATAATCCTCTCCAAGATTATGAATTCTCGTCCATTGTTTTCCGTCCTTCGGCTTGATCTTTGGATATTTTCCTCCCTCGTTACGGTCAAACTCATAGCCCTTGTCCCGCAGGTGCATAATAAAATCCTGCCACGTCGGTGAGATCTTTCGCGCCTCGTCGATCGCCCAGCGCATCAAATTGTACCGTGTCGGCTTGCCCGCCTTCTCATCAAAATAGATGTTTCTCGGTGTTTTGCCCTTGGGATTTTTGATGACCGACAGTCCGTATTTCAAGCACAGCTCATCCGAAGCTTCACGTAAACTGTAATAGTTTGTGTAGCCGCTGTCGATCTTTTTGCCGTCGATAAATGAAATCGGATTCAGAATAAAATGATTGTGGAGATGTGATTTATTAAGATGGCTTGCCACAACCACCTGATATCTGTCTCCCCACAATTTCTCCGCAAGCTCAACGCCGATCTTGTGGCACAGCTCGGGAGTTACCTCGCCCGGCTTGAAGCTTTGATACGCGTGATGGGCAAGAATAGAACCGCGATCTCCGAAGTGCTCGCGCACCTTCATCATCGCTTCGTATGGGTCGCCCGTACAGTTGATAGAGCTTACAAGGTAAACCTTTTCATCCTCGACCCATTCGGTTTTCTTGCCGTCTTCGATATAGTGAAGCTCTCTTGCAAGGTCGTTGTACTCTGTCTTTTCGGGATTGCGCGCGTACTCGATCACGCGTTTTACCGAATCCTTGATCGCCCAAATCTTCGTTGTTGCCAAGCTCAGACCGCCTCGCTTTCATCAAGATCGCCACAATATTTTTGAAATGCCGCACCGAAAATTCCTTCATCGTAGAACAATTTGCAGTGCTCGAATAAGGTGTTCATCATTCTTTCGATCGCCGCAACGTAAGCACGAACCGGCTCACCCTCAAGACAATATTCCAAAATAATTTCGCGAATTGCGGAAAGCTCTTTGGCGATCTCGTAGATTTCCGCAGGCGGAATTGCTTTGAGATCTGCGCCTTGAATTAACTTTTTGACAAGCTGCGTTTGAGAAAGCTTGCACGCCTTCGCCAATCTTTTGACGCGTTTTTTCTCATCGCTCGTCACTCTGATCGTGATAGTTTCTGTAGAATTTCTGTTTGTTTCCTTGAGATCTTTTTTGATTTCTTTACTAAATTCTTTTACATTTTTCATTGAATGTTCTCCTTAAACTCTCTTGATAATATCGTCATCTCAGCGGGGTTATAGGGGCGCCAAGCCCCAATCGTATCCGCGAGGATACGCAGGAAATGGGCAAACGTGCAGTACACGGTTGCAGTACATTTCCTATGCTCGCTACACTTAGAGACAACGTTTTCGCGTTCTCTTGCACCCCGTGTAAATTTGGACGCCCAATCAGCCATCTGTGACGGTAAGTGACGATTGTGTCGGTATTTCTTCCGTAGAATTTTTTTCGTCATTTGCGTCATTATCGTCACTCGGCACGAGCGTCAGCTCAAGCCATCGACCGCTGCCCGTTCGCCCCGAGTCGTAAAGAATTCCCACCTGCTGTAGGTAGTCATACGCCTCGGTTGAAAGACTTCTCGTCAGCACGTTCGGCTTCACGTTCTCCTCACCCAAGAGGGCAAGCAGCTCACTCGCCGTTCCGCGAAAATGCTTGTGCTCCATGATATACTCGCATACGGTTTTGACAATGGGAGCCAGCGGGCGGTAACAGATTCCGTCGTGCGGCGGCACATCTTCATCAAGACGCCAATAGCAATCGGTGAACTTAATCGCCATTGCTCGGAACTCAATGTCTCGCCCCGTCATATACAGAAAGGTCGTGGCTGTTCCTCGGTTCACCTTCTTGAGAAGCAGCACCGTATCGGCAGCACCCATAAGACCGGTTGTACCGGAGATCTCGTTGAAGGGATCGTCCTTGTCCTGTGTCTTGCGAAGATGGTGGACGAGCACGATGGCAATGCCAAGATCATCAGCCAGCTTTTTCAGAGAGCCGATGTCGGCATAGTCCTTCCTGTAAGTAGGGCTTCCTGCCTTGGGGTCGCTCGCGCCTCGAACCTTTTGCAAGGTATCGATCACGATAAGCTTCGTGTCGGGGTACTGTGTTTTGTGATTCACAAGCTGTTCCTCAAGCTCACCGCCAAGCGTACCCGCTTGCACGGCAAAGCGCAGATTGGTCGGACACTCCTCGGTCAACCTCGCAACACGATCCTTCACTCTCGCGAAGGTATCCTCAAGTGCCAAGTAGAGCACGTCGGAGGAGATAATGTTGTGACCAAGAAACATCCTTCCAAGTGCCACGCAAAGACAAAGCTGAAGCACAAACCACGACTTGCCGATCTTGGACGGACCGCAAAGAAGGGTCAGACCCTCGGGGAGCATATCTGCCACGATAAAGTTTTTCGGAGCATAGGGCGTTGCCATCAGCTCCTCGGCATCGATGGTATCAAGTTTGTTCAGGAGATAGGGATTATAAAAATCATAATCCATTTACATCATTCCTTTCTGTTCCTCACGTCCTTTCTTTTTTGGATTTACGATGCATCAGCGTCACACAGCATATAGCGAATGACGTTGATTTTGGGAATCCTGAATCGGTTTCCCACGATTACGCCGTGGATCTGCGGATGCTTGGCAAGTTCAAGAGCCGCTTTGCGCCCGATGCCCAGCATTTTCTGCAGATCACAGATGCCGACGATGTCGGGATAATCCGCGAACATCATCTGTTCGTAACTGGTCGTTTTTTCACTCATAAACGATTCTCCTTTCATTACGTAATGTAAAGGCGTAATCGTTTCGCAGGTGCACGGTTCGCTACTCCGTGCATACTCCCACACCTCTCTCACCGCATCGTGTGGTGTGACAAGGCCTATACCAGCGAACTGCGGATTTCGCAAATGAAACTTGTCCGCAGCATATATAAAACATCGCACAAGGCGAATGTTTTCAAAAATAAAAAGGTGAGCATCAGAATAAGACAGAGCTCGGCTCTGTGATAAATCTGATACTCACCCTTGTCTCCCGATTTCACAGCCGGGAGGATGGCTCACTTTCGATTGTTATTTATCGTAACGAAACCCTTGTTTCACCACTTACGATTTCAATTTGTATTTCGTGTGAATACTTGTCATTTTCATAATGTTTAAACTCTTTGAATGTATCGATAAGCTTTTTTGCGTACTCTCCGAATTTTCTCTCAATCACTTCCAGACCGATAATCTCAATGTGAACAGGTCTCCCCACCATATCGGTAAGACAATCCCACAATGCATCTAAATTACCACCGTAATATTCCGGAAAATCCAACGCCTTTTGAATAATCGGGTGCACTTCCATATAGTATGTAACATTTGAAAAATCTATTGTATATAGCTCTTTAAATTCGTACATAATTTTCTCCTTAATTTGTTATTTCATAAAATGTCTGATAGTGATCATAGCTTGCAAAAATCAATCCATCATTAGAATATAAAATTCTTTGTCTGTTTCGCTTGCCGCTTGTGTAATTGATATCGGCTTCATACCATACTCTTCCGGGTGCGAAAGGCAATTTATAGTCATCATTGTCATAGATATCTCCACCAATC
>CALGCW010000149.1 GCA_937884385.1 uncultured Clostridia bacterium | reverse complement strand
CCGAGCCCGAACCCGAACCCGAGCCTGAGCCTGAGGAAGAGCCAGAACCCGAGTCTGAACCTGAGATCGTGCTTACGCCCATTGTGCTCGAAAAGGTCAAGAAAGTAAAGCGCAAGAGAGCGAGAAGGGCAGAGGTCAACGTAGGCTTGCTCAACCAAAAATTCGAGGCAGGAGATGCCGTAAATATTGATTCTCTTAAGGAAAAGCAGATGATACCCAAGAATGCAGGAAGACTGGCAGTACTCGGTAGAGGAGAGCTTGACAAGCCTCTTGAGGTATGCGCTGACAAGTTTAGCGAGGCTGCAAGAGAGAAGATCGAAGCGGCAGGCGGAAGTGCCCAAAAGAAATGCGTAACTGAGAAATCTGAATAAAAAATATTCTCCTGCGGCAGAGCGCAGCGCTCTCGCCGCAGGAGAATTTATATTTATAGGAAGATAAATATTAATTTTGGAAAAAATATTGAAAAAGACTTGACATATGAAGTAAAATGTGATATAATCTTTATTCGGTACGGACATTTGATTGTCCGTCTCCTTACCGCAGGTAAATTTTTTGTTCGATGCTTGCGGTCTTAAGTCCATAGGGAGGTGTAAAAAATGGAAAAGGTAATCAATTCTTACGAAAGCCTGTTCATTGTTGATGTTACCGTTGGCGAAGAAGCTACCGAAGCAACTGTGAACAAGTTCCTGTCCTTGATCGAAGCAAACGCTGAGGTCGTTGACGTGGCAAAGTGGGGTAAGCGCCGTCTTGCATATCCTATCAACGATATGCCCGAGGGTTACTACGTTGTCGCTACTTACAAGGCAGAGGGTAATTTCCCCGCTGAGTTCGAGCGTCTTTGCAACATCGACGAGACTGTTATGCGTTCTATGACGATCAAGCTGGAATACGATGCTGCTGAGAAGAAGGCTGCAAAGCTTGCTGAGGCTCCTGCTGTAGAGGCAGCTGCTGAAGAAGTAGCTGCTGTAGAGGCAACCGAAGCTACCGACGCTGAGTAATTAGCGATGAAGGGAGGAATTTCTGATGTCTCTTAATCTTAACAAGGTAGTACTGGCAGGCAGAATGACCGCTGATCCCGAGCTGAAGCAGACACCCTCAGGCGTGTCGGTCCTCAGCTTCACAATCGCCGTAAATCGCAGCTACGTTTCTAAGAACAGCGATCAGGGCGAAAGACAGGCAGACTTCATTAACGTTGTCGCATGGAGAAATACGGCGGAATTCATTTCCAAGTACTTCAGAAAAGGCTCGGCTATCTGCGTAAGCGGAAGCATCCAGACAAGAAGCTGGCAGGATCAGCAGGGACAGAGACGTTATGCTACCGAGGTAGTAGCTGACGAAGCAATGTTCGTTGAATCCCGCAGCGAGAGCACGTCGCAGTCGTCCTATACTCCGGACGCCTACACGCAGGCTCCTTCGTTCTCCTCAAATCCCGGCTCCGCGCCCAACTTTGAGGATCACAACACAGACGACGATCTGCCCTTCTGAGTAGAGCGCGTCAACACATCAACAAATTTTTAAGGAGGTTTTCAATCATGGATAATAAAACCGAGAACGTAGTTCGTGCGCCCCGTCCCATGGTGCGCAGAAGAAAGAAAGTTTGCATTTTCTGTGCAGACAAGGTAGATTTCATCGATTATAAGGATTCCGCAAAGCTCCGCAAGTTCATCAGCGAGCGCGGCAAGATCCTTCCCAGAAGAATTTCCGGTACTTGCGCAAAGCACCAGAGAGAGCTCAACACCGCGATCAAGAGATCTCGTCACGTTGCTCTTCTTCCTTACGTAACAGACTAAGCAAAATAAAAAAGCTCGGAGCGAATGCTCCGAGCTTTTTCTTTATCCTACGCCGAGATAAAAGAGCAGCATCTTTGTCAACGAGAGAAGAACTCCCGAGGAGAAGAGAACTGTATATACTATATTGATGATCTTTATTGCCTTGTTTTCCACCTTTATATTCCTTATTGAGAAAATAAGCGGAATGGCGCAGGAAATAAGCGTCATAATGGCGATAATATACGCCGCTATGGTTGCTGCAAGCACGCCTATGCTTGCGGCAAGGAGATAGACTAATTCCATCTCGCCAGCGTTTTCAAAGTTTCCTGCGGAGTTTTCTGCCGACTGCGACATCTGCTCAAGCGCCTCTTGGAGATTTACGGATAGCAGTCTTGAGGCAAAGAACAGGGCAAGAAGCAGACAAACACCGAGTATTATCGTTGATACGAGCCCTTTAACTTTCTTTCGCGACATTATATTCACCGCCTTTCTATCGTCATTATAGCATATCTTCGCAAATAAAGCAAGAGTTCTGCAAACAAAAAGAGCACTGCGATGCAGTGCGGTTTCACGCATTGTTCTGCTGAGCGAACACACATTAAGTCCACGCCCTAAAAACAACACACCGTGTTGTTTTTGCGCCGCTACGCGATGCGCCGGGCTTCCGAATCCACCTTTATTATCCCTCACCAACAAAAAAGCACTGCGTTGCAGTGCTTTTTTTGTTGCCTTAAACGGGTGAAAAGGTGTCCAATTCAACTTATAACAAACAGGGGTCAAAATTATTCGCCCACAATATTATTGTCTATCAGCATTGCAACAAATTCATCACTTATGATCCAAGTTTCACCCATATGTATAAAATACCAATTATCATTATATTGATATGGACCAGATAGCTCTATTTGTATGCGAGGATCATCTTTCAAAAACATTTTCAGGTATATATACGTTTTGTGATCTATCGCTGTAGTTTCAACATCACTTTGTGTCATAGCCGATACAAGAGGAATCTCAATATTAGAGTTCTCTACAGCATATACTTGGGTATAAAGATCGTAATCCGATCTTACGTATACACCTTTAGTGTATAACGTAGATTCTCCATTTTCGCAAAAAATGAATAACGGATCATCCTCATCAAAAGCGTAGTAGTGCATATCGGGAAAGAAGGGAAACTGAGATTGCCAACCAAGCTCAACGACCTTGTCGTTATCCTCTGTTATCACTTCAAATCGATCATCAGCACGATAATAAGCATTATCGTTATACAACAAATTATGATCTTCGTCATAATCGAGTTGGCTCATATCCCCCGCAAATCTTTCCACTAACGAGCAAGAGGAAAAAGACAGTAAAATTGCGCAAGTAAAAATGATACATAACAGTTTTTTCATTTTGCATTCTCCTTCAAAGTTTTACAACTCGCAATCAACATTCGCCTGATACGACCACAAAGATTTCTGTGGTTTTTATACATTTCTTCATTAATGTTGTTTGTGTTGAACAACAATTGTAGCCAACCTTCCGTTTCGCTACATTCTTTGAGCGCGATTTCAAATTTTGAAAGCATATCCGCCTTGCTCTGTCCGTAATTGGCTTCACGGATATTCGCATACACACTGCTTGAGCTTTTGCGTATTTGAAAAAGAGTGTTGGAAGGAGCTTTGATATTTTGACAAAGTAATTCTATATCGGTTGCGAGTTTCTCCGAATATATCAACAAATAATTTTTAGCCATACAATCCCCCCTCGAGAGTATTATATCATATTTCGCAAAGCAATTCAAGAGTTTTTTGCATCCTCGCGCATCAATCACGCCGAAGGCGTGTATACCATCAATGCGAAGCATTGTATATCATCCGCAACTTGTTGCGGTATATCATCAAGCCGCGGGAAAATGCACGCTGACGCGTGATGAGATACACGGCGTTGCCGTGATGATATCCAGCCCCGCAGGGGCTGATGATATGCCAAGCCTGCGGCTTGGATAAACAAAAAGAGAACATTTGTCGGTAGACAAATGTTCTGTTTTTGTTGGTGGGGGATGGTGGATTCGGACCACCGAAGTCAGTGACAACAGATTTACAGT
>CALGCW010000148.1 GCA_937884385.1 uncultured Clostridia bacterium | reverse complement strand
TAAAGAGCAGTACGGTAAGAGGCATCCTTTTAGTCGTAACTATGATATCAACAATGATAATAAGCCTTATTATATCAGAAAACGTAGCTCTGAATTTTATTGTAGTAATTGCCGCCGTATCACTGGTGCTTTTTATAGCGGCACTTATTGTCGCAACAAAAAGAATTCAGCGCAGATGGTTATTTGACTAAGGAGGACGTATGACTAAAAAAGAAAGAACAAAAAAGGCGATCGGCTTCTGCCTTAAAAAGACCTTTAAAATATGTTTTGGCCTTTTTCTGTGGGCTGTGATATACCTTTTCTTTGTACTCTTATCAGGTCTTATCCGTGAACCGATAGGACACGAGGATTATTTAATAAGCTCAATATTTACACTGATAACAAATCCGGTAAAGAAAAATACAAAGAATATAAAAAAGTAAAAGCAAATATGGAAGAAGCAAAATTAATGATGGATGATCCGGATTTAAAAGAACTTGCGGAAATGGAATACCGAAGTAAGCTTGATCTGACGGAGAACGTAAGGATAGTTGAGATCGAGGGTGTTGATATGTGCGCTTGTTGCGCGCCTCACGTGAGCAATACGGGAGAGGTGGGGATTATAAAAATACTCCGTGCCGAGAAATACAAGGGTGGCGTAAGACTTTATATGAAAGCGGGCTATGATGCACTTGATGGCTACAGAGCAGAATACGAGCAGGCTCGCCGCGTTTCTATGGCTATATCGGCAAAGCACACGGAGATTGCAGACGGAGTTGACCGTGTTCTTGAGGAGATGGACCTGCTTAAAAGCAAAATGTCGGCTCTCAAGCGTGAGCTTATGGCTTATAAGCTTGAGAGGATAGAGTATACAGATGGCAACCTTTGTCTCTTTGAGGACGGCGACGATGCATTGGCTCTGCGAAATCTCGTAAACGAAGCAAAGAAGTGCTGCGGCGGTGTCTGTGCCGTTTTCTCGGGTGATGATGAGATCGGATATAAATATATCATTTCAAGCACAAGTGTTGATCTTCGTCAGAGAGCGAAGGAGATTAACGCGGCGATATCTGGTCGTGGCGGCGGCTCGTCGGAAATGATACAGGGAAGCTGTAGCGCGAAAAGAGCGGAAATTGAGGAGTTTTTTAAAAAGGGTTGCTGAATTTGGATTTATCGGTCTCTTTTCTTGTTCATTTTCTGCCGCTACGGACAGAAAATGAACAAAGAAACAATTCGATATAATTTGAATTAAACTAAAAAAGAGAGTGTCAAGGGCGTGCAAAATTAGCGGAGTGTTATAAGCCGGTTAATAATTGCACCGCTATAAACAAATAAATAGCCCCGACAGATTTTTGATGAGGTCTGTCGGGGGTTACTATTCGACAAATTGGAATTTATCTAACTTATCGTCCCCAAAAATCTCTCCAAGATTTTTCAACTTCCTCTTTATTGCGAAGCGAACGAACATTTCCAAATTCATCTAATGTGAAGATTCCTTTGAAACAGTTAGGCATATCATCATACTGCTTTTCTAATTGACTATTGAATACTCGAAAGCACTCATAGCCGTAGTGCTCTAATAAATATGGCATCAGAAAAACTGAACGCATCGGTTCATATTCTGTATAATTATATGGAGTTTTCTCTGATCGCTTTTTAAGAAGTTCAAGAAGTTTGTTCATTAAAGTTGAAACTTCATCCTCGGTAGCAAAAACAGCATATCCTCTAACTGCACTCAATTTCATATCCAAGTAGCGTTCTTTTTTGAAAACCTTTAAGAAAAAGTCTTTTGAATTGACAGGTATGTCTAAAAGCAACTGCTTCAATATTTCGCTTCTTTTTGAAACTTCCTTCTCTTGAAAGTATGATTCCATTAAAACTTCGTGTTTCATTTCACACCTACAAATTCTTATTTATCGTTCTGTTTTATTGCCAGTTTCGCCTTTGTAATACAAAGGCTTCGGGCAAAGCCCAAACCCCTAAAGATGCACGAGCGTGTCCGAAGGCTCCCTCCGGGAGGGAGCTCCCGACGAAGTCGGGTGAGGGAGAGTGCGTTACAAT
>CALGCW010000147.1 GCA_937884385.1 uncultured Clostridia bacterium | reverse complement strand
CGGTGTGATTAGAAAAACTTCCCTCAAGCTTCGGGAATTCTTCCGTTCCCGCTATCTGAGCTTCAGTATAAGCCTTCCAGAACGTACCGCCAGTCACCTCGGTCATCTCAACGTTGTAAGACATAAGACGAGGATTGACCGTGCGAAGCACCGCCAAATTCTCACCCTTCAATTTAAGATTGTGTGCCATAATCTTCTCCTTTGTTTTTGATATATTTATTATACCATTTCCCCCTCCCCTTGTCAAGAAGGTAATAAAAGAATACACCCGACGAAATAAGCGTCGGGTGTTTAATTTTATTCATTTGATTATAAGGGTACCGATCCTCTTAAAGCTACCGTCAGTACAGTATACAGTGTGCGGATTAGTGCTGAGAGAATTCGACCCGTGTGAGATCTTGTTCCATTGGTTGACAGTTCCCTTATAAATAACCGTGGTAAGTGATTTGCAGTTATCAAAAACATAATCCTCAATAAAGACGATTGATTCTCCCATAGTAACCTTTTCCAATGATTCACAAAATCCAAAAGCCATATATCCTATGCTAGCAAGGCTATCCGGCAGAGTTACTTCCTTTAAAGACACACATCCGTAAAATGCATCCATTCCGATACTCTCCAAGCAGCTACCCTCTGCAAATTTCACATCAGAAAGCTCTTTGCAGTCTCGGAAAACTTCGTCGCCAATGCTCTTCACGCCACTTCCTATCGTGATACTCTTTAGTGAGGAGCAAGCGCAAAATGCATTATTACCAATGGTCTTAACTGAGTTAGGAATAACAATCGTCGTAAGTGAAGAACACCAACTAAAAGCATCCTCCTCAATTATTTCAACCGAATTCCCTAAAATAACCGTCTCTACAGAACTATTTCTAAAGCCTCCAACTGACTTTACTCCATCACCCAATATAACTGTTTTAGCTACAAATCCAATATTGGGTAACTGATTTTCAATAGTAACCTTTTCAAGCTCTCCTAAACCCAAAAATCCGTCAATGCTGTTAAGATTATTACAAAGGATAGTCAATTCCTTTATTGAAAAGCACCAGCTAAATGCAGACAAACCAATCACCTCTACATTCTCCGGTAAAACAATAGATGATATAGATGAACATCCTTCGAAGCATTGATCTCCTATAACTCTCACTGATTCAGGAATGTCAATACCACGGAGAGAGGAACAATTTCCAAACAAATACTCGGATAGCTCGCTTATAGAAATATTCTCATCAAATACTATTTCTTTAAGCGATGAACATTCTGAGAACACACCGAATCCGAATGATTTTAATGAAGCAGGAATATACGCGCTTTCTAAAGCACCGCAAAAACTAAATGCATAGTCGCCCAGTTCCATCAAACGGCTTTCCTCCCCTATCACTATACTTTTCAGTAAAGAACAGTAAGAAAATGCCCCTTTTTCAATCTGTATTACAGAATGAGGTATAATGATGCTTGAAAGAGCATCACAAGCACTAAAAGCATAATCACCGATCAGCTTTAATCCTTCAGGTAAAATGATACTCGAAAAATAATGACAGTCATCAAAAGCACCGCCTGCTATGACCTCCGTATTAGGGTGCACGTTGCAGGATTCTATTCCCTTATCCATTGCGCCTATTAATACAAGGTACGGATTCTCTTCATTACCAATGTAGTATGCATTATCGTATTCGTTATACTGAATCTGAGGACAATTCATAAATACATCATATCCATAGTGTTGAATAGTGTTAGGCACGCTAACTTCAATCAACGCTTCGCAATCCATAAATGCATATGACCCAATATTCAACAGCGTGTTTGGGATATCAACATTCTTAAGCCGCATGCAACCTGCAAAAGCCTCATCTCCGATTGAAATCAATCCATCTGGCAACTCTATCTCTTCAAGTCTGCGGCACCCTTCAAAAGCTTGATAATAAATATGCTTCGTGTCCTCGTGAATCTTACAATCCGTAATTAAAGCACCGGTAGTAGAAAGCAATACCAAGTATGGATTTTTTTCATTGCCAATATATAGTGAGTTTTCATACGAAATACTCTTCAATTTTGTAAAATTATAAAAAGCACTTGGTTCTATATATTCAATAGAGTCAGGAATACTAATATATTCAAGTGAAGCACATCCGGAAAAGTAATCTGGCAGCTTGGTCGCTCCCTCATCAATATAAACATTTTTAAGGTTTGGAATTTCTTCATAGTAATAATAAGGTACATCCCCGTTAAAGGTTAGTGTAGATAATTTTTCACAATTTAGAAAAGCACCTCCTCCGATTCTATCAACTGATTTACCGATTGTAACCGACTCTAAGGAACTGCAACCAGAAAACATTTTCCCTGGTATATTATGTAATGAATCACCTATCTTAGCAGTTCTTATTGATATACAACCGGCAAAAGCTGCATTTTCAATCACTTCAACGCTATTGGGGATTGCTACGGTAATCAAAGACTCACATTCTCCGAAAGCATAGTTGCCTATGTGCTTGACCGTGTTGGGAAATTCAATTTCTTTCAAACTTTTGCAAAGCGCAAAAGCCTGCCACTCTATGGTTTCAACAGAACTACCCAACTTTACGCTTTTAAGTGAAGTGCATTCATAAAATGTGCCGTATCCAATATCAGTCATATCATCGGGCAATGATACCCTCTCAAGAGACGTGCACTTTTCAAATGACCACCCTCCAAAGCTCTTAAGCGAGCTGGGAAAATCAATCTCGGTAAGCGAGGTACATCCACTGAAGCTATAGTGTCCAATACTTTCAAGAGACTTGCCCCATTTTATTGTGTTTAGTGACGTGCAATCTGTGAAAGCCCATGTGTCAATGCTTTTCACAGAATCACCGATAGTAACGCTCTTAAGCGACTTGCACTTATAAAACGCTTGGTATCCAATGCTATTAACAGAGTTTCCAATTCTTGCAGTATGCAATCCAAAGCAATTCTCAAAAGCGTTATCTCCTAAATACTGTACAGAATCCGGAATATCTATCGAAACGAGAAGCGCGCAGCCCGAAAAAGCTGATTCATCTATTCTTATCACACTATCGGGAATTTCAACCTCCGTCAAGAGCAAGCAATTCGCAAAGGCATATCTACCAATGGACTCGACAGTATCAGGTATCTTGACGTCTATAAGGCTGGTGTAACCCATAAAGGCCGAATCAGCAATTGAAACGATCGGCTTACCGTTATATTCGCTTGGAATATCCAAAGTAAAGTTTTTGTAAAACCTATCCTCAAGGGCAACACCGGAAACTTGATAACCGCCCTCAACTTCAGTAAATAGCAAGCCTCCACTCGATGTCGAATAGCAGGAGGTAAGCAAAATGCACAAATATAAAATTGATATCAACGCGATCAATTTGATAGAACGCTCTCTGTTTAATAAATGCATAAACCGTCTCTTTCCCGTTTAAGCCCGTCGGCATTTCATATATATTTTACCATTAATAATTTCTAATGTCAATAAAATATATTATTATTTATAAATAGACCTAAAAAACTTGGAAAATACGTATAATTTGATGAACTCTACGTTTCCATTCTATGTCCATTTTGTGAACATCATTTTAACTCAGTATTAATTTAAGCAAATAAAAAAAGCATAACACGAAATTGATTGTGCGTGATTCATGCCATGAGATTGACATTTCGCTTCAAACAAGTGACTGTTATGCTTCTTTAATTTGTGGATACGCGTATTGGCCCATGCGTTCCACGGCAAGATGTATTATAACACAAAAAATTAGTTTTGTAAATTATGAATATTGCCAAATATTACACCAAAATTTCGTTGAAATTCATATAGAGTAGAAAATTTGACACATTTCGACCATCATTTTTGTGTAAAACGACAATGTTTTTTCTTTATCGATTTTTTGCGATAGTTTCCGCCGAAGAAGCAGAAAAATTTTTCGAAAAATATTTCCAAAATCTATTGACTTTTTATTAAATATATGGTATTATATACAAGTCGAAAATCTGGGTGTGGCGCAGCTGGTAGCGCGCTACCTTGGGGTGGTAGAGGCCGCAAGTTCAAGTCTTGTCACTCAGACCAGTTAAACCGAGCACGAAAGTGTTCGGTTTTTCTTTATTTATCAAGGGTTTTCGGACTTTTGGCGTTTTTCTGATCGCTACCACAAAAGCATTGGATTTTAGGCAAAATGGTACAAATATCAACTCGCGTATCAACTCGTTCACTTGAAAATAGTTTACTTAGAGTAGAGGCCGCCCTCAAAAAACCTATATTTTATCTCACATTTTCACTATCTAAAGGAGGTAAAATATGGCCAGTGTAACCGAAAAAAGCAACGGAAAATGTGTAGTTCGCGTGTTTTGTGGAAACGATGACTACGGTCGCAAGGTTGTCAAGAGCAAGACCTTCACTCCCAGCTCACCCAATCTTTCCTATTCAAAATATCACAAGGAGCTGACACATTTCACAAAGCTCTTTGAGGAAGAATGCCAAGAGCTGATCGAAAAAGGACTTTTGAACTGCATAAGTCAAAGCAAGATGCCCTTCTCTGCTTTTTGCGAGAAATATCTTGAGATTCAGGAAAAGAATCTTGCACCCGAGACCTTACATTTTTATCGAACCGTCATCAACACACATTTAATTCCCATGTACGGAAAACTGATGATATCGGATATTAAGGTAAGGCACATCCAGGATTACATCGTTTTCCTTTCCAAGAAGAAAAAACCCCATAGCAGACTTGAGATATCCCCCGCAACAGTCAAGCGATATACAACAGTCTTGCGCTCCATTATG
>CALGCW010000146.1 GCA_937884385.1 uncultured Clostridia bacterium | reverse complement strand
AGCTGTTTTGTTTGGTTTGGGCGATATGTGAGAGTAGCAAATTACAGATTTTCGAGCCGCCTGTTAAAATGGCTCGAAAATCGTTATGTGTTGTGATGTGTCACAACACAATTTGCGCGAAATCTTGCGGCGAAGCTGATCAAAGCTTTTGCGGAGCTTTTCTCGAAAAGCGACCCTTATTAAGCAAAGTAACTCCCCTATAAATCAAAATTTGAAATCTGCACAAGCAAATAAGGTCGAAAAATATGAATAATATTCAATAAATAATTACCAAAAAATCCTTGTAATCTTGACAAATGTGTGATATAATTTAAATGGAAAAATATTTACTTTTACCAAAGGAGAAAAATATATGAGAAAGACTAAGATCGTATGTACGATAGGTCCTGCTTCAGATAGTGAAGAAAAGCTTCGTGAGCTGATGCTCTCGGGCATGAACGTTGCACGTCTCAACTTTTCACACGGCACGCACGAGGAGCACAAGGTACGTATTGACCGCATCAAAAAGGTAAGAGAGGAGCTTGGTCTTCCTGTTGCGATCCTTCTTGATACCAAGGGCCCTGAGTATAGAATAAGAACGTTTGAAAACGACAAGATATATCTTCACGACGGTGATACCTTTACCTTCACAACTGACGAGATCGTAGGAAATCAGGAGAGAGTAGCCGTAAGCTATAAAAATCTCCACAAGGATCTCGAGGTGGGCAACAAGATCTATGTTAATAACGGTCTTGTTCATTTCGTTGTTGAAAAGATCGAAGGACACGACGTGATCTGTAAGGTAACTGCCGGTGGTGAGCTTTCAAACCGTAAGAGCATGAGTTTCCCAGGCAAGGTTCTCAAGCAGATATATCTTTCAGAGGTTGATAAATCAGACCTTCTTTTCGGAATTGAGAACGACGTTGACTTCGTTGCCTGCTCATTCGTTTCTTGCAAGCAAGATCTTGACGATGTAAGAGCATTCCTTGACGCGCATACGCCTGACGATAACATAAGCCTTATTGCCAAGATCGAAAATCAGCACGGCGTTGATAATATTGATGAGATCTGCCAGGCTTGCGACGGTATAATGATCGGAAGAGGCGATATGGGTGTTGAGATCCCCTTTGAGGAGCTTCCCAAGATCCAAAAGCAGCTCATAACGAAGTGCCGACTTCTTGGTAAGCGCGTTATCACCGCAACCGAGATGCTTGAATCTATGATATACAATCCCCGTCCTACAAGAGCAGAGATCAGCGACGTTGCAAATGCCGTTTATGACGGAACAAGCGCAATAATGCTCTCGGGAGAGACTGCTGCGGGAAAATATCCCGTTCTTGCGGTTCAAACTATGGCTAAGATCGCTGAAACGACCGAGAAGAATATCAACTATAAAAAGAGATTCTTCAATACTGAATTTGATATTGCAAACAGTGTTGACGCAGTTTCGCACGCAACCTGCAGTATGGCAATAAATCTTGAGGCAAAAGCGATAGTCGTTTGCTCGCTTTCGGGAAGAACCGCGAGAATGGTCAGCCGTTTCCGTCCCCCTGTGGACATCATCGGTATCTGTGTAGACCCTAAATCGGTTCGAAAGCTCTCGCTTTCTTGGGGCGTCACCCCCGTACTTGGAGAGGAAGTACCCACAACGGACGTGCTTTTCTACTCTGCATACAAGACCGCAAAGAGAGAATTCAAGCTTAAGCGCGGTGACCAGATCGTTATCACGGGCGGTCAGATAAACGGAAGAAGTGGAAATACGAACCTTCTTAAGGTCGATACGATCGAATAATATGAATTTTGAAGAGAAGACTAAAAAAGAAAATTTGATCTTTGACGGTGCGGTGCTACACGTATACTGCGATGAGATAATCCAACCCGACGGCAGAGAGGCAAAGCGTGAATATGCGAAGCATCTCGGTGCCGTGTGCGTTGTTCCCTTGACTGACGAGGGCGAGGTCATTTGCGTAAAGCAGTACCGATATGCACATCACAGGATTTTCCTTGAAATCCCCGCAGGCAAGCTCGACTATGCAGGCGAGGATAGACGTGAGGCAGCTCTTCGTGAGCTCCGTGAGGAAACGGGCGCAATCTGTAGGACGCTTACTCATATCGGTGATATTATTCCTTCTCCTGCGATCTTGACGGAGAGGATCTCGATGTACCTTGCTGAGGGACTTACCTTTGGTGAAACGGAATACGACGAGGGTGAGTTCATCGAAATAGTGAAAATACCGCTTGCCGAGCTTGTCGGTATGATAATGCAAGGTGAGGTTGAGGATGCAAAAACTCAGACAGCCATACTTAAGGTGTGGAACTTAAAAAACAGATAAACTAAGGGGCAAATTTCGATTTGCCCCTTCTTAGAAAAGGTAAAGATATGAAAAAACTACTTGTTGTTGACGGAAACTCAATACTTAACCGCGCGTTTTACGGTGTCAAGCTGCTTTCTAATAAGAATGGACTTTACACCAACGCTATTTTCGGTATGATCAATATTCTGATGAAGCAGGTCGAGGCGTTAAAACCCGATTATGCCGCAGTTGCATTTGACCTTAAAGCGCCGACCTTCCGTCACAAAATGTATGATGCATATAAAGCGGGCAGACACGCGATGCCCGATGAGCTCCGCGTGCAGTTTCCGTATGCAAAGCGCGTGCTTGGCACGATGGGCTTTGCCGTGCTTGAAAAAGAGGGCTATGAGGCAGACGATATTCTCGGTACTCTTTCCTCTATGGCAGAGGGGGAGGGAATTGAAGCATACGTCCTCACGGGTGACCGTGACTCCTTGCAGCTAATAAGCGACAGCACGACCGTGCTTCTTGCAACAAATCACGACACACTCAGAATGGATCGCGCGGCATTCGTGGAAAAATACGGAGTTCAGCCGGAGCAGTTCGTTGACGTAAAGGCGCTTATGGGCGACTCGTCCGATAATATCCCGGGTGTTGCGGGCGTAGGCGAAAAAACCGCGCTCAAGCTGATATCCGATTTTGGTGACCTTGACAGTATATATGCGAGCCTGCCGAGCGACAGAATTGGCAAGAGTGTCAATGCGAAGCTTGAAGCTTCCAAGTATAACGCCTATCTTTCACAAACACTTGCGCGCATTTGTATAAACGTTCCGCTTGAGGTGGGAATCTCGGATATCGAATATAGAGGTTTTACGAGTGAGGCATATGAGCTTTTTGCAGAGCTGGAGTTTATGGGCTTTATCAAAAAGTATAATCTTGTAAAAAGCAATAAAATAATTTCAAAAAATAACGAAGAAACCGAAGAACAACTTGGATTTTTCTCTGATAATGATTCCGAAGAAAAAAGCGTAAGAGAGATGGAGACGGCCACACTTGAGCAGCTTTTGATGCTTAAAAAGGACGAGCCCTGTGCTCTCTCATTTGAGGGGGACAAGCTCCACGTTTCTACGGAAGATAAGCTCCTTACTTATAATGACACACCTTCAAGCGCAAAGGAATTTCTTTGTGACGAAGAAAGAAGCTTTATTCTTTACGATTGCAAAAGTGCCTATCACGCGCTCTCGGAGATCGGCTTTAAGAATTGCCGCTTTGATATAATGCTTGCCGCATACGTGCTCAACGCAGGCGAGGGGTCTTTCGATCTTGCCCGTCTTTCAATGGCAAATCTTTCGCAAATTCCCGATGGGGATGCGCCAAGCGCTACCGTGATCTATGATATATACAAAATATTGAAGAAAAAGATAGAAGAGCTGCATTTTGAGAATCTTTTCTATAACATTGAAATGCCTCTCTCTACTGTTTTGTTTGAGATGGAAAGCGAGGGCTTCAAAATTGACCGCGGCGGGCTCGTTGCTTACGGAGAACAGCTCGACGGCACAATAAGCGAGCTTGTCGAAAGAATTTACGCTTACGCGGGTAAGGAATTCAACATAAATTCACCTAAGCAGCTTGGTGAGATATTGTTTGAGACCTTGATGCTCCCCCACGGTAAAAAGACCAAAACGGGTTATTCCACAAACGCCGAGGTGCTTGACCGTCTGCGTGCTTACCATCCGATAATTCAGGATATTCTCGACTACCGCCAGGTGGTAAAGCTGAAGGGAACTTACGTGGACGGTTTTGTTAAGCTTCTTACCGAGGATGACAAGATCCACACGACCTTCAAGCAAACGGGGACAGCAACGGGCAGACTTTCCTCTGCAGAGCCCAATTTGCAGAATATTCCCATCCGAACGACTCTCGGAAGGGAGCTTCGCCATTATTTTATCCCCAAAACGGGCGACTATGTGCTCGTTGACGCGGACTATTCGCAGATCGAGCTTCGTTTGCTTGCCGCAATTTCCGGGGATGAAAATATGATAGGCGCGTTCCTGTCGGGCGTTGATATCCACACCTCTACTGCCGCAAACGTGTTCCACGTTCCCGAGGCGATGGTGACGAGCGAGCTTCGTAAGCGCGCAAAAGCAGTCAATTTCGGCATCGTTTACGGAATTGGAGAGTTTTCTCTTTCCGATGATCTTCATATTTCAATGAAAGAAGCGAAGGAGTATATCGAAAGCTACAAGGCAAGCTATCCTCTTGTCGATAAGTATCTCAAGGATATCGTAGCAGAGGGATATGCAAACGGATTTGTTTCCACGCTTTACGGCAGAAGAAGATATATCCCCGAGCTTTCGGGTCAAAATAAGATGCTCAAAAAGTTCGGCGAGCGCGTTGCGATGAACAGCCCCATTCAGGGAACTGCCGCGGATATAATCAAGGTCGCAATGATCAACGTAAATAAGCGCCTCAAGGACGAAAAAATCGATGCGCACCTCATTTTGCAGGTCCACGACGAGCTTGTTATCGAGGCACACAAGTCTTGTGCCGATAGAGCCGCAAAAATACTGCGTGAGGAGATGGAAAACGCAATACAACTTCCCGTGCCGCTCTCGGTCGAACTCACCGTCGGGGAGACGTGGTATGATAATAAATAATTGATATAATAAATTAGCCCACCTGTTGGTGGGCTTTTTTGTTCGTGCCTCATTGTGTATTGTGCTTGAATATTACCGTGCAAATTGTAGTGTTTTACCAAAACTATTATTATATTAATATATTCAATTGACAACAATTTTGATTGGTGGTAGAATATAGCTGAAAATGCCGACGGGCTGAAACGGGAAAGGGAAAACGTTATGAAAAAAGTACTTATATTCACTTTGTCTTTACTTTTGGTATCATTGATGTTGGTTGCTTGTGAGCACGAGCATATTTGGAGCGAATGGGTAACCGTTAAGGAAGCTACTGAAGAAGAGAACGGTATAATCGAAAGATATTGTGAGTGTGGAGAAAAAGAAACGGACTTCATATCTGTAGCGAGCAAGGGTCTTGAATATAGCATTAACGAGGACCATAAAAGCTATTGCGTGACCGGCATAGGAACTTGCACTGATATAGATATATTAATTCCAGGAGAATATAAGGGGTTGCCTGTAACTCGTATTGGTTCTTTGTCATTCTCTAAATGCAACTCGATCAGGAGTGTAACTATACCGAGCTCGGTGACAACTATAGGCAGAGCAGTATTCAATGAGTGTGTTAATCTTACGAGCGTAACAATCCCCAACTCTGTGATCAGTATTGATGAGAGCGTATTTTACGGTTGTGTTTCTCTCACAGACATAACACTTCCTGACTCTTTGACTGAGATTGATGAACGCTTATTCTATCAATGCAAATCACTTACAAGCATAACAATCCCCGATTCTGCAACGAGTATCGGTAGATCTGCTTTTGAAGGTTGTGTTTCACTTACAAGTGTAATAATAGGTAGCTCTGTTACGAATATTGATTATAATGCATTCTCGGGCTGTACCTCACTCACAAGCATAATGATTCCCGATTCTGTGGTAAGTATTATTGATAACGCATTTTATGGATGTACATCGCTTACAAGTGCAACTATAGGTAACTCTGTCACGAGTATTGGTAAATCTGTCTTCAATGATTGTACCTCGCTTGAAAGCGTAATAATGGGAAGCTCTGTTGCTAGTATTGATGATTATGCATTCGCTGATTGCACCTCACTAACAAGCATAACTCTTCCTGATTCTGTGACGAGTATTAGTAGGGGAGCATTTATGAACTGTACATCTCTTGCAAACGCAACAATAGGTAATTCTGTCACTAAAATTAGTAATTCTACGTTTTATGGTTGCACCTCGCTAACAAATATAAGTATTCCCGATACCGTGACAATTATTTACAATAGTGCCTTTGAGAAATGCGTCTCGCTCACGAGCATAATAATTCCCGACTCCGTACAGGCTATTCGCGATGCTGCATTTTACGGTTGTACATCGCTCTCTAACTTGACAATTTCCGACTCCGTGACTGGCGGCATTGGTAATTCTGCATTCGAATATTGCCCCTCGCTTGCAAGTATAAATTATACTGGAACTGTAGGACGATGGAGCAAATATAATGGGAATGAAAATAATTGGAGAGGCCCCGATTGGAGCGACGGTTACTGTGTTGCCACAATTATCTGCACGGACGGACAAATTGATAAAGACGGCACAATAACTTACTATCAATCAACACCCTTGGGGGAACTTGAATACGAGCTTAATGAAGATCAACAAAGCTATTATGTTCAAGGAATTGGAACTCATTCTGGTGCTGATGTGGTTATTCCCGCTGAATATAACGGTCTACCAGTGACAAGAATTGGTAGCCATGCATTTTCATCTTGCATCTCACTTGCAAGCATAACAATCCCTGACTCCGTGACGAGTATTGGTGGCCATGCATTTGCTTATTGCACCTCGCTCGCAAACATAACAATCCCGAACTCCGTGACTGAAATAGAAAGCTGGGCATTTCATGGTTGTTCCTCACTTACCAGTGTGACGCTCTCCAATTCTTTAACGAGAATTGGTTACGAACTGTTTTCGGAATGCACCTCGCTTACAAACGTTGTTATTCCACGCTCTATCGTGAGCATTAACTATGGGGCATTTAGAGATTGTACCTCGTTAACAACTATAACGATTCCAAATTCTATTACTAATATTGGTGGCGGTGTATTTGAAGGATGCACCTCATTAAAAAACATAGTTATTCCCGATTCTGTTACAAGTATTGGTGGGGAGACATTTGAAGATTGCACCTCGCTGGAAAGTGTAATATTAGGAAAATCATTAAAAGATATTAGTTTTTCTTTGTTTGTGAATTGCACCTCACTCAAAAGTATAGATATTCCTAACTCCGTACAGAGAATTAATTACGATGCATTTAGAGACTGCACTTCACTCGCAACAGTTAACATTTTGGGACCTGTAACGAGTATTGAATATAGCGCATTCAATGGTTGTAGTTCTCTCACAAACATTGTTATTCCTGACTCTGTAAACGATCTCGGTGACAGCGTATTCTATAGATGCAGTTCTCTCACAAGCATCATCATTCCTGATTCTGTATCGAGTATTGGTTATCATGCGTTCTCTGGTTGTACATCACTTAGGAGTGTAATTATCGGAAACTCCGTGACTAGTATTTTGAGCTTTACTTTTGAAAATTGTACCGATTTGGAAAGTGTGATTATAGGTAACTCCGTGACTAGTATTGATAGCTCGGCATTCATAGGCTGCTCCGCACTAACAAGTATAACGATTCCTGACTCTGTAACAAGTATCGGAGATCATGCTTTCTACCGCTGTGCCTCTCTAACAAGTATAAATATTCCCAATTCTGTTGAGTTTTTGGGTGCCTGCGTATTTGGTAATTGTACATCTTTGACAAGCATAGAATTCCCGAGTTCTCTGACTTTCATCGATACCGGTATGTTTATCGGATGTACAGGGCTTACAACTATAACAATTCCAACTTCCGTAATAGTGATCAAGGGATATGCATTTTCAAATTGTACATCGCTTACTAATATAATATTCGAGGGAACAGTAGAACAATGGGCTGCTGTTAATAAGAATACGGATTGGGACATTAATGTGCCTTATTTCACGGTTATCTGCACAGACGGACAGATTTCAAAAGACGGCACAGTAACATACAACTAAAACCAAAATATACACTCAAAGGAGCGCCGAGGCGCTCCTTTTTTGTTGAAATATTGATTCTTGACAAACTCCCCTAAAAGTGCTAAACTATATCCAATACACAAAAGGACGGTGTTTTGATGAAAAACGTACTTATAACGGGCGGATCGCGTGGAATTGGACGCGCCTGCGTTGAAAAATTTGCGCGAGAGGGCTACACGGTTTCCTTCATATATAATAATAGCGATGAAAGAGCGGCAGAGGTGGCGGTTTTAACGGGCGCGCGCGCCATCAAGGCGGATATTTCAAACCCCGATGAGGCGAGATGCGCAGTTGCGGCAGCTATCTCGGAAATGGGAAGCATTGATATCCTTGTAAATAACGCGGGGATATCGCTTATCAAGCTTTTTACCGAAACCACGGATGAAGACTATTATAATATAATGAATACAAATCTTGGAGGCACGTTTTTTGTCACGCGAGAGACAGCAAAGTGTATGATCCGCAATCACTCGGGCAGAATAGTCAATATAGGCTCGATGTGGGGAAAGGCGGGCGCATCGTGCGAGGTCGCGTATTCCGCGTCCAAGGCGGCAGTCGAGGGATTTACCAAAGCACTCGCTAAGGAGCTTGGACCAAGCGGTATTTGCGTAAACTGCATTGAACCTGGTGTTATCGATACCGAGATGAACGCACAGCTCGATGAAGAAACACTCGCAGAGCTTTGTGATGAGACTCCGATGGGCAGGATAGGTACATCCTCTGAGATCGCAGACTTCATTTTTGATATTGCGACGGAAAAAAGCGGCTTTTTAACTGGTCAGATCATCGGTTTTGACGGTGGATTTGCAATTTAAAATTTTTTTAATAAATTTTTAAAAAACCTATTGACAATTATCGAAAGATGTGGTAATATAACAAGGTCGCGAACGAGCGAGGGCCGAGAGGGTCTGAAAAAAGTTTTGGAAAAGTGAAAAAAGTACTTGACAAAGCTTGGGAGTTTGTGATATACTATGAAAGCTGTATAT
>CALGCW010000145.1 GCA_937884385.1 uncultured Clostridia bacterium | reverse complement strand
GCTTTCATAGTATATCACAAACTCCCAAGCTTTGTCAAGTACTTTTTTCACTTTTTCAAAACTTTTTTCAGACCCTATCGGCCCTCTCTCGTTCGCGACCTTGTTATATTACCACATTCCTCCAACTTTGTCAAGTACTTTTTTGAATTTTTTCTAAATATTTTTAAAAACAATATCAATCATTCAAAATCCCGATAAACAACCTTAATATTCACTCCCGACCATCGATTAAAATCTCAAAATCTTCCTATATTATATATATTAGTTGCCATTGGATAAATCAAAATTAGATATTGCATTTTTAAAAATATGTGATATAATTGTATACAATGATATATTTACTATCTTTATAGTAATGAAAGGAGTTTTTATGGATAAAATCAGAATTCAAGATGACCTTTATAATTATGTCAATGAAGAAGCATTAGAAAGGCTCGTCATTCCGGACGACAAACCAACCGCAGGAGGCTTTGCAGAGCTTGCTGACGGTGTTGAAAAAATCATGATGGGTGAGCTCGAGGCTATGGCTGAAAGCAAGTCATACCCCAATGATTATCTTAAAAGAGCGTGCGAGCTTTATGCCATCGCAAAGAACGAAAGCAGAAAGGCAGAGCACGGCATCGCTCCCGCCCTCAAGAACCTTTCGATTCTCAATGACATCGAAAGTCTTGACGACTTTGGAAGAATGTTCAAGGCTTTAACCTTAAGAGGTATCCCCACACCCGTAAACGTCGCCGTTGACACGGATATGAAGAACACCAAGCAGCACCTTGTATACATCCAGGGCGCTGGCGTTATCCTTCCCGACGCGACCTATTACAGACCCGAGATGGAAGCTCAGAAGGCGCAGCTCCTGGGCCTTTGGACCAACGCAACCAAAGTAGTTATGGCACAAACAGACCTTTCCCCCGAGGATCAGGAAAAATACGTCGCTGACACTCTCGCATTTGATGAGATCCTTGCAGGACTTGTAAAGACCAACGAGGAATGGTCAAAATACGTTGAAATGTATAACCCCATGGACACCGCAAAGGTCGCAGGTATGCTTTCCACCATTGATTTTGAGGGCATACTCGGCGATATGTTCGGCGGCGTTCCCGCAACAGTCGTAGTCACCGAGCCAAGATTTTTCGAAGGCTTTACAAGCGTCCTTAATAAGGACACGCTCGAGCTTTACAAGCATTGGGCATACGTCACGGGTATTTTGCAGTCCTGCTCGTATTTGTCCGAGGAGCTTCGTGAGATGGGCGGTATGTACAGCCGCGCGATCACAGGTGTAGCAAAGATGCAAGCGATCGAAAAGTTTGCTTATAATCTCGCTTCCGGTATGTATTCCGAGCCCGTTGGTATTTACTACGGTGAAAAATACTTTGGCGAAGAGGCGAAAAAGGATATAACAGAAATTGTATATCAGATCATCGATACATACAAGGCACGCATCAAAACAAATGAGATACTTGGCGACGAAACAAAAGAAAAAGCGATACTCAAGCTTTCAAGAATGGGCGTAAAGATGGGTTATCCCGACAAGGTAAGAGATATCTATGACGAGCTCGTTTTCGACCCCAACGATTCCCTCTTCGACATCGTGCTCTCTCTCAGAGCAGTAAGAACTGCCGATAACCTTGCAAAGCTCAACAAACCCACCTCTCCCGAAAACTGGGCAATGCCCGGACATATGGTAAATGCTTGCTACGATCCCTTCGTTAACGATATCACCTTCCCCGCCGCGATCCTTCAGCCCCCCTTCTACTCTCTCAAGCAGACAAGAAGCGAGAACCTTGGCGGCATCGGTGCGGTAATCGGTCACGAGATCTCCCACGCATTTGACAGCAATGGCGCTAAATGCGACGAAAACGGCAACATCAACAACTGGTGGACGGATGATGACTTCAAGAGATTTGAAGCAAAGGTAAATCAGATGATCGAGCAGTTTGACGGCATTGAGCTTCCTTGGGGCAAGGTCAACGGCGCATTCATCGTAAGCGAAAATATGGCTGACAACGGCGGCGTCGCAGTCACACTTGATATTATGTCAAGAACCGAAGACTCGTCATATGAGGAATATTTCCGCAACTGGGCTCGCGTATGGTGTCAGAAAGCAAGACCAGAGTACCAAAAGCTACTTCTTGCAGTCGACGTCCACGGTCCCTGCATCCTTCGTGCAAATATGCCTCCAAGAAACTTTGACGAATGGTACACAACCTTTGACGTCAAGGATACCGACGGAATGTATATCGCACCCGAGAAGCGTATCGTCATTTGGTAATAAATATAAAACGAACCCCGAATTTCGGGGTTCGTTTTTTGCAGTTAATACCTTATAGAGGCAAATCTACATTTATTTGATCTTATCACATATTTGCTTCTTCTTATAACTATATTTTCCACATTAAGCCTCATTGATCGCAAGAGTTTCAGCAAATATCCGACTCAAAACCACTGTTGGAACGGTTTGATTTGCGTATATTTGCAGCATACCCTTGGGGGTAATTTTATATTCCGTCAATTCTTCCATATGATTCATTATAGCCTTGGCTTCAATATTTATATGATCCTTAAAAGGAATCAATCTTACAAAAGCATTCCCCACATAATAGCTCGGCATTCCCGCCCACATCGTTTCGAGAACGTCATCAGAGGAAGCGTCGTATACCAGCTCCCGCAATGACCTAAACATACAAGATATTGCATCGGGATATTTTTCAGTATAAACATTCACCTGTTCGTTCATCTGTACACCTCATAATAGATTTCTATGCTTCAAGCACAATGCAATTATTCTATAATTCTCCACCTCATAGATCTTGCAATTACATAAGATCCTTTTTTTATTTCTTCAATATTCATATAAACGTCATCAGACCAAATAATCCAATTGTTGTCGTTAAATATAACAGAAGTATCCGTCATATCCCATTGTTTATCTTTTATTTGCCATTCTTTTATATTCTCAAATTCCAATTCTACAACAGTGTTCCAAATACTACTTACCAGTATTTTGATCACTAACTTTGTCTGTTTGGGGCTGAAATCGTCCCCACTCTTTATTGATGATATTCCATTATTTTCGTAGTGGACTTCAATAATATAGCCATCGTGCAGCGAGTTGGTCTTTTCAAGAAAATATTGAACATCTTCATTCGAATTTATTGATTTATACATAAGTTTGCGCTCCTTTATAAAACCGGATTTTTCATATTACTTCTGCCTTTTGCCCATAAATCATAATGGAGCTCCTAAACCACCTTGCCCCGACAAATAAACATCTATCATTTCCGCAGGATCGCAACCGTTAATATTCTTAATCACGATGTTATCCCAAATCTCAAAAAGCGATTTTCCGTCAAAGACATCGGCAGACGAAAATTCTTCAAAGGTCGGATAATCAAATGCATTCTTGCCGTCACGAGTAAGGCCATACCAAAAAATATCTTGTTTGGTTTTCCTGTCCTGCATCTTCCCCATCCAACAGGAATCAAACTTCTCGCTTTTTACTACCGCAAATAGTATTTCAATACAAATACCACCTTGAGTATCAAAGGACATCAGTTTTCGAAACGATTCAAATGTCATCCCACGCCTCCTCGCTGAATTATTATTTATCATTGCAATTATTATACCAAATCTCAGCTTTGATGTCAACATTTTCAAAGCTACGGAAACCAAAAAAAGCAGGACACCTTTTGGCGTCCAATATCATTTCGTACGGGAAGGTGCCTGCGAGCCATAGCTCTTGGCACTAAATTCACCGAGGAGTTCTTGTGCGAGCACAGAACGTCCTTTCGTTGAATTTGCGAACCCAATCCCGCGCAAGCGCGGTGATGGGTTCTCCGATGCGTACGCATCGACAAAAAAAGAAAGACACCTTGATGGTGTCTTTCTTTTTTTGGTGACCCGTACGGGAATCGAACCCATGTTTTCAGCGTGAGAGGCTAACGTCTTGACCGCTTGACCAACGGGCCGTGTCAACGTTAATTAATATACCATACAAATTTTGTTTTGTCAATACCTTTTTTTAAATTTCTTTCAAAGTACAACAAATAAAAACCGGAAGCCTCAGCATCCGGTTTTATTCATAGCATCAATTATTCCAACCGCCGTTTTCGATATACTTCGCAAGTAGGTCGCGCGCAAAGGTCTCATTGTCAAGCGCAGTTATCTCGGTACATTTTGCCCAAGCATAGCTTGAGGTCCAATTATCCGCGATTATATAATAAGTCTTGTTCGGTTCGATCTCACTTGCGCTCAAGCTATAATAAATATAGTAGTCGGAGTTATTATAAAACTTTTCAAGCAGATCGCTTCCCTTTATCGAGCAAAGCATGATCTTATTATCAAAAGGCAGTATCATCTGAAGATCTGAATACCTCACAACACCCGCCTGAACGTTATAGGGGCTCCTGAGGTTCAGGCTTCCGCCCGCGAGGACGATATCGTATTCATCTCCCCATTTTTCAACGCCCGCTTCATAATAAAGCTGTGCAACAAGTCTTGCAATCTCCTTGCTTGAACGGTATTTGCTATTATTTCCAAGCTCTCTGAATACCACGTTGATCTCATCCTTGTACTTTTCAAGAAGCTCGTCAACAATAGGTGCATCGGCAAGGTTGCTGCACGCACTGTGCTTTACGTACTCGATCGCACTAAAGTCGATCTCACCGTTTGCAAAGTTGACACTCACCTCAACGTGAGTGATTCCGTGTTCGTTATCACCGCCACCCTGGAGATGGGGCACGCCGTAATCATCATTGAAAATATAGTAGCTGTGACTGTGTCCTTCGAAAACAAGGTCAATATATCCGTCTTTTGAAAGAGTCTGATCGTAATATTTCGAGGTATCCCCCGCATTTCTATAGTTTTCGCCATCGTGGATAAGGTAAACGATGATATCCGCCCCCTGTGCACGCAGACTTTCGCTTTCTGCCTTAACAAGAGCAGTAAGCTCGTCACCCACCTTAAAGCTTATTCCCTTAGTCATCTCGCCGAGAATGGAGGTATAGCAATCGCCTATTGCTCCAATAAGTCCTATCTGAACTCCGCCGCGCTCGATCATAACGGATGCATCGCAATAATCAACGCGCTTTCCCGTTGAATTATCAAAAATGTTGATAGCAAGGAAAGGAAATTCAGCAAGTGCTGCATTGCTTTCAATATAGCTCGCGCCCCAGTCGTATTCGTGGTTTCCAAGTGCCATTGCTTCAAAGCCGAGGTAATTCATCCATTCGGTAATGATTGCGCCCTTGGTCACGTTGGACTCTGCGCTTCCCTGCCACATATCTCCCGTGGAGAGTATGATCACGTGCTCGTCCAGCGTTTTTCTGTTTTCAAGATAAGTCGTAAGCTCGTCAACACCCGGCTGGTCGTCCGTATCGTCGAATTTGCCGTGAAGATCGTTGAAATTATAGAAATCAAGCGTCTCAACGACATCCAAACTACAGTCGTCACACAAGCCGTCGTTATTGAGGTCAGAATGATCGGACGGATAGTCCTTCCAATCATCGGGATCCTTCGTGGTACTTGTAGTTGAGCTCGTTGTGGATTGGGTGGTATTGTACCAGGTACCTGTCGTAGGATGTGAGCTGCTTGAGGTCCCGGGGTTCGGCACGGGGCAGGCAGTAAGCATCGACAGAACCATCGATATCACTAAAACCAGTGTCAAAAGCTTGATAAATGACCTGTTATTAATCATAATTGATCTCCCTATTTTTTTATTTTTTCCCAATATTCCCTTGCGGCGCGCTCAGTTTTGTTCTCGCCGTACTCATAATATCTTTTGCTCTTGACGTCATCGGGAAGATATTGCTGTTTTACATAGTGATTTTCATAAGTGTGGGGATATTTGTATCCCTTAAAGAGGGGCGAACGAAGGTGGAGGGGTATTTCCTTGCCAAGTCCTGACTCAATGTCCTTCAAAGCCGCAAAATACGCATCGTGAGCAGAGTTTGATTTGGGTGCAGTCGCAAGCATAACAGCCGCATTTGCAAGGGGTATTGCCGCTTCGGGCATACCAAGCTCACGTGCAGAATCACAGCAAGCCTTAACTATAGCCGCCGCCTGCGGATATGCAAGCCCTATGTCCTCGCTCGCTATCACCTGCAAACGCCTGCAAGCTGACAAAAGCTCGCCGCAATGAAGAAGCTTCGCAAGGTAAAACACCGCCGCATCGGGGTCCGAGCCGCGAATGGACTTCTGCAGGCAAGAAAGAAGATCGAAATGCGCGTCATCCGAGAAATTGTCAACGGGAATGTGAAGCTCCTTGACAAGCTCGATGCTTATCTCACCGTCGCAGGCGTAATACGCCCCCTCAAGCAGATTTATCGCGTGCCTAACGTCGCCGCCCGAGCACTGCGCAATGTATTCAAGCGTGCCGTCAATTGCAGAGACCGCTGTTTCGTCTCTCTCGTTGAGAAATTTAAGTGCTCTTTCAAGTGCTTTTGCAAGCTCCGCCTTCTGCACGGGCTTGAACTCAAAAAGAGTCGAACGCGAGATTATCGCGTTATATATATAAAAATGGGGATTTTCCGTCGTTGAGGCGATAAGCGTCACCCTGCCGTCCTCCATATATTCAAGGAGCGCCTGCTGCTGCTTGCGATTGAAATACTGTATCTCATCTATGTAAAGAAGGATGCCGCCAAACCCGAACACGTTGTTCGTCTGCGCGATTATATCCTTGACGTCGGAAAGTGATGCACTTGTCGCATTGAGCTTATAGAAATTCATTCCCGACTGCTTTGCAATAATGCTCGCTGCAGTGGTCTTGCCCGTTCCGGGAGGACCAAAGAATATCATATTCGTCATTCTTCCCTTTTCCATCATCTTGCGCAGTATTCCGCGCTCACCGAAAAGGTGGCTCTGACCTACCATATCGTCAAAGCTCTGCGGGCGGAGAATATCCGCAAGCACCTCGTTTTTGTTTGCCATTTCTGATCACCTCACATACACAGTTATTATATCAAAAATATATAACCTTGTCAATATACCAATTTCCGAGCTTTGTAATAGATAAAGACCGCCGATCGGCGGTCTTTAGATTATGATATTGCTTTATTGTACCTCAGGCAAACTATCCTTGTCATAGAAGA
>CALGCW010000144.1 GCA_937884385.1 uncultured Clostridia bacterium | reverse complement strand
GATTCGATATGGCTGTTCCCATCGCCCGTCAAGGATGAGGACGTGCCGAGAGATCCGTCCGCATGCAGAAAGGCTCTTGCCAGGATCCTCAAGCGAGCCGAGTGCGAGCACGTGCCGTTCCACGCCATGCGCCATACCTTCGCGTCCAATGCTTTCCACTATGGCATGGATGTCAAGACCTTGGCGAGCACGATAGGACACGAAAGCGTGGAGACCACACTCAACGTGTACGCGCACAGCTCCGAGCAGATGAAGCGAGATGCAGCCAAGAAGATCGACGAAGCTATCGGCACAGTCCTCGGCGCAGATGTGACCGCTTCTGACGCCTCCTGTGGCGATGAAAACGGTGAGGCACAAGAACCCACGAACGACGCGGACAAGCCTAAAACGGTGGAATTTAAGCCCTACCAGCCCAAGTATCGCAAGCGCGGAACAGGCTCTGTCCACCAGGTCAGCAAAAACGTGTGGGAAGGGAGATATACGCCAACGGTCAACGGCAAACGCATCGCACGGAATATCTACGCCGATAGCGAGGAAGAGTGCGAGATAAAGCTTGAGGCGCTGATTAAGGAAATGAAAGCGGAGTTTGGGATTCGGTAAAGTCAGAATTTGATACGCTGTAAGCAAAGAAAAGGGGATTTGTATACAAGTACATCCAAGTGGGCTAATTAGTTAGCTCATTTGGATATGCTGATAAGCACGATTACAATGAGATTTAACAAATTACAAGTTCGTTGAATTCTTTCAAAAATCCTATTGCAATTTGGCGAAAAAAGTAGTATAATGTATCTGTATAAAAATACTTTTTATGAGGTGGAACATGGCTGCAAGCTATAAGAAACTTTTTAAACTGCTCATCGACCGCGAAATGAAGAGCAAAGAGCTCGCTGCAAAGGCTGGAATCAGCCCGGCAACACTCGCGAAGATGAAGAAAGATGGAGCTACTGTATCGAGCGATGTGCTTGTGAAAATCTGCACGGCGCTTGATTGCAAGTTGGACGATATCGTTGAGATTGTACCTAACAATGCAGAAGACTAAAGAACAAATAAGCTACAATATGCAACAAGTGAAAAACAAAGATTCAAAAATCGAAGTCTTGTTGCGTAAAGAATTGTGGTCACGTGGTATTCGTTACAGAAAGAACGTGAACCGCATATACGGAAAACCCGATATTGTATTTATCGGCAAAAAGATCGCCGTCTTCTGCGACAGTGAGTTTTGGCACGGATACAATTGGGAAGAACGAAAGAAAGACTTTAAATCGCATCAAGAATTTTGGATACCGAAGATTGAGCGGAATATGGAGCGAGATGCCGAAGTAACGGCACGGCTTGAATCCGAAGGATGGACGGTTATCCGTTTTTGGGGCAACGAAATCAAAAAGAACACGGCACAATGTGCAGATATAATTGAAAAGGCGGTACATTCAAAATGAATCGGTTAAGATCTATAGATTTATTCGCAGGCATCGGAGGCATTCGTCTCGGCTTTGACAGAGCTTTCGGTGATAATATTGATACGGTATTTGTATGCGAATGGGATGAAAACGCACAGAAAACATATAAAGCAAACTTTAATGACGATTTTGCAATCGCAGGTGATATAACCCAAATTGACGAGAAGGATGTCCCCGAGTTTGACATCTGTCTCGCAGGTTTCCCTTGCCAGGCATTCAGTCTTGCGGGGCAGCGTATGGGATTTGAAGATAACTATAAGGGTATGTGCCGAGGTACGCTCTTTATGGATGTGGCTCGTATTTGTGAGTATCATAAGCCGAAGGTTATCTTCTGCGAGAATGTAAAGGGCCTTGTTATCCACGACAGAGGAAGAACTTTCAAGATTATTTGCAAGACTTTTGAAGATCTCGGATACAAAGTATTCTTCAAAGTGCTGAACAGCAAGAATTTCGGCGTTCCGCAGAACAGAGAAA
>CALGCW010000143.1 GCA_937884385.1 uncultured Clostridia bacterium | reverse complement strand
AGTTGCTTCGGGCTCGGTCTGCTCGGCAATAACCATCTCCTCATCGTCAAACAGGAGCATTGCCGCAGTTTCCTCGGGGCTCAAGGGAGCCTCGTCCTCCTCCGGCGCCTCGTCTGCAGCTTCTTCCAAATCGGCATCCTCCGCATCAAGCTCGGGGTTATGGCTGTTCATTGCTATAAATCTGTTTCTTGCAAATCTGAACATATCTTTATGAAAGCGCTTATATATGTATTCAATTCTACTATGGTATTGTTCATCGCATATGGTGAATAGGAATTGTAACATTGTTATCTCCTTATCATAGATAATAATCAACACACCAAATTATAGCATAAAGAAGTATCATATTCAATATTTATCAATAAAAAACAACAAATTACTGCTTTTTCTTTCAAAAATTGAAGAATTTTTCATACGAAATGGGTAATATTTTATAACCGCCCTAATTTTAACATTTTGTTCACAAACCGTCAGTCCACTTCCTTAACAAGTCAGTCCCCTGCTCCTATAATTTAGGAAAAAGGAGGTGAAAAATGATGAATACCGCACATTTTGGTCGAATTATGCGAGAGCGCAGAGAGAATTCTTTTATTTCTATCCGCGCTCTTTCTGATGTGGTGGATATGAGCGAGCACGCGCTGCGCAATATCGAGCTCGGAGACTCCGATCCCAAGCTCTCAAACGTGCTCAAAATAGCAGGTGCTCTGCAAATTGATATGGGTATGCTCAATTCGTGCATACCCATTCTTATTGAAATTTGAAAGGAAGAAAAATATGAATTACAAATACGTACTGACAGAAACTACATACCATAACGGCAAGCATACGCGCACAAGCTACGGAATTGCCGTTATCAGCGATTACGATAACATTACTGTTCTCTGCTCTGTTGAAGATATTACGGATAAGAGAGATGCTCTTGCAAGCCTCGTAAAGCTTTGCAACGCAGAAAAGCTTGAAATCGAGCATCTTCAAAACGTAGTTGAGGACTTTTTGTGTGTAAGAAGGTAAAAAAGAAAAAGCAAGCGAGCACTTCGGTGCTCGCTTGCTCTTTTGAATTTTGTTAGCAGTTATTATTCATAAATTAATATTTATTACTGATAAATTGAGAATTATTACTCTTAAAATCAAAATTATTACTCTTGTTTTGGTTTATCAGTAATAACTATGCTGATTATTGGGTAAATTTGCTTATTTTATTCTATTTGCTTCTTTTTTCTCCCTGTCCCTGTTGGGTGAACGGGTGGATCATCGGAGTGGGCGAGGAGGTAGTCGATGAGGTCGGTTTTTGCGATAATATAGGAGCTTCGGTAGTTGAAGGCGCAGAGTTCGCCCTTGTGGATGATATAAGCTCGTTTCATCATTGTTATTCTTTGATATATATCTTTCTTCCGTTTTATGATAAAAAGGCGGTTTGAAGGAATTATGGCACGGATGCAACAAAACGCCTTGATTTTTTCGGATTTTTATGCTACAATGATATAACCAAAACGGGAAAACGCAAGGAGGTAGCCTATGACAACAGGATATGCGATATGCTTGATAGCCGCCGTGGGCTTACTGATCGCCTACTCGGTTATAGTGAAAGCCAAGGAATTTTGGCTGACGATGCTCTACGTGTGCGTGTCAGTGGTCAACCTCGGATATTTGATTATGTCCCTTGCAAACACCGTTGAGTTTGCCGTGTTTGGCAACGACGTGGCGTACCTTGGCAGCGTGTTCCTCTCGATGTGTATGTTTCTCACCATCGTCCGCCTTTGCGGCTTTGAGATAAAGAAATCCCATGTGATTACCTGTGTGTCGCTTGGCGCTGTAATGTTCGCCGTTATTGCAAGCTCGCCGATGCTTCCGCTATATTACAAGAGCGTTGATATCGAAATGATTGACGGTGCGGCAAAGCTCGTCAAGGAATACGGCGTATTGCATCCCGTATATCTTTTCTATCTGCTCGGCTACTTTGCCTCGATGATAGGCACGATCATTCACTCTGTGAGAAAAAAGAAGATCGGCAAGCCAAAGCTCGCAGGATTTATTGCCGCCATCGTTTGCGGTAACCTTGTAATATGGCTGTTTGAAAAAATGGTAAGCTGGGAATACGAATTCCTTTCAGTCACCTACGTTATTTCCGAGCTTCTGCTCCTAATAGTCTATTGGATGATGCAGGACTACGTTCTCAAGCGGGATATCCATACATATACACAAGCACAAAAAGAGGAGCTTGCCGTACAGATCACCGCGATGACTATGGAATCAAAGCTTGCAAGGGTTTTATCCTTTGTAAAGGAGGATAGTCCTCTTTCGATCAGAGAGCGCGAGATCCTCGAAATGATCATTGCGGGCAAAAAGCGCAAGGAAATAGCGGATACTCTGCATCTTTCCGAAAATACGATAAAAACCTATACAAGAACGCTTTACAGCAAGCTTGGAATCAGCTGCCGCGAGGAATTATACGAGCTTTTACTCAAAAACAACCTCTGAAAATGAAAATCAAGCATAAAAAGGACGACGAAGACACCGCCGTCCTTTATTTTTTTTTGAAAAATCACCCCTTTTCACCCCTGAAAAAACAAATTTTCACCCCTAAGGGGTGTAGTGAGACAGATAAATATATGATAAAATGTAAGCAAGAAACAAATGAAAGGTCGATCGGAGGTGGTGAAAAGTGACCGAAAAATTCATTTTGTTTGGTAAGTTTGAGTTCCCTGTGGAAAAAGGGCTCGAATATCTCGTCAACGAGAATATTTCCGAAACTGATTTCCTGTGTATCAACGAGCCCCACGACACCTTTTCAATGATGTTTGAAAAGGGCTTCCCAATCTTCACTGTGCCAAAGAACACAGATCGGGATTATTTGCTTTTTGAACTGAAGCGATCCGAACGGGTGATCAGATTTTTCTGTCCCGAAAAGCATAAAAATCTTGACAGTGCGATATGGTACTTCTGCTTAGAGCTTTACGACGAAAGGGGTGAAGCTCACACCCTGCCCGGACAGGTAAGGGTCGGATTTGACGGAAAAGGTATCCGTCAGGCAAAGGGCAAGCCGAAAATTATTGAGCTGCTTGAGGGAGTAAAGCTCGCAGCGGCTACATCGGCATAAATTATCATTTACAAGGAGGTATTGATAATGATGAAAAAAACTCTATTAACAATAGCGGTTCTTCTTTTGATCGCCGCTTTTGCATTTTCCCTTACGGCGTGTGACAAAGAAGTCAAAACGCTGCAAAATGATTTCGGAGCAGTTGTTGAGGGCGGCGGCTTTAAAGAGGGCTCCCTTCTCATCACCAACGAGATCAAGGCAGACTCGGCAGAAGCCGAAGAGGTGCTCTCGGCAATAGCCGATAAGAGCTACGACAAGGAAGGTGACGTTTACATTTATGAGATCCACGTTACCAGCAACGGCGTAAAGGTACAGCCCAACGGAAGGGTTAAGATAACGATTCCCAATCCCGGCATTACCTCGTCCAATTGCGTTGTTTTCCACATCAAGTCGGATAATTCTGTAGAGGAGATTACTCCTACCGTTTCAGAAAGGACGATCACCTTTGAGGCAAGCAGCTTCTCTCGCTTTATTATTGCCAGACGGGCAACGTGCGTGCACGACTGGGACGAATTCAGAATGATAGAAAGACCCACCTGCAATAGCAAAGGTATATTGGAACGCACGTGCAAGCTGTGTGGCATTACCGAGCAGCGGGAAACTCCCGACTTTGCAGCCCATAACTATGGCGAATTCGTTCTGGTTGAAGAAAATGACTGCCTTCGCACCGGTAAAGCCGTACGCACCTGTAATATATGCGGTGACGAGGATATTGCCTTCCTGCTTGGCGATCACAAGCCGGGTGCATTGGTAGAAGCGAAGGAGCCTACCTTCTTCGTGGACGGCTGTATCGAGCATTTTGTCTGCAACGCATGCGGAAAGTATCTTGACAAGGATCTTAACGTTATTGACAATGCGATAATTCCAAAGCTCTCCGCCAATCTTTCGATTTGCTTAAACGGCGAGATTGTGGCACCCTTGAAGGTCAAGTCTGTATCGGAGACAACCAGAAAAGCAGAGCTTGTATCTGATCCTATATCCGTAAAGAAGGGTGACGTCGTTACCATTTGTCAGACCGACAACCCCTCGGTTCAGTATGAATTTGTTGTTACCTTCGACAGCAACTCGGTTTCCTCACCTCTACCCGTAGACGTTTGTGGAAATCTAAACGCTGACGGAAGCGTTCGCACGACATCGTCCTCTGCGGTTTATTTAACCATAGAAGATGCGATAGACATTGATAACCTGGTAAGCTACATAAAATTTGAGCTTTCTATGGATGGCTATCGTCCCGAGTCGGGTGTCGTTGCAGTAGTTGAACATTATCATTATGACCGTCCTCTGATGATTCCCATGGAAAAGGTGAATTATCCCGGTGATCCTGACAAGCAGGTATACGTTTTCGGTTTGTTTGAGGCGGGTGAATCTTATTGTATAAGCTCTATCAGTATACTTGATATTGATAGCGGAAAAACCTACGGCTTTGCAGATATCGATCCGAGATGGGATACCTGGTCCTTTAGCTGTGGAACGAGCGGCGAGATAGAGTTCAATGGTAATAAAACCGACTGGTGGCTTGCCTTTGACATAGGCGGCAACAAGAAGATTGAGCTTCACAAGCTGACAAAGCCCGCTGCGGGCACAAGCACCGATATGGTATTCACGAACGGTGATAAGTTCAGTCTTGATAAGGTAACTCTTGATAAGGATGACGATAAGTATCTCTACTATACCTTCCCCGTGCTTGACACTCATCTCGGCAACCGTAGTGAGTACAGTAAGTACGTATCGGGCACAACGCTTGATATAGAGAGAATAGAGATCTATGCCGATGCGGGAGCAAAATTCTATCTTTCCAACACCCGCGACTCCTCTATGGCACACGAAAATCTTGCCTGGATTGACGCCCCCGCAGGAGCAATTACCGCCGATACGAGAAACGGCTATATCGTGATTAATGCCGCGGGAAAGTATATTATCGATTACGTTCCCTACAGTATGTCCATATTCATCTATTACGTTGAGGAAACTCCTACGCCCGATCCCGATCCCCACGAGCACGTGTATATTGACGGCAAGTGCGAATGCGGAGAGATCGACCCCGACTACGCTCCTTCCCACAAGCACGAGTACGTTGACAGCAAGTGCGAATGCGGAGCTGTTGATTCCAACTACAAGGGCATCGTATTTGAGAAAAACGGTGATAGGTATGCTATGAACTTCGTGACCTATCCCACAGACGGGGTGAACTCCTACGTTTACGGCTACGTTTATATTAACGCAGGCGACAAGCTCCTTATCCGCGATACCGAAAGCGGTGCGGTATGGGGCTATGACGATATCGACGAGAGATTCGGCTGGAACACTTGGGACTATCACAGAGGTGATAACGGTGAGATAGTATTCGACTTTACCGCCCGCTATGCCTTTGAGTTTGATTATGACGGTTGCAAGAAGCTCTATATCACAAAGGTGTTCGATCCCAAACACGGCGAGTCCTTCGGCACTGATTTTGATGGCGAGCGCGAGGACGTTATCTTCGACAGCTTCGATCTTTCAGCATCTGCTGGTGCTGAAGGCGAGTTTATGTGGACGCTCACTCACGCCACCACTATGAATAGCTCCGACTTCACGGAGTATATAAACAAGAACGGACTTTGGTTCTACTATGCGATAATAGACCTTGAGGAAGGCGAAAGCTTCAGCCTTAAGAATCTTACCACGGGCGGCACTATCGGTGCAGATCACATATCCGAAATAACAGGTGATATTACTGCGATCACCCGTGACGGCGATCTCGTTTCCGTAAAAAAGAGTGGTAGATTCAACATTATGTATCTCCCTGCCTTCAACTCCTTTACCATAGAGTGCGATACCACCGATCCTTTGTCTGAGATCAATCTCTACGCAGGCGACAAGGCGTTAACTCTCATTCCCGACGAGAACGGTGACATATTCTACGAAGGCTTCGAGTCGACGACATACCACATCATTTCAATTGACGACGCAAGGTACTCGCCCCTTCCCATAATTCTTGATGAGTCTATGGACAAGACGCTTGTTGACCTCACCGTCAGCGGAGATTACTATACTGCTTATCCTAACAAGGAGGGCATCTATAATCTTCGCTACAACGTATATACGGGAATTCTCTATCTTGAGTATGTCGATAGTGGCGAGGAAGAGGTAAGTATTCCTTATCAGATCTATATTTCCTATGACAATAAGCTCACTCTTAAGGAAAACAGCGAAAATCCCGATGAGCTTTGTTATCTCGGACTTACTCTTGGCGCTTGGGATGATTTTAGTGTGCGTGATACCGAGCTTAACTACATCACGGATATGACCATCACTGAGGGCAGCGACGTTGTTACCAACGGCAGAACTATCACCGTTCAGGTGGGCGGAACATTTGATTTCTATATCAACAAGACCACTCACGAGGTGCGTATGGTTGTGTCCGAGGGCGGAGGCGCAGGCGGTGACGTCGATTACTCCGACGGACTCTATCTCTACCTTGACGGCGGATTTATCACCATTTATCCCAATGCCGACGGTGACGTTAAGTACCTTGGTATTGCGGCAACCGACGAGACAAGTGTTGCCTTCTTGGATAAGAGCTACAATTATTTGCCTATGACCCTTGATCCCGCGTCGGACAGCTCGATTGCAAAGGTATCCAGCGCAAATATGCTCTTCTTCTATAAGACGGGTACCGCTAATATTATCTACAACGTAAATACAGGCATCATCTCGGTTGAGATGACCGACATCTCGCTTGCGGGAGCAAAGGTTTATATGTACTTAAGCGGAACTACTACGACCCTTACCGCAAACGAAAGCGGAATAGTTTCTTACGAGGGATTGGTAATTGAGAGTAGCAGCAGTATTCTGCTGACCGGCAGCGCTTTCGAGTACCTTCCTATGATTCTCGATCCGGCAATGGATACTTCGCTCGGCTCGCTCTATGAGTCCGATGATGTGACCATGCTGATCATCAACGGCGCAGGCACTTATAACCTCTATTACAATCTGACAACGAATGTCGTTCTGCTTGAGGCAGTGCCCGAGACCTGATATCGATAAAATTTATTTAGGCGGCAAGCAATGCTTGCCGCCTATCAACGTTTCTCCCTGAAGGAGCCAAGCAAAAATGGCGGCAGACTTTTTATGTCCACCGCCTTTATTAGATTTGCCTGTGCGTACAAAGGGCTACGCAGGCTCTTTTTATTTAGTTGTTGATTCGGCTATTCTGCAGCTTCACAGTCTTCGCACTTGCCGTTGTGTGCAAGCGTTACGCTCTTGAACGTAAAGCCCATAAACACGTTGTTTTTGTAATCATCCGTTTCGCTGTAAAGCACATCCGTTGTCTCAAAAATAAAACCGTTAAGCTCAAGCGCCTTTTGCGTGCAGGCAAGAGTGATATTGATGTTGCTCACGTCATTTCCTGCGTAGAAAATACCGTAATCTCTATGATCAACGAACTCAAGCTCACCAAATGTGACATCGGTGATGTTTCTGCAATTCTGGAATACAAAACGATCGACAACGGATACGTTGGGAAGGTACACCTTGATAAGATTGTCGCATCCCAAAAATGCGCAGAATCCTATTTCCTTAAGCGATGGGAGAGAGATCTCAGTAAGCTCCACACAGTAATCGAAAGCATGATCTCCGATCTTTTCTAATTTCGGGAAATCAACGTCAGTGATACTTGTGCTGCTTAAGGCACCGTTTCCAAGCTCCGTGACAAGAGGTGCGCTGACGCTCTTTAAACAGTCCATACCGTAGAATGAGTAATCGGCAACATACTTAGCATCCGCAAGAATCATGGAGCCAATGGCAGCAACACCCTCAAAGTCGTCGCCGACCATCCATAAACCAAAGACACCTTCACCGAATTCGCCGGCATATTCCGGAATGGTCTCCACGCCCGTGAGAGTGAGGGTAACGCTGCCGGGATCAACGCCCTCTGTGTAGATAAGCGCGTTGCGGATAGCAACAAACATCTCAGCGGACGCATCAGCGGGAAGATCAACGGTAATATCTCTTATTCCACTCATCAGAAGGACAGCTACCGCTTCATTAAGCTCATCTTCATCGTTAGCAGGAATCGTAGTGCTTCCGCCCGTAACGCTTGCAGCCGCTTTTGCGCCACAGGCGCAGGTCGCGGATGAATTATAGCTATGATACTCGCTCACCTTGTAATCGCACAAGCTGCAAGAGACAATGTGAACAATGTCTCCGTCATTTACGTAGGTGAGGTCGTGCGCTTCACTTTCAAGGCTTACCAAGCCACACTCGGAGCAAGCATTGTTGTGAGTGCCGTCCTTGTTGTCAATATATGCGGTATAGTTATGATTCGCAGTACCGTCGGTACAAGTAATAGTGATGGAGTTGAAAGTATAGCCCATAAATACGTTGACCTCATAATCCGTTGTTTCGGTAAAGAGCGCATCACTTGCAACCAAACACATGTTTGTATCAAAGATCAGTGACTTCTGCGTGTAAGGAAGAGTAAGATCGATCTTACTTGTATCATTAGCACTATAGAAGATTCCATAAGCATCATGATCAACCGACTCAAGCGCACCTAAAGTAACCTCGGTGAGACTATAGCATGATTGAAATGCGTAAAAACTAATAACGGTTGCTTGAGGAAGAAATACCTTAGTGAGATTATAGCAACCATTGAAAGCGAATTCGCCCACTTCTTTAACCAAGGGGAGAGATATCTCGGTAAGACCCGCGTTTTCAAAGGCATTGTCCCCTATCTTTGTAGCAACAGGAGCGCTGACACTTGATAAATAAGATGTGTATGTGAATGCTTCTTCACCAATATACGTAGCATCCGTAAGAGTAACGGAGCCAAGGGCATATACACACACTCTCTCATCTTCAACACACCACATGCCAAAGATACCTGTGCCGTTATTATACATATCAATATCGAATGTATAATCGGGGATCGCCTTTACACCCATAAGGGTAAGGTTAATGCTGCCCTCCACCACGTTTTCCGTGTCAACGAGCGCGCGGCGGATAGCGACAAGCATCTCTGCGGATGCGTCCTCGGGAAGATCGACCGTAATATCGGTAGCACCCGCGCTGAGAAGCTGTGATACTGCCGCCTTCAAGCTGTAAACGTCAGCATATATCTTGGTGTTTCCGTCGGTAACGTATGCTGTAGCTTTTGCTCCGCAAATACATACTCCTGTAGTGCCGAAGGCGTGATTTTCATAATTGACAATAATCTCACCGCACTCGTGCCTCTTGGTATGGGTGCCGTCGCCGTTATCTACGTAGCTGTAATTATCGCTTGCGTGATTGCTCGGATCGACCTCTCCATATCCCACTTCACAGATCGTACAGTATCCGGTTCGCATACAGGTCGCCTCACCGTTGTGGGGCTCATAGCCTACCGTTTCACTACAACAAGCATAGGCGCAAACGTGGCTGTTTTCATCATAGTACCAGAATACTAATTCGGGATCCTTGTGGTTGTTGGGATCGGGTAGCTGGAAATGAGTTCCACACTCGTCACAAATTCCCATAGTAATGCAGGTTGCGGGGTTCTTGGTTGCAACGTGGGCCTCCTTTGCGGGAATTAATATCTGATTGCAGTTTTCACAATGGACCGCCGTGGTGCAATCGCCCTCGTCTTCCCCGGGAGTATGCGACTCGTTGCCTTCCTTTATGACCCAACCGCATTCGCACACAACACTTGTCGTGCAGTCGCCGTCATCCTCAGCATAGTGCCCTTCGTTATCGGTCTTTGCCATACATCCGTCGTTCAGGCAATAGTAAAAATGATTGGTCTCATTGCTGCCCAATTCCTTGGAGAAATTATGCTCCATTGCCTCGATGAAAACGTGATCGCAATCGATACACTTCAATGCGGTCGTGCAATCAAGGTCATCATTATCGGGAGTGTGCGACTTCGCTTCTGTCACAACGAATCCGCATTCGCATATATCTGCCGTTGTACAATCGTTATCAACGTCAGCGCTGTGAGACGTCTTAGTGCTTTCATCGATATGACCGCATCTGCACTCCATCCAGTGATGAGCCTCATCGTTATTCGCTATCGTGTAGGAGCAGATATGATCAAGCTGGGGCGCGATGACGTATCCGCACTCGGTACACTTTTTGGGCGCTTCCTCGGTCGCCTCGGGCTGATTGGGAACGTGACCGTTCTTTTCGCCCTTCACCTTGCAGTCTATGTTCTGACATACGTGCCAATGTCCCTCTGCATCCATCTTCCAATCGCCGTTGAAATTGTGCTCCCACGCCGGTATTATAAGCCAGCCGCACTCGGTGCAGTTTACGGACGTTGTGCAATCGCCGTCGTCGTCACAAGGTATATGCTCGAGTCTTGCAGGAGTGGTCACCGCGTCGCAGACCGTGCATAATACGTCGGTCGTGCAGTCGCCGTCATCCTCGGCAGGCTTGTGTCCGAGAGGTTCGCCCTCAGTCGTTCCGCAAGTCTTACAGGTCTTTGCGGTGATACAGGTTGCATCCTCCCAGCTGTGAGGGAGCATCTCTCCCTCTGTGTGCCCGCAATCCGTGCAGGTCTTGGGATTTGTACAGGTCGCATCCTTCCACTGATGCGCCTGCTGGTCCCTTGCCTCACCGCATTCATTACAGATCGCATCGCAGTTGTTGTCATAGACGTGAATGCAATCGGGCTTTATGCCGAAGAGCTGTCTGAACCAATCAAGCAATGATTGCCAAAATCTCATTATCGCGTCGCCAAGCTCGTTGAACCAATTTGCGATCCCGCCGAAAAACTCGGTTACGGCCGATGCAGGCTCGCTTGAGTTATCCGCCGTCCCGCAAGATGTCATTGCAAGCAATACCGTCATTGCCAAACACAATATCAATACTGTTTTTAATACTTTTTTCATCGTTTTTCTCCTATAAGGACATTTTACTTAATTACTATCGTTCCAACCGTGTGCGGCTTACTTGAACGAATACCGTCGTCGGTTGAAGCGTAAATAACTATATCATAGCTTCCGGAAGCGATCATTGAAACGTCAACCGTTCCGCCCGGCAGCGTGAGAGTAATGCTTTCGCCCTCGCACTTAACGAGAGCCTTTTCATAGCCCTCAAGATGTATTATTCCGCCGCTGTTCTGAAGTGCAACTGCAAGGTAGTATTCATCTCCTGCGGTGAAGAGGGTAAGGTCTTCAACGGTTGCGCTAATACCCGATAAATCAAAGGATCTGCCATCCGCCGCGGCGGTCGCCTTGCCGGAGGCTGAGGTGATGGGAGCGAACTGCGCCAAGGGTGAGAAGGCACCGAGTAGGCTTGCCTGAATTACCTCTTTATCCTTGTATTCTTCAAGATACCCCATAAGAGTACTGAATTTATCCTTTTCGGTCTTAAGAGCCCTGAGATTGCCTTCGTCATCGTGAATGCTTTCGCCGTTCCAAGTCGCGACCTTATTGATATCGATCGCAATTTCGCGTGCCTCGGATATCATATCAAAAACCTTGTCAAGTGACTCGATACATTCAAGACCCCAGCCTTCAAGGAGAGCTTTAAGATCCTCCCTGCGGCTTTCAATTGTACCGGAGTCCATTTTGATGTCGATCTCGCACTCGGTTCCCCAAGCGGATTCCATCAGATTCAAGCGGCTTATTCTGACCTCTTCGGTTGAAAAGGGGATCTGAACGCGGGTGTCATCTGCCAATACTAAGCTTTGCTGTCCGTTTCCGTGATCGTATACACCCTTATATCCCTTAAATGCGCCAAGCTGGATCAAATAAAAGCTTGTGCTGTCCTCTTCAAATGCCGATATTATGTCTGCCTTTCGGTCCGAGGTGGACATATAGATCCCGTAAACCTCGGAATCCGGGTTCAAGCCCGCGGAGAAGCAAAGATCATCGGTCAGAATAACGTGATTGAATTCAAATCTGCTACCGTAGCTATCATAGTGATATCTGATCTCCATACACTGCCAAACGCCGTCTACGTTCACTGCACTGAAGCCAAGATAATGTTCTTCGTCAGTTCCGGGGACAGAGTAGGTCTCCATATAATCATAGACCTGATCCTCGATATATAAAGCTCTCATAGTGAAGCCCGTTTGCTTTGCGTCTATCAGAAGCTCGTATCTCTCGACTCCCTTTTCGTCCCTCGTTCTGTAGCATACGAAGTCCTCTTGGAAATGTGAATTTTTAGCGAGGAGAAGCTCGGAGTTCTCTTCAACGTGAAGAAGAAGCTTTTCATCTCCCATCTCTACCCAGGTATCGAGAACGCGTACTCTCTTCTTCATATGTGATATATGATCTGCACCGCGCTCTGCAAGAGAGACAGATCTCATTACCGCCTCGTTGAACTGAGAGTTGTTTCTGTCTGCGGAAACGATATCATCTGCGGAGGCATAGCTTCCGCTTGTGTCGCTCAAAAGCTCGAAGCTGCCAAGAAAGCTCTCTCCAATGTCAGCCATTTTGCCAAGATCCTCTTCGGCACCGCCGAAAAGGCTATTGTTGCCGGTGAAGTTGCCCTTGAGTCGCTCGTTGGCAAGAGCGAGCATTGCGCCCTTTCTTCCCGTGACGGACGGCTCTGTGCCAAAGCATCCTGTGAAGATGCTCATACTCACAAGCATTATTAATAATAAAGCCACTAATTTTTTCATTGTTTTTCTCCTTATATCATCTGATAATTAAACCAAAAGCAGGAACGCTGCTACTGCGGAAAGTCCAAAATGTAAAAGTGAGGAAAGAGCCAAGAAAAATGCTCCTGCGAAAATCAAAAAACCTATTGCGTATTTCATAATTTTTTCTCCTTTTATATTTTATTTTTTTAATTTGAAATGCCTACTTTTTTCTGTGGGGACACCTGCACACCGCGATAAGCTCCTCGCCGCGCTCCATATATTTGCAATTACTGCAATCGTGATCGGGGTCATCGGTGCATTTTTTGTAATGCTCGCAGGGAGCTTGCATCAGGGTTACAAAGGGATAGCCGTCTTTTGTATATACCGGATCTTTAAGGAAATCGGGATATATCTCGATCGGCTCGAACTGTCTGTCTATCTCCTCGTAATAACCGTATCTTATCTCAAATATGTTCCCGTGAAGCTCGATGACCTTAAAAAGATCGCCTTCCTTCGGTGTGGGGGGCTTTGCGTTTGCATTGATTTCGCTGAATCTTGTAAACATTTGCTCTCCTTTCGAGCAGAAAAAACTGCTACACTGTTGTTATGTTAACAGTATAGCAGATTTTTTGAAATATTTGTACTACCTAAACTACCCCAAAAAAGTACATATTTTTTGGCATTTTTGGAAATTTATATAACTTTTTGAGGGTGTTTTGGATATATAAAAATGCAAAATGCAAGGTGCAAAATGCAAAATTATATGTTTTACGCGATTTTTGGCTTCGTTGGTGCGAACAGCATATACTTCGCTTATGCGAATTATATATACTTCGCATATACGAAATATGTAATTCTGAAGGATTAGCTAAATAATATCCAAAGATCATAGTTGATAACTTTTTGTGTGCAAAAACTAAAAAACAAAACAAGCGAGCCCGTAAGGCTCGCTTATTTACTATTTATTCATTTTTACTTCCCAATCGATCTCCTTGAATCCCACAAGAACAAAGTCATCACCAATGAGCAGGGGCCTTTTAACGAGCATCCCGTCGCTTGAAAGAAGGTCAAGCATTTCCCCCTCGCTCATCTCGGGGAGCTTATTTTTAAGGTCAAGCGACTTATATAGCAGTCCGCTTGTGTTGAAAAATTTCTTCAATGGCAGACCGCTTGCCCTGTGCCACGCGTCAAGCTCATCAAAGGTGGGATTATCAAGCTTAATATCTCGAAGCTCATATTGAATACCGTTGTCATCAAGCCACTTCTTCGCCCTCTGACAGGTCGTGCATTTCGGATAGCAAATAAATTTTATCATCTCTTCACCTCATAGCATTTTTTCTATAATTATACCACAGCTTTACGTATTATTCAAGGGGGTTGCAATCTCCTTTCATCTGTGATATAATATTTTTACAAGCTATTGCTTGAATAATTTTTTGGAGAGTGCTTTTTGAAAAACACAAGAAAAACGGAGATTGTGCTGTAAACGAGAGGTTTGCAAATACATTCTCGGCATTCCTCTCGTATTTTGAGCGTCAACAATTACGAAAGGATTAAAAAATGAAAAATTTGACGGTACGACAAGAAACAGAAAAAGACTACGAAGCAGTAGAAGAACTTACACGCGAGGCGTTTTGGAACGTCTATAAGCCTGGCGCGGACGAGCATTATTTCGTCCACATGATGCGCTCTCATCCCGACTTTATTCCCGAGCTTGCATTCGTGCTTGAGCTTGACGGCAGAATTGTCGGCAACATCATGTACACCAAGGCTTGGCTTGAGGACGAGAACGGTGAGAGTAAGGAGATACTTTCCTTCGGGCCGCTTTGCGTTGCTCCTGAATATCAAAGGCAGA
>CALGCW010000142.1 GCA_937884385.1 uncultured Clostridia bacterium | reverse complement strand
GGATTACGAACGATGGTTCTACCGAGCGCAACTCTCTGACGCTGACCGCCGGAAAGTGCTTTGGGCTTTCTCTTAAGATATTCTTCAATAGCAAGGATCTTTGCGGCATGCTGTACTTTTTCGTCAATTTCCTTCTTTGTATACTTACGCATTACGGGAATCTCTTTTCCGTTAGCATCAAGCACAGGGTTACCTGCCTTATCTCTCTTTACGTCAGCAACCTTACGAAGTTTAAGACCGAATGCCATATTATCATATACGGTCATATGGGGATAGAGCGCGTAGTTCTGGAAAACCATCGCGATATCTCTGTCCTTGGGTGCGATATCGTTTACAATTGTTTCATCGATCCAGATCTCACCGTCTGTGATCTCTTCAAGACCTGCGATCATACGGAGTGTTGTAGATTTACCGCAACCGGAGGGTCCAACGAATACTATAAATTCCCTGTCCTGAATTTCCATACAGAAATCGGACACCGCGGGCTTTACCTCTTCGCCCTTCTTCTTTTCTGCATTCTCGTATACCTTGTATACGTGCTTGAGTGTTACTGTTGACATAGTTATCTCCTTCTTGCGTCCTTTTGGCCGATATATCCGAGGCATTAAAAAATTTACCTCATCGGTTTTCCTCAAACGCGATTTTTTTATTTTAAATATATAAAAATATATTTAACAGATTAATATGTGATCTTTCTTGTGAAGGTAATTTCACGTTTTTGGAAAAGGTTGATCACGCCTTTTCTCTCTTTGAATTCTTTTATCTCGTCTACGTATGACGGAAGGCACTGCCAGGGCTCGATGCAGAGCATTTTGGAGCCGTGGGGATGCCACAAAAGAAGGTTTTTAAAACCGTCGAAGGATATTTCAACGATTTTTTCGTTTGTTTCCTTATCCTTGAGTGTCGCTTTTCTTGAATTAATGTCACCGAGGATAACGGTTGCGCTGTTATCGGTGAAATCCTTTTGGAGTGGGAGAACTCTTCCCCGTCCGTAACTTCGGGTTTCACATGTGAGCAATCCGTTAGCGTTGTGAACTAAAAAGTCGAATTTTTCATCATTTTCAAATTCAACGTAGTAGTTCTCTACCGTTTTGTCAAGCGCAAAGCTCTCGTGGCCGCCGCAAGCGAACGGGATCTCCCTGTCGCTTGTGTTTTTGATTGTATATGCAACTGTGTAACCATCCACAACAAGCTCATATTTTACCCTGAACGTGAATTCATAAGGGTAAACTGTTCTTGTTCTATCATTAGCACAAAGCCCAAATTCGATGCTGTTTTCGGCTTGTGAGATGAGGGTGAACTCCTCATTTCTGCAAAAGCCGTGCTTCTGAACACCGAAATCAACTCCGTCATAGACAAGTCGGTTAAAGCCGGCAAATGGAAAAAGCAAAATTGCACACCCTGCCCACTCGCCCGTTTCGTTCTGCCAAGCGCGTTCTTTTCCGTTATGTATTACGCTTCGCACCTCTGCGCCAAGTGAGTTGATTTTAACTTCGGTTTTATCCTTTTTAATAGTGTAGATCATATTAATAAATTATCTGATTTTGGGCAAGCTTGCGGCAGCAACCGACTGTCCAACTCTTCTTTCCTTTTCGTCGGGAATGTTGAGGGTCATTCTTTCGTTAAGCTCGGGGAACTCTGTTGCGATAACCTCTCTCGCTTTGTTTAAGAGGATCTCACCACCCTCACCGCTTGTTACACGTCCCATAATGAGAACGTGCTTTATATCGTAAAATTCAGCATAATATGCGAGCGAATAGCCAAAATATGCGCCAATGGTCTCATATATCGCCTTTGCTCTCTCGTCGCCATCCTTCATAAGGTTTTGTACTACCTTAAGCTTTTCTGCAGGAGAAAGGTTTTCTTCAAGGTCGATATTAGCATATGGTGCGAGCTTTATAACTGCATCCTGTGAGAAATATCTCGATCCGACACCGTAATCGCCCGACCAATCGTCTCTTGCGGCATCCTCGTTATAGTCAACGGGAGCAAACGCAAGCTCATTGAGCCAGCCCGTGATGTTTCCGTCCATATCAACGTATCCTGCCGCTTCGCTTGTGCCCATAGCGATACCAAGTATTCCGTTATCCTCTAAGCTCATAGCACCTGCAAGTGCAGTTACGTCACCGTCGTTTGCAACCTCGATAGGAATATTCTCTCCTATATCACGTGCAACGTCGATATACATATTCTTTACTCTCTTTTCAAAGTCATCATCATTTACTTTGATAAAGAGTGATGCGACCATTATCTTATTGTCAATGTAAACTCCCGCGCTCGATACACCGATAGCATCAACTCTCGGCATATGTGACGCGGCTGTTTTCATTGCACTCAGTATTCCATCATAGTGATAGTTAGGATCAGCATTGAGC
>CALGCW010000141.1 GCA_937884385.1 uncultured Clostridia bacterium | reverse complement strand
CGCAAACCCAAGCGATAAAAGCTTTTTTGGTTACTTTTTTCTCGAAAAAAGTAACACTTCTTAAGTAAAGTAACTTCCCTACAAATCAAAATTTGAAGGATTATTTATACAATTACAAAATCGTGTCAATACTAATCATATTAACTATGAAAGGTTTTGCTATGAGAAAGTTAACGAACGATTACAAAGAAAACATAGCCACACTCGACTCAATATTTGCCGTAAAGGACAATTTTGATATACTTAAAAAGACGCTGATCATAGGCGACGACGAACTAACGCTTTACTTCATCGACGGCTTTGTAAAGGACGCAGTAATGCAAAAGATGATGGTACACTTTTTGTCACTGAAATCCCTCGGTGAGCGAACTGACAGAAGCGCGCAGGACTTTTTATTCCACAATGTTCCCTACGTTGAGGCAGATGTGACCGATGATATAGACACGATGCTTCAGATGCTGCTCTCGGGCGCAACGGTAATGCTCGGCTCTGCATTTTTGAACCGCGGAATAGTCATCGACGCACGAACCTACCCCGCGCGTGATACGGCAGAGCCGGAAAACGACCGCGTGATCAAGGGTGCGCGTGACGGCTTCGTAGAAACGCTGATCTTCAATACCGCGCTCATTCGCCGCCGCATTCGAGACCCAAGGCTGAGGATGTCCTATATGAGTGTTGGTACTCGTTCAAAGACCGACGTTGTAGTATGCTATATTGAAGACAAGGCAGATCTTAGCTACGTAGAAGCCTTAAAGGAAAAGATCAAAGGAATAAAAACCGAGGCACTGACTGCGGGTATGCAATCCCTTACCGAATGTCTCATTCCAAGCAGGTGGTATAATCCCTTTCCCAAGGTGCGAACTACCGAGCGCCCCGATGCCGCCGCTGCACAGCTGCTTGAGGGCAACGTGCTCGTCATATGCGATAACACGCCCGAGGTAATGGTGCTTCCCGCTTCCCTCTTTGACTTTATGCAGGAAACGAACGATTTCTATTTTCCTCCGCTTACGGGAAGCTATCTTCGCGTGCTTCGCTTTATCATATTTTTTATGACCCTCATTTTTATGCCGCTTTGGCTCATAGCCATTCATAATCCCGCGTCAGTTCCGCCCTGGCTAGAATTCGTTTTGCCGCAGGAGACGGGCAGGCTCCCTATTCTCGTTCAGATCCTTCTTGCAGAATTCATAATCGACGGCTTGCGCCTTGCATCAATGAATACTCCGGGAATGCTATCCAATTCCCTTTCCGTAATTGGCGGCTTGATACTCGGTGACTTTTCTATACAGATCGGCTGGCTTATCCCCGAGGTGGTGGTATACGGCGCATTCGTTGCTATAGCTAACTTTTCGCAGAGAAACTATGAGCTTGGCTACGCATTCAAATTTCTGCGCCTCATTTTACTTGTGTTAACTTGGTTTTTTGAAATATACGGCTTCTTTGCAGGACTTTTCCTATGCTTTGCCCTGCTCGTCAGCAATAAAACACTCAACGGCGAGCGCTCGTATCTCTATCCCCTCATCCCCTTTAACGCAAAAGCACTTAAAAGAATGATCTTCAGAGTGAGAAAATAGAACTCTAAATTGGGATTTATCGGGATGTTGAAAAAGTTACTTTACTTGTGAAGGGGGAACCCCGCATCGCAGAGGGAGCTGTCAACGAAGTTGACTGAGGGAGTTCCTTGTTTAAGTAAAGTAACTCCCCTACAAATCAAAATTTGAAGTGCATCAAAAAGCAAAAATATCCCCACGCATTTTGCGTGGGGATATTTTTATAAACTAAACGTCTTTATCGCCTTTATCGCTGTGCCGCCTTCGTACTGACGCACCTCGCCGAGGGCAAAAAATTCGCCGTCTGCGCTATAAAGTCGCGCGTGCGCACCAACCTCAAGGTTGGTTTTAATCTTGTTCTGATATATCTCACATCCGCTTCGGCAGAGCTTTTCATAAAATGCAGGAAGCTTAACTGCCGGCAAATCCGAAAAAAGCGACTCTGTGGGCGCGAGAAGCTCATATCTCTCACTTATATCAAGTGCTTCAAGCTCTTCAAGCGTGTGTGATTTTTCAATATCAAATCCGCCTGCCTGCACCCTGTGGAGTGCGCTCATAACGCCGCCGCAGCCGAGCCTTGCTCCAATATCCGCGCAAAGCGTTCGAATATACGTTCCCGACGAGCATTCAACGAGCAATTCATACTCGTTTTCCTTGTCGGTGGGTGTACAGTCAAGACGAAAAATCTCAATATCTCTCGCGGCTCTTTCAACCTCAATTCCCTCTCGCGCAAGGTCGTAAAGCTTCTTACCGTCCACCTTTAGCGCACTGTACATTGGAGGAATCTGCTTTATTTTACCCACAAACTCACCGCAAGCAGTCATAACCTGCTCACAGGTGGGAATATCATTACACTGTGTAAGCACCTTGCCCGTAATATCCTCCGTATCGGTGGTTATGCCAAGCGTAAGACGCGCGCGGTAAGCTTTTCTGTCCGCTACGAGATACTCCGCCGCCTTTGCGGCTCTGCCGAGAAGGATCACCAACACTCCCGTAGCAAGCGGATCGAGAGTTCCTGTGTGACCGACCTTGCGTGTGCCGTACAGCTTTCTTATTTTTCCAACAACATCGTGCGAGGTTATACCCTCGGGCTTATTCACTATAAGCACACCGCACGGCTCGAATTTATTATCACTCATTTTTAGTCCTCAAAATCTAACGTGTGCCGAATATATGGGCTGACCCTTATCGGAGAAATTCTTCTCATACTCCGTCATCACGTTTCCCTCATTTTTCTCGGAATTGTGCAGATCGCGTGTCACAAATTCAAATTTAAGTCCAAATGCCTCGAACTCCTCAATCGAGAAGTCAAAAAGCCCCTCGTTGTCGGTCTTCAAGCGAAGCAAACCGCCTTCCTTGAGCAAGGTCTTGTATATTTCAAGAAACGTGTGATATGTAAGACGGCGCTTTGCATGTCCTGCCTTGGGCCACGGATCGCTGAAGTTGAGGTATATACAGTCAATACTGTGCTCGGGGAAATATTCAACGAGATTTTTCGCATCCCCTATTATGAATCGAAGATTGTCGGGGCGTTCCCCCTTCGCCCTCTCAGCCTTTTCAAGAGCAAGGCAAGCCACGTCCGCTATCTTCTCCATAGCAATAAAATTGACCTCGGGATGCTGTGCCGCCATACCAACAGCAAAATTGCCCTTTCCACAGCCTATCTCAAGATGCAAGGGGCGCACCTCACCAAAAGCAGACTCGGGATCTGCCTTAAAAGCCTCGTCCGGGGTGATAAGCAAGTGCGAGCAAGCCTCTATTCTCTCCGCCCCGTGCTTTTTCTTTCTCATTCTCATATATTTAAAGATCCTTTCGTTGTTTTTTAGGATAAATTGTTGACATTTCAATAAAAAAATTGTATTATAGTGTCATAACGAACAGTATGGAGGTATATTATGAACGTTTCTAATTCCGAGCTTCGCGCAAGGGCGCGAGAAACACTCGGCACACAAATATTTGACAAAAAGTGGCTCTACGCCATCGCATCCGCACTCATCGTCAGCGCAGTTATCAGTCTTGCAAGCAGCATCAGCTGTGGAATAGGCTCGATTCTTCTTGCAGGTCCGCTTTACGTGGGCTTCCACAAGCTGTTTCTCTCCCTTGTGAGACACGGCGATGATGCAAAGATCGAAGAGACCTTCGATGGATGCCATGATATTGGCTCCAATCTCGTTCTCGGAGTTATGCACGACCTTCTCATCACACTTTGGTCATTGCTTTTCATAATTCCCGGAATTCTCAAGTCCTATAGCTACGCACTTGCTTATTTCATTAAGGCAGACCACCCCGAATACGGTTGGAAAAAATGCCTTGATGAAAGTGAAAGAATGATGAGCGGAAACCGTTGGAACCTCTTCTGCCTTCACTTCAGCTTTTTAGGCTGGCACCTTCTCGGCGGACTTGTTTGCTGCGGAATAGGAACGCTGTGGTCCAATGCATATCAGTCTGCTGCAACCGCCCACTTCTACGAGGAGCTCAAAAAGAAGGAAGAGCCCGCAGTCAGAGCGCCGTTCGAGAGCTACCCCAACTAAAATAATACATAAGTCCGTTGGCTTTGTCAACGGACTTTTTTAATTTAATTAAAAAATTAAAAATAACCTTGACAATTGTATAAAAAAGCATTATAATTACTGTATAGCACTATATTCATTTTTGGAGGCATATATATGAACCTTACAAATAAAGAAATTCGCGCAAGAGCCAGAGAGCTTCTTGACGGAAATATTTTTGGAAAGGACTGGATCAAGTCGGTATTCCTTATGATCCTTATGGGACTTATCATCCTTATTCCTTCATACATCATCTTTAATCCCCTTGAAGCGTTGGTAACTCCCCTGCTTCACGCAATCTTTGACCAAAGCTCCCTTGTAAATCAGTTGATAGCTGATATGATAATTATATACATAGAAGCTCTTTTGATCTCTCTCGTAAGCACGCTTCTTTCGGGTCCCCTTATGGTCGGCTTCAGTGCCGTACATCTTGACCTTGTAAGAAACGGCGATAAGATCAGCATCAGAAAGTTCTTCCAAGGCTTCAGAAACTTTGTTGACAACTTCCTTCTTGGCTTTATGTCAACGCTTCACATCTTCCTTTGGTCCTTGCTTTTCGTAGTTCCCGGAATCTACGTTGCATATTCATATGCAATGGTATTCCACGTAAAGAACGATCACCCCGATTACCGTTGGCAGCAATGCCTTGATGAAAGCGAAAGACTTATGAGTGGCAACAGATTCAGACTTTTCAGACTCCATATGAGCTTCATCGGTTGGGTATTCGTGGGAATGTTTGCATTCCTCGGTATCGGCTCTCTTTGGGTCGAGCCCTACACACAGGTGTCTGTTGCTGTTTTCTATGAGCAGATCAAGGAAGAACAGGATACTAACGTCGTAAGCTTCGACTCTGCGGCTTCCCGCAAGACCGACCCTGTCGTAATCGAGCTTTCACACCTTGACCCAAGATCTTAATATTGAAATTTTTGCCTGTTGGCTAAAAGCCAACAGGCAATTTTTTATACGTTAAATCTGAAGAGAACGATGTCGCCGTCTTTAACTACGTAATCCTTTCCTTCGCTGCGAAGCAGACCCGCATCCTTGACCGCCGCCATTGAGCCAAGCTTGGTAAGCACATCAAAATCAACGACCTCCGCACGAATAAATCCTCGCTCAAAGTCACTGTGTATCTTACCTGCAGCCTGGGGTGCTCTCATTCCCTTCGTGATAGTCCACGCACGAACCTCCTTAGGTCCGGCAGTAAGATAGGAAATAAGACCGAGAAGCGAATAGCTTGCCTTGATAAGACGGTCAAGACCGCTTTCCGCAATACCCATATCGTCAAGGAACATTTTCTTTTCTTCGGCATCAAGCTCACTGATCTCTGCCTCTATCTGCGCGCAGATAGCTATTATCTCACTATGCTCTGCTGCCGCGAATTCCTTAAGCTCACAGTAAAGAGGATTTTCAAGAGGCTCGTGATCAGCCTCTCCCTCGCTTACGTTTGCAACGTAGATAACGGGCTTCATAGTAAGAAGCTGTGTGTCACCGAGAAGCTCAAGCTCGTCGGAGTCAAGCTCCATAGTGCGCGCACACTTTCCTTCTTCAAGAGTCGCGTGAATACGTTCAAGAAGCTCAACTGTGGCAGCAAGCGTCTTGTCGCCCTTCATCGCCTTTTTAACTCGGTCGATGCGACGCTCAAGTATCTCCATATCAGAGAATATAAGCTCAAGATTGATCGTCTCAAGGTCACGAATAGGATTGATATTTCCGTCAACATGAATGATGTTGTCATCCTCAAAGCAACGAACAACGTGTACGATAGCGTCAACCTGACGAATATTGTCAAGGAACTTGTTTCCAAGGCCCTCGCCCTTGGATGCACCCTTAACAAGACCCGCAATATCAACGAATTCAATGATCGCAGGCGTATATTTTTCGGGGTTGTACATTTCCGCAAGCACGTCAAGACGGCTGTCTGGCACGGCAACCACACCCACGTTCGGCTCGATCGTGCAGAACGGATAATTCGCCGACTCCGCCCCCGCATTCGTCAAAGCATTAAAAAGCGTACTCTTTCCCACATTAGGAAGTCCGACTATACCTAATTTCATAATTCTCTATATCTCCTTTATTTCCAAGGCTTCGCGAGCTTTTCTGCCCCATTTTTGCCCCATTTGTTTTATTTTGTTTTATTTTTGGTTTATTCTTGGCATTCAAATTGATTTACTGCTTCTCTCATAGAAGCAAGAGACACGTGTACATATCGATCCATGGTAGTTTGGATGCTGGAATGACCGAGTAGCTTCTGAAGATACTTAGCTTGCATGCCTCTTTCAATTGCCCTTGTAGCATAAGTGTGGCGAAGAGCGTGCATACAAAATCTCTTGATGCCGGCTTCTTCACAAAGCTTATACAGATGAGTATCGTAAGAGCTGTTCTTACTCGGCATACCGGTTCTATAGTTGATAAAAACAAGATCCTTCATAACTATATACTCCAGTTTACCGGATCTGCGATCGAGATACTCTAACCTTGTTTCCAAACGAGGGGACCGTTTTCTATTAGGGACAGTTGCATATACAGCTTCAAGAATATCCATCGCTCTATTGGTCAATGGTATCGTTCTATAGCTCGCCATGGACTTTGTAGGACCTGCTCGCCAGCAACCTTCTTTAGGCCTATACTCCACGTTCCTTTTAACGGTAAGCGTTCTATTATCCCAATCAATATCATCCCACACAAGGCCAATCATTTCGCTGGTTCGCAGCCCGGTCTCGAGAAGAAATGAATATTGATTATAATTATGCGATCTTTTCGCCACTTTAAGAAATGCCGCTTGTTCTTCACTGGTTAAGTATCTGATATCGTCAACAGCTCTGACGGGTTTGTTAAACCTGACGCCATCCATTGGGTGCTTTGAAATATAGCCATTACCCAAGGCATATCTGAACATCGATCCCATCGCTATGTATGCCTGACGAATCGTTGAACCGGCATACAAATCTTCCATTTCGTTGAAGATTTGCTTACAATGCATCGGCTTGACATCGATTAACCTCATTTTGCCGATTACCGGTTTGATGTTTTTCTCGTATCGCTCTTTGTAATTGCGTATAGTGTTGGGTGCCAGATCGCGTCCGTGCTTTTCAATCCAAAAGCTGAACCAATCATCAACTATCATTCCGGGATCAGGGCTTTTAGCATATTGCTTATCAAGTGCCCTTTCTCTTTCCAACCACTGTTTGGCCTTTTTAGGGTCATCAAAACATTCTTCAATACGATTTCCGCATCGATTAACAAATCGCGCACGATATCTTCCATCAGCTCTTTGATCGATACCTCTTCCAATTTCTTTGCCTTTTAAGTTTTTACCCATTATATGTCCTCCTTTTCTGTCGAATCGGAGTCCATGTAACATCTAATTATATCACAACAACTTCGATTTTTCAATATCATTTACTTAAATTCTTCTTTGCGAATCTAAATATTCTTCAAACAATTGGCGTTTGATAAGATATTTTCCTCTGCCGTCTCCAACCCTAATGCTGAAATTGCATAAAGGATTCTTAGCTAACTGCAAAATACGGTTTTGCCCAATTCCAAAGTAAACGGAAGCTTCTTCTATCGTAAGAGCGTACTTTTTTTCAATAGGCACATTGAAACGATTGTTTTCCATTAAATTTCCTCCTTTCTTAATATATTAATTGTTAATAAGCATTGCGTTAAAATATAGAACCTCTGTTGGGATATTACAAATTCTCGCACACATTTTAATCAAGCGGAAAGACACATAAGCTATAAAAAATAGTTTTCAAGAGGTGGCGTTTAGCAAACGTGTCTTTCCACTCTTTTTCTATTATGATAGATTGAAGGCCAAATATCATTTGCCTTATTTTGTTGTTCAAACATCTTTCCGTTTGAGACACATATTTGGTCAAATGCTATCGCGCACATTTTATTCAAGCGGAAAGACACATGAGCTATAAAAAATAGTTTTCAAGAGGTGGCGTTTAGCAAACGTGTCTTTCCACTCTTTTTTATTATGATAGAGTGAAAGCAAGAAATCTTTTTTCTTGTATTTGCACTACAGACATTCACTTTCCTCGCTGACATTTATATTATGATAGAGTGAAGGCCAATAATAATTTCTCTTTTACTTTTTCCTTTAACATTCCCTATAACCTCTTTCATTTCCTCTCTTATATTCTCCAAAACAAAAAAGCCGCCCTGCTTTCACAGGACGGGTAAACGTCAGATAAT
>CALGCW010000140.1 GCA_937884385.1 uncultured Clostridia bacterium | reverse complement strand
CGCTACCGCCACACCTTTGCAAAGCAATGGATTCTCAACGGCGGCAACGTCGTCTCTCTATCAAAGCTGTTAGGTCATTCCAGTCTCGAAATCACGCAGAATTATATCCACCTTCTCGTCAGCGACATCTCCAAACAAGTCGACGAATTCAATGTGCTTGATAAGTTTTATGGGAAGAAAAGGATTGGGATGGGGGAAAAGTAAGATGAATTCATCTCGTTTGTCTTTTTGAGGGTAATTGCAACTTGAAAATATTTTAGCAATATGGTATAATACATATTATAGAAAATTATCCTTAAGGAGATACAACAATGAAAAATAAGCACTTTATGTTTTCTATATCTTTAGCAATATCTATTGCTGTAATTGTGATATTGTCTTTGTTTATAGATAATGGCATTTTTGATGGTATAGCACAAGCTATCACAATTCCTTTTGTATTATTTACATTTGTTAATTGTGCTTCTTCTATCGCAGAAGAAGTCGTTTCTACTTGCAGAACAAAGTTAGCAATTATCAATGAAATGGGAGAAAAATGGGATTACTATAAAAAAATTTTAGAATCACAATTAGAAGGATTTCATAAGTATGATAACCCACAAAACGAGTCACAAATAGAAATTAACAAATTAATTGATCAAAAACAAGACAGGCTAGATGAAGCCAAGCGTACTATAAATAATTATGCAGATGATTATTCAATCCTTAATGAAATTATTGTAAAATGCGAGAAAAATATTATTCTTCAAGTTTTTTATGTAATTACATTGACTGTTTTGATTGTTAGTATGATGATCTCACCAATTCTTGCTCCATACTTTTCTTTTATACCGACAACAGCACTAACTTTATTGTCCTTGTTCTTTGCAATTATGGAAACTTTGGTTAAGAATAAGATATCTAATACAATTTTTGAATATATGTATAGCAGTAAAAAGAAAGTACATCAAGAAAAATCAACTCCAAATAATTGACAGTAACAAAAAATCAGTAAAATTATTATAATAAAAACAAAACCGATACCCTAGAACATTAACCCTTTGGAGGTAAATATGACTGAACGTGAAAAAGAATATAATGAATTTATGTTAAAATTAGCTGATAAAGCAAACGAACTACGAAAAGACTTCAATAATCTTTCACTTGAAAATCAAGCACGAGTAAAAAAAGATATATCAAATATGGCACTTGGTGAATTTCTTAATTACGCCAAAAATAATTTTCAGCAATGAAATAGAGATTCATCTAACCATAATTGTTCTGTTGAAAAGTAATGATTATTTGAAAGATATATCAACAAAGCAAAAAGAAAAAGACGGGATTCAGAGAATCCCGTCTTGCTTTTTATTCAACTATTGCTTTATCGATATTGTATTTCCATCGATATCAACTACGCTTCGAAGCAACTGCAGTGCGGCTTCAAAACGTTCATAAATTGCTTTTCCTGTCTTATTGAATCCAAGCAATTTTGTTATTGTAAGGAACAATCCGTCCTTATCCACTGAGATATTCTGTTTGATGATCTCGTACATACCTACGGACAATTCCTCAAGGGAAATGTACTTGATCTCTCTGACGATACCTTTAGGATTCGGAACTCTGAACTGTATTTCCTTTTGATCGGCAAGGTATAGGAATTTATCTCTGCGAATGATACCTTTTCGAGAACAGCCACGCATTTGTTCTTCAAATTCCTTTATGACGACGCTCGTGACCTTTTCACGCTCATACATATAAACAATGCGTTTCAGAAGCCATTCTTCCGACATAGGTGCTTCGGTTTGCAATATTTCCTTTACCATTCCTTGAACGTCCCAAGGGAAAAATCTTTCGGCTTCGATTATATCTGCCTCTTCATACTTGGGAAACTCAAAGTGCTTTTCTTGCGCCACCTCTTCAAAAGACGGCTCATCGACAGTTGTATCTGCTTTTGCCTTTTTTGAAGGATTATTGACTGCCTCGGTTGCGGCGGCAAGTAGCTTTTCTTTTTCTACTTGGTTATTCTTGAACCAGTCTGTAGACCAGATACGATAGAACTTCCAACCCATTCTTTCCAAAACGCTTTGACGCAATCTATCGCGGTCTCTTGCGTTCTTCGAAGAATGATAGGATGCACCGTCGCATTCGATTGCCAAAACATAATCGGAGCTATTGGGAAGCTTGAGTGCAAGGTCGATACGGAAGCTTGAGCAGCCTACCTGTGTATCAACAGAAAATCCGTTGCTTCTGAGGAAATCACATACTTCCATTTCGAACTCGGAATCATACTGCTCGAAAGGATTTACAGACAACGAGCGTTCCAATGCTTCAATTCCGTTTTCTGCGTAATCAAGATATTCACGTAGCAGACGAGCACCTTCGGCTTTGGTACGGTTCAGATCGATATCGGTATGGTGCATAGAGGACACCAACTGTACGTTCATCTTGGCTCTGGTAACGGCAACGTTCAAACGACGCTCACCGCCAACTCTGTTAAGAGGACCGAAGTTATGCATCAAACGTCCCTGCGAATCCTTTGCATATCCAATGCTGAAAATGATGGTATCTCTTTCATCTCCCTGTACAGTTTCAAGGTTCTTGATAAAGAACGGTTCTTTTCTGTCAGAACGGAAGAAGGATTCCTTGGCAGGATTTTGCTGTCTGCGCTTGGACAAAAGCTTATCGATCAAGTTCTGCTGAGATATACTGAAAGCCACAACACCAAGGCTGCGCTCGGGGTATTTCTCAAAGTTTTCGTATATCAGATCGACAATATATTCTGCCTCTTTCATATTGCTCTTCGACGTGTGGTCAAAGATTCCGTCTACGTAATGATAATCGACACCGATCCAGTTCTTATCTGTCTTGGATGAGGGGAACGTTACAAGATCATTATCGTAGAAATTTTTGTTAGAGAACGAGATTAACTGCTCATAACGGCTTCTGTAATGCCATTTCAAACGAAGCTGAGGCAAAGTGGTAGAACACATATCAAGGATAGATTCAAAGTCCTTGACATCTCCGCTTTCTTCATCGTCGTCATCGGAATCGACGGTAGCATTGAAGAAATTGCTCGGGGGCATCTGTTTGGAGTCGCCTACAACGATCAGCTGTTTGCCTCTGTAAATAGCACCAACAGCATCCTGCGGGAATATCTGTGAAGCCTCGTCGAACACCACAACATCAAAGTGAATATCCGCAGAACTTAAAAATGTACTTACACTAAGGGGAGACATTAAGAAGCAAGGCTTGAGTATCTGAACCAGCTCGCCTGTTTCCGCAAACAAAGTACGGATACCTTTTTGTTTACGTTTCTTTTCACCCTCTCGAAGAAGGATCGAAACGGCGCTTCCAGATGCGATCATATCAAGCGAAGGACGGCGTGCCGAAAGCTCGGCTTTGATTTGAGCCTTACTTATTTCAAACTGAAGCTCATCCTTTTTGGAGAAGATCTCAACAGCCTTGTCTTGCGAGATTCGAGCGAACGATGCAAGAACAGGATTGCTGAAAATAATATGATCAATATGCTGACGGTAAAACGCTTTGCAATAGGTGTCAACGATCTTATCTTCCTCAACGTTATTATCAATCGCCATATTGATAAACGCTATGGCATTGAACGTCTTGAGCTGAGAAAGAAGCGCGTTGAATCTGCACCAGTTGTCAAGCGTATCAAAGTTGGCAAGACAATTCGTGCATTTGTCTTTTGCTATTGTAAGCGATGTACTTGCAAAATCAAAGAAATAAGGATCAAAGGAATTGATGGTAGTGTTGAGTGCAGATGAATTCGGAACGGATGCTATCTCCTTTGACATAGAGATCATCAGGTCTTTCTTGCCAATAAACTCATCGGCTGAAAGTGTTGGAATATTACCAAAACTGTTGGTATGCTCCAAGCAGATACCAAGATACTGCATTTGTGAAAGGAGATTATCCCAATCAGTGTCAATACCGTTATAGGCTCTGCCAAATCCGGACTTGATGTCCGTTTCCAATGAAGAGAACTCGTTATATCTCTGCTGATATGCAGCCAACGCTTCACAAGCCTTTACGGCTTCATCATATTTTGGCTTCTTTCCGTTCTTTTTGCAAAGTCGCATTTCAGAGATGATCTTCTTATACTCACCATTGAAAAGACGAGAAAAAGCACCGTTGAATTGCTTGGTCAGACGCTTATGGTAGTCGTTTCCGTCAAGCTTTAAGACATCGGTATCATAGTCCGCTAAAAGTCCATCTCTATACGTTACGGCTTCTTTTGCTAAGGGTATCATCTTTGAAACCTTATCGTTTGCGTAGCGGTAAGCAGACGGAGAAAGCAAGGACGGAGTTATGAAATCGGAATCTCCCAAGAAGCCTAAAAAGTCTCTATAGAAATGAAGCTCCTCTACGGAATCAGCGGTTATATCAAAATTCTCGAGAAGTCTCTTGGACAGGCTTTCAAGAACAGATATAGCTTCAATCGTTTCGGTTAAATTGGTTTTCAAAGATGCCTTGGATTGATATGAGGAGTCCTGCACACAACATCCAAACCAAACGTTATTTCTGTAGTTGTAACCTATCGAGGGAATATAATCTACGTACTGTTCAAGGAGTGTGCGGAGAGAATTGATATAGTCTTCGCCCTTGGTCTCTATCGAATCTATCACGTAGTCGATATCTCTAATAGAGCGATATGCAGAATAGGAATTATACAGCTGATAAAGAGTCTTGTTTATTACAGGACGCAATTTGTGCAGTTCTTCTGCATATTGGTCGAGCTGTCGCTGTGCCGTTACCTTGGCAGATATTTCTGCTTGTGCTTTTGACGATACTGCACTTTTGGTTGCTCTCAAAGTATGGCAAAGCTCTGCAATAACGTCTTTTTTATTCGCCTTATGGCTGTGCAGCTCAAGACAGAATTCTGCAAGTCCAGCCTGCTTCAACTTTTCATATACAACATTCAGCGCGGCGAGCTTTTCAGAAACAAAGAGAACCTTTTTGCCATCGCTAAGACATTCGGCAATAATATTCGTGATCGTTTGACTCTTGCCCGTGCCGGGAGGTCCTTGAAGAACAAAGCTTGTACCTGCCTTGGTCATTTCAATTGCTTCAATTTGGCTGGAGTCTGCATCTACAACGTTATGAAGCTCCACAAGCTCGTTTTTGATATCAAAGGCGTTTCCATCATTAGAGTCTTTATCGAGATCGACAGGCTCACCAAGCAGCTTTCTGACGTTCTCGTTCTTTAAAATGGTCTCTGCATTTTCCTTGATGTCGTTATACATATTGATCTTCAAGAATGAGAAAATGCCGATCTTACACACCTTGGAACAGCTCCATCCAAGCTTTGTCGCGATATCGGACACCTTGTCCATATACTCATCAAAGCTTTCGTCCTCATATTCGGGAAGCTTTACACCATATTCGCTCTGAAGCTTATAGTTAAACGTAGGATTGACGATAACGTCATCCTCGGTCATTTTTATGTGATAGGGCTCGATGGAAGATTCGTTCTCAAACAGTACTGGGGCTAACAAGATAGGTGCGTTATATTCATATTGAGAATGATCATTTTCTTTCCAACGAATAAATCCAAACGCCATATAGGCAACGTTTACACCGGTTTCCTCAATGGCTGTTTTTGCTTTCTTGTGGATATTCTTCAATGCAACAAGGGGATTGCAAGAAGCATTGTAAAGAAGGATCTGCGAAGCTTTTCTGATTTTAGGAGAATATGTGCGAATGTATTCCGAGCGCTTTGAACCACTAACGAAATCATTGTCTTCGATAGCAAGTTGCACAGAATCTTCAACATCATCTTCGTCTGTATCAAGCTTGGGATCAAACACCTCAAAAGAAGCAGACGAGTCTGCCTTCTCAAAGATAGATGAAATTTCAGGAAGAACGACCTCTACGGACAAACTCTTGGTGTCCTTAAAATTAACGAGATTGTTCCTTTTTCCTGTATCTAACAGTTGTTCTGCCCAACTGTCCAACTTTTTGATGTCCATCATGGTCCCCCTTAAAACGACATATATAAATATTATATCATAAAAAGACATAATGTTCAATAGCTAATATATTATCAAAAGAGACGTGCCTAAAAAATATGTTTGAAAGTTTTTACGAAATTTTAAGTTCTCGCTTATACTTATAATAGCTATTTCTTGAACACCCGCAAAGTTTAATGACATCAGGATCATCAAGAGTCCCAGAAAAGTCTTTAGAGTGCTTTTCTATAACATTCTTACAATGAACAGACTTCTTGGTCTCAAGGGTAGTGCCTTTAGGAAGACCAATTTGGGAACCATTTTTCTTGGCTTCTCGTAAACCTTGAGATATTCTTGAATGGAGGTCTAGGACTTCCTTTTCTGATTGGTCAAAAGCTGCCTTGATTTGTTCCTCAGCCAAAGCCATAAGGAAGTTATTGATTAATTCAATATTACCTTTGAAGAAGGTGTCCACAGCTTCATTACCGGTAGAGACCGAGATAGTTAATAGGTTGCTTCTAGTAGCTGCAAACACAGAGGTGTTTATAAGAGGTTCATTGATGAACACCAAATCTATACCAGCCTCAAATAACTTTTTATATTCTTCAAAGCCTTCTTTAGCGGTCCTCGCAAATCTACTTACTGAGTCAAAGATTATTCGATCTCCGTGCTTGAGCTTCTTGAGAAGCTGAGACCATATAGGACGTTCCAGGGTTGTACCTGTGAAGTGTTCCTTGAAGATGGTGGCTTTAGGTTCGACCTCAAGAATGTTGGTGATCTGCCGCGCCATACGTTGATGAATTGTACTAACTCTTACATAGCCATAAGTCATAAATGTATTATCCTCCAGTATTAGTAGTGCCTATAGTTTCTTTTGATGCTATAATTATGCCGTGTATTTGCTAATTAGGCACGAACTTTTGGTATAACTTTTGCGAACTTTCTTTTGATACTGAAAAAATCAAAACATTTTCATTTTACTGTATTCTATAATGAAAGGGGAGTGGGCTCATTATATAATAAAATTCAATGCCCACTCTACAAGTAAATGAATAAAAAGTTAGATGAAATGTTTAAAAGCGATTTTCTGAGGCTTCCAAGGCCATTCATTAGAAGATTTAATCTGAACACTGCGGTGATGTTATCGGAGATCTATTCTGAGTATACGTATTGGAAAGAACATGATGGGCTTCAGCAAGGCGGTTGGTTCTTCAGTACGGTGGAAAATATGTACTATAACACGGGGCTGAGTAGGCATCAGCAACTGGCGGCTTGCAAGGAACTTTTGGAATATGGAATCATAAAGGTCAAGTATCATGGTATGCCTAAGAAAAGATATTTCAAGTTCGATTTAAATGCGGTTCAGAAACTTTATAATGATTTTGAGTTGCATTCTAACGTATATGACGATACTGAAGAATTTGAACTGTCTTTTTAATAGTTTAATTATTGAACGAATAGATGTTTAAAAATTAAACTATAGTGGTCTAAAAATTAGACCTATATGGTCTATAAACTGAACATAAATAATAATAAAGAATAATAATAAATAATAATATTTTGACTATAA
>CALGCW010000139.1 GCA_937884385.1 uncultured Clostridia bacterium | reverse complement strand
CCACACCCCGCGGTATTTGTCAAGGCATCGCGTAAAATTATTTTTTCAAAATTTGTAGTGTTACAATAGATGTGAGACCGAAAGTAAAAAAAGAATAGAAAAAGTGATTGAGTTCTGTTAAAATAGAATTACCCCTAACTCATCCCAACAGAAAGGACTCAATCACTTCATGAAACATTATACCACAAACAAACGCTATTGTCCACATGAAATTGTAACAAAAATAAATTCTGTACAACTTTATCGCCAAACAAAGGATATTTCATACGTTTGCAGGAAGTATAAGATCTCAAAAGCCTCTCTGATGAGGTGGAATAAGGCATACGACGGCACTAAGGAATCACTGATGCCAAAGTCTCACCGTCCGCACTCTCCACACCCTAATGCCCACACCGAGCAGGAGATTAAGAGGATCAAGGATTATCACCGCAGGAACCCTAACATTTCTTTGGGTGAACTGTACGGTAAGCTACGCGAGGATAAGGCATATTCACGCCATCCCGGCTCTCTGTATAGGGTATTTGTTCGTCTCGGGTTTCGCAAAAAGGTAGAATCCACAAAGAAAAAGTCCTTACACAACAAGCCCTACGATACTCCTACTATGATCGGTATCAAGTGGCAGATGGATGTGAAATACGTCCCCAAGGTCTGTTACGTAGGAAAAGACGGAAAGAATTTCTATCAGTACACAATGATAGAAGAAGCGACAAGAAAGCGTTTTATCTATGCTTATGAAGAAAACAGCAGCTACTCAACCATAGATTTCGTAAAGCGTGCAATTATCTTCTTTGGATATGCTCCTAAAATCATTCAAACGGATAACGGGGCGGAGTTTACTCATTTCTTCAACACCAAGCGTGTTCATCCATTTGATGTGTTCTGTAACCGTTACAAGATCGAACATAAGCTTATCCGTCCCAGAACGCCTTGGCACAATGGTAAGGTCGAAAGAAGCCATAGAAACGACCAGGAGCGTTTCTACAACTATCTGAACTTCTACTCCTTCGCTGATCTTCAAGAGCAAATGAAGCGTTATTTGCGCCGTTCTAACAGTATTCCCATGGCGGTTCTCGGTTGGAAATCACCAAACCAAAAGCAAGCAGAACTCGAAAACACTTGTGCCTGACCGCGCGCCGCTTTTGCAGCCTCCACTCGGGGCTTCGCCCCTCCTTCCGTGAGCCAACGCTAATCTACCACGTTTGTTACGTTTTTGAAAACTCTTGTGTTTTCGTGTCCGCAATGGTCAATAACCGCACCCTGAAATTTTTCGTCTCCGCCTCTGCTTTTTCTCCATTGGAAATACTGTATGCTGTCCGCACCGTGTGCA
>CALGCW010000138.1 GCA_937884385.1 uncultured Clostridia bacterium | reverse complement strand
CAGAGCCTCTTCCGTGGTGCAGCAGGCGATGAATTTGCCCATAATGCAGCCGATCATATCAAGGTTTATGCAGAGAACACACTTGTCAAGCTCCTCGCCGTGGGTCTCGCAATATGCCTTCGAGCCGAGAAGACCTCTCTCCTCGCTTCCGCAGAAGACGAAACGCAGGCTGTAGCTATGCGGATTCTTCGAGAAATACTCGATCATGTGGATAAGTCCGAGGCAGCCCGACATATTGTCGTACGCTCCCTGCGAGAGCGAGGTGCTGTCGTAATGCGCGGTAAAGAGGATCTGCTGATCGATCTCGCCCTTGACGTCCGCGATGACGTTGTGGGAGCTTCCCTTGTATTCGTCCTGCTGGAGCGTGATCTTCGCCGTTTTTGCCCCCTTGTTGATGATGGCAACGGCGTCCTTGGCGTTGATGTTAACACCGGGAATCTTCTCGCCGTTTGAAACGTAGGAGCGAAGCTCACGGTGATCAATGTCTCGGTCGGCATAATTGACGTTTCCGTCATAGGAAAGAAATCCGATAGCTCCGTTCTCAATCAGATCTCTGTATCTCCAATAACCAAGATAACCGTCAAAGATTACTATTTTCCCACGGCAAAGGGACAAGGAATATCTGTCATCGTTTGTCAGATAGTATAAGGGCGCCTCGATCTCTCCCTCCCCTGCGCAAAGATAGCCTTTACAAACGATCTCCTTGCCGTCAACAGTTAAAGTTGCCTCGTTGACAGTCGCCATATCCACCTCAAACGCTTCAAGGTGTGCATCAAGTCCTATCTCGGCGCAAATGCCCTTCAGGTATTCCGCGGTCATCAATTCTTCGTTACTACCGCCCATTCTTACGTAAGCGGTCTCGGCAAATATTCTTTCAATAAGCTCAAATCTCATTATATTTTCCTTTCAATATTTACTAATTACTTATTTATTATACCACTATCAAAAAATCGTGTCAAGTGATCCTTTGTATAACCAAATCTGTTTTGAATGTTTTTCTGGTTTCATCACTTAACAGTTTTTATGATAACGGATTTATACCCCTTTAATCCATTATTTTATAACACCATTATACTTCATAACAAACATAAATTCAATAGTTATTATGCTTTTTTGCAAAAACACAGCGCCGACACGGAATATGATCCATATCGGCACTTCTCATTCTCTGCCACTATAGCTCTCTATCACATATTTTCCAAAGATACGGCCAAGCTCAAGCTCGCACAACGCATCGTAATGTCCCCAATCGGGATCGCCATACGGCTCGTTAACGGTGGTCAGTCCCGCATCTATAGTTGAAAAATAAATATTCAGATCTGAAAGCTCACTGAAGCGGCGTTTCGCCTCATTGACAGTAGGATATCCCGGCTCACAATACGGTCCGTTTGATATACCTGCATCTATAAAATAGATCTCTCCATTCTCGGCGTAGATTGCCAGATCCTCTCGCAGATATGAAACAAAAGCGCATTGATTGTCAAAATATCGTCTCGCTTTGAATTCCGAGGTGTCCGATTCTCCCTGCATCCAACAGATAGCTCCGATACTCGCATCATATCCAAGATTTGCAAGATGCTTCATATTTTCCGTTACAAATGCGAGAAAGGCGTGATAAATTGACCCTCTCTGCCCCGCGCATAACCAATGATAATGAAGCGAATAGCCCGACATAGTATATTTTAATATTAAAACAGTTTCATCGGGATAGGCTGCGGAAAGCGCGTCCGCCATTCCCACCTCGGGGCCAAAAAAGCCCTCTGCGGCACCGCAAGTAAGGTCAATGGGAAGGTATTCTCCCTTGGAGCAAACGTTATGATCGTCTATACAATAATTTATTAAAACAGACGGATATCCCGCATTGTATCTCGCAAAATCCTCGGGCGATGAAGTCTCTTCAAGATAGCTGACAATTGAGCTACCGCTTGCGTTGCTCTGCCCCAGAAGCAAAATAACCTTAGCCCTTTGTCCTTCTCCGACAGGCAGGGTTTCGGAAAGCAGATATTCGGTATTCATATCCAGCACCACCGTCTCATCAGCCGTCTCATCCCAATTATCTTCTTCGGTACACGCAACAAATGAAAAACAAATCGCAACAACGATCATCAAGCAAGTGCAACGAAAGATTCTGTTCAAAGCGCTAAAACCTCCTCATCTACGTCTATAGCAAAACATTTTACATCTATTGTCTCATAAGTATTTGCTGAAAATCACATTTTGCGAATCAGCACATATCTTTATATTTGCCAGTAAGTTGCATTACACTTATGAACTCTTCCCTTGTAATATCGGGGCGAGTCTTGCAAATGTTTATCGTCTTATCGTAATTATCGTCATCCAATGCTTCTGCAATATAGCAGCAGCCAAGCTTCATACGATGCAAGAAATCCCAAAGAACTATTTCTTCTTCATCATAATCTATACCTAATTGTTGAACAAATTCATATTTTGTTATCGTTGGATTGCTTTTGATCAGATCATAGCTTTTTTGCAGATTTTCATCATCTACCGCCGAACCTATAGTTATCATATCCAAACCTATACTTTGGAGATAATCCATAACAAAAACGCCTTTATTATATTCGCTGCTCATATAAATCCTCCCAATTATTAACTCGTTTATATCAGCAAAATGTTAGTTAGTTTTTCCTGTTTTATTCTCCCACCCGCAACGTGGCATGTCAATCCATTTTGCTGAGAATTTATTGTTAAAAAGTAAAAAAGGCATCACGGTTGGGTGGTTTCTTTGCTTTGGGATCGTAGTACAAAAATGCAACTCTATTATTTAATGAAGCATCGCCTGGCAGCGATATGAAGCACTCGCTACGCTCGTATGATGCGTTTGCTTCGTAAATATGAAGTGAAGCGCACACGTTCCTTTCTGTGTGGCTTCATAGGCGAAGCCTGCTTCATTTTTC
>CALGCW010000137.1 GCA_937884385.1 uncultured Clostridia bacterium | reverse complement strand
AGCCTTTTATTTAGCTTTCGGCTATGTATAAGAGTAGCAAATTACAGATTTTCGACAAGGGAGAAAATCGTTATGTGTTGTGCTGTGGCACAACACAATTTGCGCGGAGTTTATTCGCGAAGCTCCCAAAAAGATTTTTGGTTCTTTTTCTCGAAAAAGAACATACTTGTTCGTTTGTGACTTACCTATAAATCAAAATTTGAATATTCAGACAAAACAAACAAAGGAGAAAAAATTATGTGGAACTGGGCACATCTCGGTATATTTTTTGCACTTTCACTTCTTGTATGCCTTTGCGGTTTTAAGAAGTACGTTTACTTTATGTCCATAGGTTACGGCTTTTCCGTTGCTATCATTGGTGTAGCGATGGCGGTTATGAGCCTTATGGGAGTTTACACGATCACACTTGCGAACCTTGTGCAGTTTGCGCTTTTTGTGATCTACGGCTTCCGTCTTTCCGGCTTCCTTCTCATTCGTGAGATCAAGAATGCGGCTTACCGCAAGACACTTGCGGAAGCAACGGGTAAAGAGGTTCCGATCTTCGTTAAGTTCTTTATGTGGGTATTTATGGGCGTTCTCTACGTTGCTCAGACAAGCGGCGTTGCATTCCGTCTCTTTAACGAAGAGCTCAACGGTGTAAAGACCTCTGCTATCCAGTGGGTAGGTATTGCTATTTCCGCGTTCGGTATCATTCTTGAGGCAGTTGCTGACAAGCAGAAATCCGAGCAGAAGGCAAAGCGTCCCGATATGGTAGCAACGGAGAAGCTTTACAAGATCGTTCGTTGCCCCAACTATTTTGGCGAGATCCTTTTCTGGACGGGTGTGACTGTATCTGCGCTTGATTGCCTTGTAGGCTTCTGGCAGTACTTTACGGTAATTCTTGCATATATCTGCATCGTATTCATTATGTTCAACGGCGCGCAGAGACTTGAAAAGCGTCAGATGGCTCGCTACGGCAACAACAAGGAATACAACGATTATGCGGACAAGACCCCCATTATCATTCCTCTTATTCCCGTTTATCACCTTAACAAGAAATAATTCAAAAAACAATACATAGGAGGGAATATTATGCCTGATTTTTCTGTAGGAATGGCACTTTTTGACTATATTCCGGTGATTTTTTTCGCATTAGGCTCTATCACTCTCTTGTTCGATCTCTACAACAAAATGAATAAGATCATTTTTGCGATCTTCGCATCCGGAGTTATGAACGTTATGCTTGCCGGTTTCTTTAAGGCTACCTGGAAGCTCCTTGTGGCTTGCGGTGTGGGCGGATTTGACAAGCTTGATGCGATGTTTTTCCCCGTACAGACCTTGGGATTTTTGTTCGCAGGCATTGCGATCGTTCTGATGCTTGCTTCAAGGAAGAAGGCTCATCTTGCAATGGAGCCCCTGACTCTCATCTGCATTATCGGAATGGTCGGCGGACTTGGTATGCTTGACGCCGGACTTTGCATTCTTGCAAAGAAGCTTAAGAAGCCTGCTGTAATTGCAATATTTGCCGTTTCGTTCGTTTGCTGCCTCGGTATGGGATATCTTTCAAGCAAGGACTTTGACAAGGCTTCTATGAACTGGATCGCAGAGTTCGTTAACTTCTTTGGTCAGGGACTTTTCGCGCTCGGAGCATGGATGCTTCACAAGGCAGGACTTGCTGATCTCAAGCTTCAAAAGGATGCGTAATATGACGAATAAGATTTTAGACTTGATAAAGAAAAACCACACTCTTGAAAGCAAGAGTGTGGGTGAATTTGAGACCTTCAAGGCAAACGGAATGACGTTTACCTGCGAGGCTTACGATGCCGCAGGTCTCGGTCATGTGTCCGTGATGAGGGCAAAGGGCTTTTTCGGTCTTATGAAGATGGATACGCTCGTTATTGCGCCCAAGGTCGTGGACCTTCCGCTTTTGTCCTATGACAGGATATACGCGATGGGAAATGATACACTCATCATAGAGCTTTACGATACGATGGATGAAAGAATCGATCTTTCAAGCATCGTTGCGGTAAAGGAGAGGTATGCGTCCCTTCCCGAGCGATTTGCGCAAGGTGAAGAGCCGAAGCACTGGTACGATGACATCCGTTTGCCCGAGACCACGTCAAAAAAGGGCAAGAAGGGAAATACCGCGGATTTTGATGCGTATACTCTTGACTATATCGACACTTTTCTTGCACTTTGCGCAAAAGAGTGCTGTGCAAAAGAGAAAAAGGCTCGCACGGACGTTTACGTTAACGGTCTTATCACGCAGGGCGGACCTGCGACGGACGTTTTTAAAAAGGAATTCGGTGAGGAGAAAACCTCGGATATCCTCAAAACCGTTCTTTTTGGAACAAAATAAACTAATATATCAAGGAAAGCTCATTTGGGCTTTCCTTTTTATTATTTAGCCCACTGCTATTGACAAGATATGACAGGATGTGGTAAAATCTAATCAGTAATCAGACTGATCAAGGAGAATTATATGGACATTAACAGCTCGAAGACCTCGGAATTTATTGACGCTGCTCTTGAAATGGAGATAAGGGCACATTCGCTTTCGGATCTTGCTTACTATCTTCGCAAAAAAGGCAGTGATAACCTTGAATATAACACGCAAAAGTATGAAGAATTAAATGAAAGGCTCGTAAAGCACGGCGGAATGAGCGACGAGGAGCTTGGACTTCGCGCTGAGCTACGCTCTCTTGAATTGAAGATCAATGAGATCAAAAGCACCTTCGATGAGGTGAGGGCGACATACAACAAGGGAGAGGGCAACGGTATTCTTTTCTTGAAAATGATCTTGTGCTTCATTCTTATCAATACTTTGCATATCTGGGCGAGCAATGCGATCATTATGGCATTGGAGGGGCTCAACTTTTACTGGGGAGAGGTCGAAAGTGCTGAGGGAATACTCAACATTATCGCCATTGTTTTGCTAATCATCGTTGAGAGAGCTATTTACAAGAGCACGATGGCAAAAAAGGAAAGAAGAGTTCTCAAAAAGACGAACGAGAGCTTAAATAACAAGATCTATCCCATTCAAAAGAGGGTTGACGAGATAAACGACAAGCTTTCAAGCCCTGTGCTGATCAGCAAAAGAGTCAGCGAAAGAGAGGTGCAGAGCCGCAAGCATAGAGCTGACGCGGCAATAGAGGACTATAACAGGCTTTCCGCTCAGGCGGCGGACTGTGAGAAAAAGGCTTATGAGATCAAGATGTTGATCGAGGATCTCCATAACACTTGCGGTCTTGTTCCTCGCAAGTACAGGCATCTTGACTGCCTTATTATGTGCAAGCATATACTAAATAACGGTTGGGCGAAGGACCTTGAGGGGGCATTTGCCTATTATGAGGAAAAGAATTACCGCAACGAGGTAATGCGTGAAGGTTCTACCACCGAGATTATTCTCGGCAATCTTACGATAATCGTGCCCGAGGTGAAGCCCATTATCAGAGTTATAAACGAAAACGTGATGGGTGTTATGAGCCATTACGAAGCCGAGAACAACGTTTTGGGAGCGCGTGTGAAATCTGACGAAATGCTCCGCGAGGCGCAGGAGATATGTGAAAAATGGAATAGAGATTAATAAAAATCCACCCGCACACACAGCGGGTGGTATTTCAGTTTTAGGTGTCTCTATCCTGCACAGGTATCAAAAAGTGTGTTTTTACTTATCTAATTGATACGCAATTGCTACCCTTAAACGGAGTGCGCAAAAAGCCTTCCTTCGAGAGGAAGGTGGCACACGGCAGGGGTTTGCTGAAACAGTCAATGTGAAGTATTTATCAAGAAATATCAAACGACGGAATTAGTTTGTGATTTGGATGGGCGGAAACAATTGACCTAATATATTCGTTTACTTCATCAAATGTTTTGTTTTTTAAATCATTATTGCAAATATAAGTTTCGGCATACATATATTCCACATTGTTCTTATCTATGTATCCGCCACCACCAAGAGATTTTTCCTGCTCGGCAATGAGTACATGCTCAAACCAAAGGATAGACTCCACACATCCGCCCTGTTCATAGAGCAAATCCAAGAACTCCGACCAATCATCAAATAAGCAATCCGAACACAGTTTATGTTCTTCAATGTATTTTAATACTTTATTGGTTATCATGTTATGCTCCTTTCTTTTTTATATTATACCACACCTATTTCAAAAATTCAATAGGACGGCTTGATTTCTCAAACCGCCCTGTTTTTATTTGGTTGGAATTTCTTTTCTTAAGAATTTCTATAGCTTCCCTGAAGCGAATAAAATGAGCCTTTGACACGAAAGTATTCTTTGCTGAATTTTTATTTGCTTTCCTATTCATCGGCAAAGCCTTTATTGAACCTCACCATTACCGCGAGGCTTTCGTGACGCAACAAAAAGCCGCTTGGTACTCAAGCGGCTTTGCTTTTTATCTTCCGTGGATCTTTTTTTTGCTCCTCCTCTTTTTCCATATCGGAGAAGAGCTTATTATAGGGTGCGAGCATTCCCTCGTTCATCTTGTTTCCGATCTTTGTAAGTATCTTTTCGCTGGAGAGAAGCCAGCCGATGGGATACATCATAAGGGATCTGAAAAAGTGCTTTTGAGGGAAGTCGTAATGACCGTGCGACTTGTAAAATTTGTGGTCTGCCTTCATCATTCCGCGCATCTGCCAGATGAGGTCGCGGAAGATCTTCATTCCGCCGACACCAAGGAAGTTCTGTGGGCAGGTGTGCTTAGTATCAAGCGCAAAGGCAAGGGATTTGCACAGCATTTCGATCTGCGCTGCGGGGTCGCTTTCGTCGGTTGCCACGCCGCAAAGGAAATTTGAGCCTACCTCAGCTCTGCCCTCGATCACCGTGCGAAGGTTTGCTTCGAACGCGAGATGTCCTGATACGATATATCCGATGGGCATACCCTCGGTGACGGTCCTGTGACCGTTGCAGAAGTTTCTGTCGTCGTACATCTTAAAGCGCGAGCCCATGGAGTGATCCTTTATCTCAAAGGCGTATACTATTGCGTCGGCTTTAAGTATTTTTTCTCTCAAAAACGTATCAAAGCCGTCCTTATGCACGCATTTGCCCGATACCGCGCAACGGAAGCATCCGAGGCAGCCTGCATTTATCTGTACTTCGTTTATATTTACCACGCGTGTTTCATACTTGAAATCTGCGCGGAATCGTTCTATCATTGCATAGAGGTTTGAAGCCTCGTCGGCGCAATCCGTGACGATAACGACGTCCTTGCTTGAAAGATGCTTGCAGTTAGTGACGCGGCGCTCGATCGGAACGAGCTCGCCCTTGCTTTCGTTTTTATCCCTTTGGGTATAGACGCCGTTTTTTACGGACCAGATAAATCTTTCCATAAACTGTTCGGCTTCCTTTCTGCCCCTTTCGCAGAGAAGGTCATCCATATCCGCAGAGAGTCCCTTAACATAGCGCACTCCCATATCGAGAAGATTTTCCTCTACGTATTTATGTGCGGTCACGTCATAAAAATGCTTTGACGTACTTATTTGCGAGACGTATTTATCGCGAACGTCCACGTTCTCGCTCTTCATAAGCTCAATAAAGCGGTGGAGCTGTGAGGGCGCGATGAAGGTATAGACGGGATATGAAAAAATGATGGCTTCGCTTGCTTGCAGCAGCTCCTTTGCCCTTGAAAAATCCTTTTCGAGCGATTTGATGATCTGCCCTGCGTTGAGTACTTCTATTTCAAGTGAGGGGTCCTTTTTTTGAAGGTATATCATCGTTTGCAGGGTTATGCTGTAATTGCCCTTGGGGCTGCCGTTGATTACTGTTATTTTCATTGTGGTCACTCCATTGATAATTTATTATATTTACTATATCACAAAAACGGCAGTTTTGCAACACAAAACTGCCGTTTATAATTCGTTTATTGAAACTTTGCCGATGAAAATGTCGGTGTAGGGAATGGAGAACACCTTTTTGAGTCCGTTTTCGATCACCTCTATTGTGAAAAGGTTCTTATAGACGCCCGTTATGGATGCGGGGGCATCGGTGATATGTATTCTCGGCTTTGTGGTATTTACGTTCACGTGTATATCCGTTTTTTGCTCGTAGAGCTTCAAAATGGCACTTTTTATTTCGTTTACGTCACGCACGGCAACATCCCCCCTTATCATTTACATCTATATTTTACCATATTGAGGAAAAAATATCAAAGGGGATTTTTCACAAAAAACGAAGCGCGCATTTGTTCAAAAGGTCTATGCAAGCTTGATGCCGAATTCCTTTTTCAGTGTATCGGAGAGCTTTTTGACCGGGAGACCGACCACGTTGAAATAGTCTCCCTCAATTCCGTTTATCCACAAGGATGCGTATCCCTGAATAGCGTATGCTCCCGCTTTGTCATATGCTTCCGGTGTGTCAAGGTATTTTTCCACGTCCGCTTCGTCCACCTTATCAAAATGCACGGTCGTGCTTTCGCTTGTCACAACGGTCCTGTCTTTTGTGATGAGTGCTATTCCGCTTATGACGTAATGGGGATTGCCCGAAAACGCAAGGATCATTCTTTTTGCATCCTCGCGGTCTGCGGGCTTGCCCATGATCTCGCCGTCAGCAGAGACTACGACCGTGTCGGAGGAGAGAATGAGGGTGTCAGCCGTGAGCTTGCCTTCGCTCTCAAGGAGCGCTCTGACCGCTTCGCCCTTGCGAAGCGCGATCTCCTCAACGTAACGCTTGCCGTTTCGCTCGTCCGTGTGTTCGTCGGTCTCGCAGGTGATTATTTCAAATTTGACACCGAGATTTTCAAGTATCTCTTTTCTTCTGGGGGATTTTGATGCTAAAATTAAGTTCATTGTTTTTTTCCTTTTATTGATGGTGAGTAAATGCAAAATGCAAAATTGGGATTTATCGGGGAGAAGTTACAAAGGAAGGATTTTCGCTTTTTTGAAAAAAAGCTCGCAAAAAACTTTTGTCGCTTGGGTTAGCGGAGATTTCGCGTAAATTTTCGATAATTCACGAGTGAATTATCGGTTTTGAAATCCCATCGGTG
>CALGCW010000136.1 GCA_937884385.1 uncultured Clostridia bacterium | reverse complement strand
AATGGCCCTCCCTCTCGCGGGGAGAGCAAGGATTAATTCTTCTGGTATCAACTGCATAATGCAGGACACTAGATGAGATTATCACAAAAAACCTTGATTTGCAAGGGTTTTCGCTCAAAGGGACAAAAATTGACCAATGGGTGAAAGCCGGTACGGGACAAGAGAAAATCCGATCATCGAAAAGATGGTCGGATTTTTCTTTATATACAGATGAAAACAGCTCCGAGGTCACAACGATCTCCGAGCTGTTTGGCTTTTATGAGTTCATATTTGGGGTAATACCTATGCTTTCGAGCAGCTCGGCAAGCTCCTCTCGGCTGTGGACGTTCAGCTTCTTATACGCCTTTCTGAGATAATAGTTCACCGTATTGACGGTAACGCCGGTATCCTCGGCGATCTGCTTTACGGTCATGCCGTCGGCATATTTCAGGACCGTCTCGTTTTCCTTTACGGAAAGTCCGTAGGCACGAAGCGGCCCCTCACAGGTGCGTTTATTCGGCTTTGCGGTCTCTGTCGGCTCCGGCTCCTTGCCGTGAAGGAGCCAATCGTAGTCGCAATCAAACTCCAAAGCGATCAGCTTGGCAAGGGCAGGCTTGATGCTTTCGGGACGTGCCTTGGCGTTGCCTGTCAGCAGAAGAACGTACTGCGGTGTCACGCCGATCCGCCGTGCAAATTCTGCCTTGCTGATCTGCTGTTCGTTAATAATCCGGTTTAATCTGTCAGCTAACGTCATTTTACACATTACCTCCTTGCTCTTGCTTCAAAATGGCTACGTATCTCAAAAGCTCCTTGCGGGAGGATACACCGAGCTTTGAGTAAATGTTCTTGTTGTGGTATTTCAGTCCGTTGTCGGTAATGCCCAGGATCTCCACGATCTCCTTTGCGGTCTTGCCTTCAACGTACAGATCGAAAACGGCTCTCTCACGCTTGGAAAGCGAGCGCATACATTCCAAAAAGAGCGCATAGCTGTCGGGATCGACCTCGTCCTTGCGCAGATAAGCAAGACGGGTATTGTCGGTCTTTACCATCTCCACCTGAGATTGCAATGCGGTCTTTTCGCCGTGCAGACGCTCTACCTCGCTTTGCAGGGTTTCGGTGCGTTCCCTTTGCGTTTGCATCTGATCCTCGTGCTCACGGTCTTGCTGTGCAAGGAATGCGAACAGGTCGGCGATTTCGGGGATGCGTGTCGTCGCACTGCTTTCGTGATAGCCCTTGCTGCGGATCTGTTCAAAGGCTTCGTTGACCGGCTTGATGTAACGGCGGGAGATAATGACCGAAGCGGTGATCGCCAGGATAAGCAACCCGATCACAACGGTAATGAAAATGTATCGGTTGCCCTCCACGGCATTGTGCAGAATGTCCTGCGGCATCAGCAGAGATACCGACCATTCCCGATCCTTGTAGGGAGAATCATCGGAATACAACCGCACCGAAACGGCCTTACCGCCGTAATCGTCGGCAGCACCGGAATAGTGAACAAAGCCGTCGTGACTGTCGGTGATCTTCAAGTCCTCGTCCCATCTGGTTCCCGAAAGGAACCTATTACCCGCAAGCAGTCCCTTGGAGGTGCAGATTCCACCCTCGCAAACAGGAGCCGCAACGGTAAAGATCTCGTCAAAATAGTCGCTCTCCGGCGTGTACAGGAGCTTGAACATACGATCGCTTACTTCAATACCGCATACGCCGAATACCGTGCCGTCCTTGCTGATCATCGGAACGCAAAGCAGAAATCCCGCTTCGCTGTTTCCTTTCAGCACCACACGCCCCGACCAGTAATACAGACGGGACAGCGGCAGATCGGGGTTATCCCTTGCGGTCTGCATGACCTCGTTCCAAAAGGGCTGATCGGAGATGTCGTATTCCATCTTCCATTGTCCCAGCAGCATAATACCGTTGTCACGGGCAAGCTGTGCAGGGCCGCGCAGACAGTGGATATCCACACCCACGTTTTCGGTAGCGGTGGGCTGTGTCTTTTTCAGGAAGATGCCCGCCTTGGCGGTTTCGGAGTCCTGCCGTACCGAAGCGTCCAGCATCACAAATACACCGCCGCAATAGCGGGTTTTGACGGTATTTACGAGCGTTTGCATATATTGATCAAGAAGCGGCTCTATCAGTTCGGGATGCTCCTGCAGCCCGTCGGCAGAGATACCGTTATCGGAAAAGAAACGGTCACTCCGTGCCGCCAAATCCTCGGCAATGCCGATACCGTCCAGTGAGATACGCCCGAAGTCATCCTCAACGCTGTCTGCAAGCATGGAAAGCTGCGTGGTGAGCTGTGCCTGTACGCTGTGCTCCTGCTTGCCGTCGATTCCGAATATGGACAGAAGCAGCGTAAAGAGCAGGATCAGCACCACCGAAACGCTGATAAAGAAGATCAGCAGTCTGCGGTGCAGCGTCGTTCCCTTGTGCTTGCGCTCCTGTTTCCAAAGCGCTATTGCTTTTTTCAGCATCCGGCATATCCCTCCTTTCCGGCAGTATTCGGATCACACGGTTATTTTCTGAGCTTTGCAAGCGCATCGGCGGCGCTGACCGTCTCTCCTGCGAGGAAAGCATTGCGTTCGTCGGTAAGCAGCTTGAAGAAATCCTCCTCAAAGCCGTCGCAGTCGTCGTCAAAGCCCGAATAGGTCGGCGCGGAGAAGAAGGTGTAGTCCTCATACATCGAAAGAACCGAGGTGAGCATCTTCTTAACGCCGGCGTTTTCAATGGACGCAAGGTGCGTCGTCATATCGTTTTCAAAAGCCTGCCTGGTAACGGGCAGATAACCCGTCTCGTCGATAAACTTCATATTCTGCTCGGAGGCGGTCAGCCACTTGATAAACTCACAGGCGGCGTATTCCTTCTTCTCGTCGCCCTTGGCAACCATCAAGCCGCCTCCGCGCTGAAGGGCGGTCTTGGAGCCGTTCTCAAATACGGGATACGGCAGGATACTGTATTCCACGCTCTCCACCGTGCCGTCGGTATAGGTGATGGTATCGCCGTAGAACAGAATACCCGCAGACGAACCGGTAGAGCAAACAATGTCTCCGGTCTTGGAGAGGTCGGAGGAATAGCCGTCGTAGATGGCAATGCCGCCCTCCACCGCAGGGGTATATACCGTGTTGAAGATATGGGAAAAGCTGTCTCCCGCAAGGGAAAGAGCTTCGCCGTTAAAAATGCTGGTGCCAAGCTGTGCCATACCTACCTCGGCATAGTTGAACCAGGAATCGGCTGCGTAGAACTGCTTGCCGCCGCTGTATTCGTAATACTGCTCGGAAAGCCGCGCAATGCCCTCAAAGGTGGCAAGGTCGTCCATCTTCGCTCCGGTCGCTGCCGAGAAGCGGTCAAACAAGGTCTGATTGACGTAAAGCACCTCGGTGGACTTGGCAATGGGAAATACGTAAAGACCGCCGTCGGCAAGTCTGCCCTCCGCAACGAAATCCTCTACGTAAGCGGAAAGCTCGTCCTCGGTAAAGTAATCGTCAAAGTTGACCAGCATTCCTTTTTCCTGGAACTGTATCGCCACCTTGGGATATCCCGTAAATATGTCGGGCATATCCGGTGCGCCGGGATCGCCGTTTGCGATCATGTCCAGGCTTTTGTTCAGCTCCGAGCTGGAGGATATGGCAGTCACGTTGATAATGATGCCCTTGTCCTTTCCGACCGTTGCGTTAAACTCGTCGATCAGATAATCCATGGTGGATTGCATATCCCCGCCATAATTGTGCCACATGGTGAGGGTGATGGGATTTTTCGGATCGAGAACAGAGCTTGAGCATCCGGTCAGCAGCACCGAAAGGATCAAAACCAAGGTCAAAATGAGTGCGATGGACTTCTTCATTGCAAAAACCTCCGTCACGGCGTCAACTACCCCTTTACCTACCCGAAATTTTGAAAAAATCGAGAAAAAACACGAATTTTTTTCAAATTACCTACCCAAATCGCAATTTGGGGTAGGGACAAAACCGAAAAAATCCGTATAATGATAGACATAAGGTGGCCGGGCAAATCAAAATTTTCGCCCCGAAGCGCCGAAAAAGTTAAAGGGATATCCCTTTATGTTGGTACTCTGTACCAACATAAACACCTCTGTCAGCCGAAGCCGAACCGGAGGTATCCCGATATGCTTATATCCATTATATCACAGACGGGATAATATTTCAATAGTCTGTGACCAAAAAGAAAAACGAAATTTGTGTGACGAAGGGAGGACAGCCAATGGCAAAAAACGATCACGCTACTGCCAAGTACAAGATCATTGCCGATTCGGGAGGCAACCGCTACCGCTTTTTCTGCGACGTCTCCGGCATGGCAGTTTGTACGACCAAGCCCATCCGTGCGGAAACTCAGGAAGCCGAGCTGAAGCTGGCGTGGAGCACCGAAGGCAGAGGACACTTTAACGTGTGCAGCAAGTGCGGCAGGCACGTCAGCGACCAGATGTATAATGCAGATACAGGACAATGCGTTGACTGCTCCGTTTGGGAGGCAAAGCCCAACTACTGCGCACACTGCGGAAAGAAGATCCCTGAAAAGGATATCTTCTGCCGGGGATGCGGCACACGGCTCCGCTACGGGGAGGTGATCGCATGACGGCAGATAAGCTGGAACTGATCCGTCAGCAGAGCATGGAGCAATACGGCTTCGGCCCGGCGGCAATGAAAAAGGTGAAGGTCTGTACCGTTTGCGGCAACCCGTCACCCAGCGATCAGCAGTTCTGCACCGAGTGCGGACACAGGCTCCCCGACAAGACCTTGTATGATATATATAAGGAAAGGCACGTCTGCTGCCCCAACTGTGATACGGTGCTGTCCGACGAAATGGGCTACTGTCCGCAGTGCGGAACGAAAATAGAAACTGATAAGAAGAATAACGAATAAAGGAGGATACTTTATGGGCTTTTTAGAAAGAGCGATCAGACGCGGTGTCAGCGACGCCGTGGGCAAGGCCATCGGAAAAGCCATTGAGCCGACCGTGACCGACCTGACAAACAAGGCGGCAAACGCCATCGATCAGGCGGCACAGAACACCGAGCAGCAGGTAGCTCGCTCATCCGGTCTGGAGGGCGCAATGGCAAATCTGGAGCGCTCGGTGCAGGGCTATGCTACCGAGGCGGCCAAGAACATGAAGGTCTGCCCGAACTGTAACAAGCCGACCACGGCAGATAAGAAATTCTGCCCCGAATGCGGCACACAGCTTCCCGAACAGACGGTGGCACAGGGTGCTGTCTGCCCAAGCTGCGGAAAGCAGAATGTCATCGGTACGAAATTCTGTCAGGATTGCGGAACCAAGCTCCCTGTTGCCGTTCAGGAGGAACAGATGCATGCGGATGATCATGCTTCGGTAATGTCAAAGTGGGATAAGCAGCTCCCACAATATCCGAAATGGAATTGCGGAGGATCACATTTTGAGATCGAAGTGTATGACGGATTCACAACCTTTTCCGTAAACTTTGACGGAAACACTTTTCGTGCAAAACAAGCCGTGGAACAGTACCGCCAGTTACTGCTTGAGGGCGGCTTCCGTGAAGCCGGAGAGAATCCCACGATTGAGCATCTCTACAAAATGATAGACGGCGTTTGTTATCACGCAGATACCGAACACTGTTTTGAGGGTGACAACGATACAGCAACCATATATTTTAACACAGGAGAACCACAGGGCGGCTTTTACTATAAGCCGGACAAGAAATCTTTTGGTCTCAAAGGCCTTTTCGGCATTTGATCGACAGCATAACAGAAAGGATGAAAATACAATGAAAAGATTATTTGCATTATTGATTACAATCATTATGGTGGCCTCTTTGGCAGCATGTGGCACCAACAATTCGAACACTAACGGAAACAACAGCACAAACCCGCCCGCAAGTAGCACCGGTGATAATCAGCAATCCGGCAACGAATCGGGCAACGGCAACACCTCGCAGGGCGGCAATAACGCCGAGGCGGCAAAACTCACCGGAAAACTCAACCTCATCGAACTCGACGACAGGGATCCGTCCGTTCTTCGCGGCGTGACCGTCAAAGGCAACCATGCCGGC
>CALGCW010000135.1 GCA_937884385.1 uncultured Clostridia bacterium | reverse complement strand
ACAGATGTGGCTACTATTTTCAGCCTCCCTTGTGCAAAGGGAGGTGGCACGGCTTCGCCGTGCAGGCACCCTCAAAGAGGGGGCCAAGGGATGCCACAGAAAAGACTGGAGAATACTTAAAGCTTGGGCACATTCCTTCGGGAGTGTGCCCGGTTTTTCTATGTTCGTACATTTGTCAGTCACCGCTTTCGTCGATACAATGAGGGCAGATAAAACGGAAGGAGGCACATAACAGTGAAAAACATCAATTTGCTGTTTTTCACTGGATGAAATAAAATAACTCCAGAAACACCTGGTCGTGGCTGATGCCGCCCAGGTGTTTCTGCTTATTTCATAGCATCACGCAAATATAAAAGTAGAACACCTTAGTTGAAATGGATTTTATGTAATAATAGTTACTTTTATTGGCGGGGTATATGGAAATCATGCTTTTTTTGTGGTATGCTTTTATATAATGATGTATGCAGAATACTTGGCGAGAAGAGAAAGATGAGGTGGCGAAAATGTCATTGGCCTATGGAATCATAGCGCTTATTTCGCTGTGCATGATTGGACTATGTGTTGCGGCGGATAAAAAGCGCGATGTATGGCTGCTTTTGGTATTTGTATCCGTGTCGCTGTGTAATCTTGGCTACTTTATGATTTCGGTGTCACCCAATCTGGGTTCGGCACTGAACTCCAACCGAATTTCCTACCTCGGCAGCGTGTTTCTGCCGTTCTTTATGCTGATGATGGTACTGCGCTTCTGCGGAATGAAACGCCCAAGACCGCTGATGATAACGCTTGTGACCATCGGTATCGTGATGCTGGGCATTACAACAAGCCCCGGTATTCTGCCCATCTATTACAGCACCGTAGATATTGAGATCGCAGACGGCGTGACCAAGCTCGTCCGTGAGTACGGCCCGTTGCACACTTTGTACTACGTTTATCTGATCGGGTATATGTTCTCGATGGTCGGTGTCGCAATTTACGCCGTCGCAAAGAAAAAGATCAAATCTCATTTACATACGATACTTCTGCTGTGTACGGTTTTCTGTAACATACTGATTTGGCTCGTGGAGCAGTTTCTGCCCCGTGGCTTTGAATGGCTCTCGGTTTCCTACATACTGACAGAGTGCCTGATCCTTGCCATTTATCGTTCCATGCAAAAGCAAGGGCTGATGAGCAAGGAAGGAAGAACGCAGTCCTATACTATCAACGTACTGCTGACAATATTCCTACTGCTGTTTGCAAACTTTGTCCGTGTCATCACAATGGATACCTCGCCTGCGATGTATGTGATATCCCACATCGTGGTGCTGATGATCTACCTCGGCATTTTGGTATCGTGGGGGATCTCGGTATACGACCGTATCGTGAACAAGGAGATTCGTCGCCATCTTATTATCCTTGTTGTGCTGATGATGTTCTGGATGCTGATGCGAACCCTCAGACATACGGTGTTCCTCTATGTGTATCCCCTTGGAATGTGGTGCTGGTACGCCTACTATGTATCTATGATCTTGATCCCGCAGCTTTGCCTTTTCGCAACAAAATATATCGGCAAGCCGGAGGATTATAAGCTTCCGAAAAAGTGGTACTTGATGTACATCCCCTCAATCATAATGATTTTGGGCATCCTTACAAATGACCTTCACGGCTTAGCGTTCCATTTTCACAAAGGCTATGAAGCAGGTTGGGACGTATATCAGCGTGGCGTTCTTTACTATATCGCAACAGCGTGGATCTTTGCCTGCATTGCTTTGATGATCGCAGAGCTTGTAAAGCGTTGCCGTGTCCCCGGAGCGCACAAAACCGTTTGGCTCCCCATCACTATGCTCGGCATCGGCGTTGCCTATACGATACTTTATGCCGTAGGTAGCAATATTTTCGGCTTTATCGAAATGACCGCCGCCCTTTGCTTTACGGTGGTTGCCATTTGGGAGAGCAGCATCAAGACGGGACTTGTGCAATCCAATACACACTATGATGAAATGCTCAAGTATTCCGGTCTCGGCGTTGCTGTTGTAGATAACGATTACACCGTTTATTATCGCTCCGATGATGCTCTGTCCCTTACCGCAGAGCAAATGAAAGAAACCGAGAACGGCTACGTGATGCTTGACGGCGGTATCCGCTTGTCCGGCTCCGATATCCGTGGCGGTCATACGTTGTGGCAAGAGGATCTGTCCGAGCTGCTTGACATCCTCGACGAGTTGAAAGAGCTTCGCAACGAGCTGGAAGGCTCCAACGCCGTTTCCATGCAGAACTATCGGGTGAATAAAAAGATTCGTGCCCTTGCGGAAAAGAACCGTCTGCACGACGAGCTTCATAAGCAAACGGCGCATCAGATAGATCTGTTGAATGATTGGCTGAAAAAGCTGACTGCAACCGACGATCCAAAAGAAAAAAGAGAATTGCTTCGTCACATTGTTGTGGTGGGTGCCTACCTCAAACGCCGTAATAACCTCGTCCTTGTCAGCGAACAGGACGGATTGATCAAAGAGGAAGAACTGAACCTTAGTATCAAGGAAATGATGAAGAACCTGCAAATTGCAGGCGTGAACTGTGCCGCTTCGGTGCAGTTTGAAAGGGATATCCCTTTCGATGTGGTGATGCAGCTCTTTGATTTCTACGAATA
>CALGCW010000134.1 GCA_937884385.1 uncultured Clostridia bacterium | reverse complement strand
GAGACTCAACGGAATGTATGAAGGAGATATCACTAAGACTCAAATCCAGAGTTTAAGAATTGTCCGCGAAGGAGAAAAGCCATCCTTCACATCCTCCATCAATCTCAATGGATTATCTCTTTCAAGCTATAGCATTTTTGAATACTTCTCCAAAAATGTTATAGCATACTTACGTTCTTGAAAAAGACTGATTAAAAAAACACTTCGAAATAATGACGCATTTTTGAGATACATTTGCAAAAATGTTATAGCCTATTAACAATCTTGGAAAAGGCGACATTAATATTCTCCATATTGTTTTACTCATTATGGAAAATTGTGAAAGGAGATATCAGAAGAGAAAACGAAGGAGCGAGAGGAGAAAAAGAGAGCCCTTCAGCATTGAAGCTGAAGGGCTTATTTCTATATGATTTTGGGATACAAATTTACAATTGGAAGCTTTAAAAACCACTCTTTATCTTGATTTGAAAATTTCTCATATATACTTTTTGCGACTGAATAGTTGTTCAACAGTATATGTATCATTGGAACGATAACTTTATCTATATCTTTTCTTTTTAAGATTTGCTTTTGTTAAATTGTTCTCAGATGAGCCCAATTAGTTGCTTTTTATTATGGAAATCAAAGCATTCAAATCGGTAGCAAAACACTCCATCTGTTTAATTTTTCTTCTTTGGGGAAAGTTACTTATACTCTTTATCGTTGAAACAACTCCATAAACAAGTATAAAAAATGTAACTATAGAAAATGTGGATAAAACCATTTCACCAACATTTTCATGATGCGATATTGATGTTGTTATTATTGCTATAATAACAGGAATAAATAAAGCTTGCAACCAACGCTCGCTTCTTGCATTTTTTGACTCTTCTTCTGATTTTAGTTGAGTGATTTTAGCAGTAATACTATGGCATAAAGACTCAACTCCAGTAAGGGTATTAACATCAAATTCTTGCAACCAATCATATAGCTTTAGACAATAGTTTTTATATGTCTTATACTCTGAAGAACAAAAATCAATATGATACTTTTCTGAAAATGTGTAGAATAATATTCCAAATATGATTTCTGCTGTAATTGCAATCCAAGTAGCTATATGCCATTGAAATAGTGAAAACACTATGCCACATATACTACTAACAAGAGTTAGGATAAAAAATACTATTACTAATACAGGGCGTGTGGTTAATTTAGGCCAAAATGATTGCTTATTCTCCTTAGAATATTTCAAGTATGCATAAAATAAATATGTTTCCATTATTCCTCCTTACGCCGCCGGATATGTATTATATACGTATTCGTACAACGCTTGTTTGTAAACTGTGATTTGCGTATCGCTATAGCTATCGGGCAAATTTGACCACAAGAGATCGCGAATAAGAACGCTGATTATAGATTGCGTTTCTTCCTTATCACGCCAATGGTCAAGCTCATGAATTCGCTCCTTAATCTTCGTAAGCATTTCTTGAGCAAGCTTTTTTACTTTCTTGATTTCTTCCTTAGAAAGTGCCTGTCCGCTTACCAAAAGATCGTAAATGGACAACTCTTCGTCGCTATTAAAACCTTCTTGTACATAGCGCTTTTGTTCTTCGTCAAGCTCGCTAACAAGTTTAATAAGATTTTCAAAGACGATAGCAATCTCGTCTTTTTTATTTTCTTTGTTATACTCATCAACAATATCCTGATAACGCTGATAGTAATCAATTCTCAAGGGATTTTGCTTTAGCATTTGCGCAAGACGTTGTTCAACAAGTGATTGTAGATCCTTTAAAAGCAAATTCTTATTTTGCACTCTCTCAAACTCACGTCTGAGTCTATCAAAGTCAATTTTGCTTATATCGAATTTTTTATTATCTTCAGTTCCAACAGTTTTGGTAACTGCAACGGACTCACTAACGATTTGGTTTATTTGTGCCATCAACGCTGAATTATCCGCGTGAACGCGCTTTTCTTGCAACTGATCATAAATAGCGCTTATTGCATTTTTGTTTCGTACAGTTTCATCTGACACTTCACCTTTTTCAATATACTTAAACATACGGAAAAGCTCACGTGCCTGAATTTCAAAACGCTTTTTCACCTCATCTGTTGTACACATAGCATTTGCGCCCGATGCAACTAAAGCAAGCTTTGCAAAATCGTCTGCATTTACCAATGATTTCAATGAAAACTCATGTTGTTCCATATATACGTCAATACTATTGATTGTATTTTCAATTTTTGCAATAAGCTCGGATTTGTCGGGGGCGGGATCATCACCCGGTGTGCCTCCCTTTGCGGCAGTGTAATCGGCAAGCGCCTGACGAAGCGCCTTTACAACACCAATATAGTCAACAACAAGACCATTACTCTTTCCGTCGCAAACACGGTTCGCGCGGGCAATAGTTTGCATAAGCGTATGCGCCTTCAATGGCTTATCGAGATAGATTGTTGCAAGAGATTTAACATCAAATCCCGTGAGCCACATCGCGCACACGAAAACGATGCGGAATGGATTGTCGTCATCTTTAAATTCCTTATCCATCTCTCGCTTTTCCATTTTTGTGCGATGAGGAAGAATATCCAGACCCCAATTTTGGAATGTCTGAATTTCATTCTGCTCCTGGCTTACAACAACCGCCATTTCGGTTTCTTTCATCCAGACAATCTTGCGTTCAAGCTCTTGTGCTTCCTGTTGAGTAACAGTTTTAAGCTCTTTTTCAAGCTCGACAATCTTCTTTGCCCAATATTTCTGCGCAAGATTATACATACGAACACAAGTAACCTTGTTTACGCAAACAAACATAGCTTTTCCTGTTGTCCAAAGGTCGCTGTAATGCTCCACAAAGTCTTGTGCAATAGTATCAAGACGCGGCTCGGAAGTGATGATATGAATGTCCTTCGCAAGCTCAAGCTCGAGCTTTGCCTGCTGATTAACGTCGAGATCGGCTGCCTCAACTGCATCCAGAAGCTCCTCGTTAATCTCAGGATTAGTAATTTGCAGCATATCGCTGCGATTTTCATAATAAAGCGGAACAGTTGCACCGTCGTCAACTGCGCGCTTAAAGTCATAAATTGATACGTAAGTACCAAACGTTCTCTCGGTAATATTATCGTACTTAAATAGAGGTGTACCGGTAAAACCAATACGTGCTGCAGTAGGAAGAACACGGCACATATTGTCGGCAAAGATACCGTTTTGAGAACGGTGTGCCTCGTCAGATAAAATAATTATATCGTGATCAGGTATAATTGGCGTTGCGTTCTCGTCATTGAATTTTTGAATGAGCGTAAAGATAAAGCTCGGATTTCCACGGAGCATCTCATAAAGCTTTGCTCCGCTTGAGGGTATGTACTGACGCGCCTTGCCCGAAAGGCAACCGCACGCTTCAAAAGTATCGCTAATCTGCTTATTGAGTTCATCACGGTCAGTAAGGATAACAAACGTAGGGCTACCCGTGAACTGTCGGCGAATTTTTTGTGCAAGGAATACCATCGAATAGCTTTTTCCACTTCCTTGCGTGTGCCAGAATACGCCAAGCTTGCCGTTCTTGAGCTTTCTTGCCTTGTATGACTCAACCGCCTCGTTTACACCGAGATATTGATGGTTGCGGGCAAAAATCTTTGCGCACTTACCACCCGAATGGTCAAAGAGAATGAAATTCTCAAACAAATCCATAAAATTCTCTTTCTTGCAGATACCGAGAAGCATAGTTTCAAGGTCAACCGCGCCCACTTCGTCCTCTTTGAGACGTTTCCACTCGTGGAAAAAGTCATATTTAGAGCCCATTGTTCCCACCTTTGCTTCGAGACCGTTTGAAAGCATCAAAAAGGCATTAAAATGGAACAACTGAGGTATTGTAGAAAGATAATCGGTATAGTTGCAATCGTATGCATTCTTAACGTCAACGTTTTGCTTCTTCAATTCAACGAACAAAAGCGGAATACCGTTAACAAAGCCGACAATGTCGGTTCTTCTGCGATAAAGTTCACCGTGAATCTTCAATTCCTGCACTGCAAGGAAATGATTCTTCTCGGGCTCTTTGAAATTAAATACGGTAGCGTTGCGGGTTTCAAAGGTACCGTTGGGCTTTTTAACTTGAACAGGGATACCGTCACGGAGCATAGAATATTTTTCCTCATTGATCTGCATGAGCGTAGAAGATGCCGTATAGGCGCAAAGAGTCTTGACGGCATAATTTGCGTACTCGTCCGTCATCCACTCGTTATTATCAAAGAGAGCTTGACGCAAATATCTCGTCAAAACGATCTCCTTATATGATTTTCTGCCCAAAGTGCCGTCCTCACCCAACACCTCTGTGTTGTAGGCAAACACGACATTCCAGCCAAGCTTGTCCTTCAGAACTTTTCCCGCACTGTTCTGAACAAGTATATTTTCGGAATATTCCCAGCTCATAAATTTGCTCCTTATCTTATAAATTTGATAAATTCAATATATTTTTTCAGTTCTACAGCATTATCATCTATTATAGATCTAATATCAGCGTTTTCAATTTTCAATAAATAACTACTATTACTCTTCATAAATATTGAATACCACGTATATGCTATTGAGGCATACAAGGATTGTTCCGCACTTATATAGCAAATTTTATGCGGATTATACCCCTCAGTAACAAATTCTTTACACGGCAAGCTGTCAAACTTATCCTTAAAATAAAAATCAAATGGTGGCCATTCTTTCGATGCTTCTGTTGTCATATCATATGTTCTGAACCAATCAGTAAAATTTACTCTTCCTTGATAATGAGTAAAAAGGATTATATACAATAATTCAACGCACATAAAACTATAGTCCTTTTTATCATCAAACAACATTTTATGTGCCAACATAGCTCGTTTCATTAACTGTTCTTGCTCTCTAATATCAATCTTTTGAAACACGGCTTGCATAAATTCTTCAATAGAGTCGTCATATTCAATAACACTATTGTCAAACAAATTAATATAGTCAGCATATTTTTCAATAAACTTATCCGAAATCTTACCATTATCTAAGAAAATCTCAAATGAAATAAATTTCTTGAGATATGTATCAGGATTTTCAAATCCAAAGAGTGTTTTAACACTTTGTTCAAGCTGATTTTTATCAATCGCTATAACTGTTATTACGTTATTAGTGTGCTCTGACAAATGGTGTAAACGCTCTAATACCTTAATTGCATATTCCGGTAAGCATCTATCAAGTTCATCAACAAGAAAAACGATTGTATAATTCTTAGATATTTCTTCAAGAGATTTGGATAGCATGGCCATTGCTTTATTAAATCCGAAGTATGCATCATAATCGTGCTTTTCCTCAAACTCTTTAGCGCCATCATTTAATCCATCTTTAACGACATTAAACGTTTTTTCTAAATCTACCCCTGTCTTTTCTTTAATAGCATTATTAGAAATAGTCAAAAGAGAAATTCCTATCGCTTTTAATGTGCCCAAAATCTTCTGTTTTTTCTCGTTATCAGGAAAAAGTTTTGTCTTGGTCTCAATTGTTTCTATTATATCTGCTACAATTGCAACAAGTGGCTCGTCATAATAATCATATTTCCAACAATTATAGCGAATAACGAAATATTTATCCATTGAAGTTTCTTCAGATTGTATTTGATTTAATTGCTTCTCATACATATCCAATACAAAACTTTTCCCACAACCCCATACACCATTGAGCGCAAATGAAGTATTACCGTTAGTTACAGATAGATTTTCAGTAAGAGTAACAAGCTTATTTACGAATTCTTCGCGATTTAGAATATCAAGTTTTTCCAACGTTACACCTCATTCTTGTATTTTCAAAAGTAATGGTAACAATGTCATACCGACATCGAAGCTTTTATCTACTAACCAAGCGAGAACAGGTTTAACTTTTTCCCATTTAGTTTTCTTTTTATCTTTGCTACTGATGATCTCTTCAAGTTCATCAAGTTTTGCTTTGATTTCTTGAGTTTCTTCTTCAGTAAGTGATGTCATATCTTCAATTTTGGCACGAACTTGTTCAAAAGTAATGTTTACACCTACATTAGTAGTAACATTGACACTTGTCGTTGGAGCTTCTGGCAAAGAAATAGTGTTCATTCCATATGTATAAATCTCTAATTTAACTCTAAACATCGACAAATTATCTATAATGTCATCTCGCGACCCTTTAAGATAATAATAATCTATATAGGGATCAATACCTCGTTGATATACAGCTTCATTTAATCCTTGATACCAATTAGAAATGCACGACTGATATTTGCTATCAATTTCTTTGTGAAGTTTAAGCAACTCTTGAGTATTGCTATTAGAAGAAAGCATATTGTCAATTCTTTTAATATCATTTTTAACTAATTCTATAAACTCTTTAGGAACATTCATATTTACACCTCCAATTCACCGTTCATAAGTTTAGGCAACAGACGTTCACGGGCTTGCGCCGCTAAATCGCATTGTTTTTCTAATGCCTCTATTTTTAATCTTATGGCTTCGAACTTAATATCAAATTCCCTCATTACTAACTCATTTGGAACAAGCATTTCCATTTTCATCATTGCTTCAGGTTTCAAATGAAGCACATTAACACCATTTGCAAGAGGTGCTATTTGTTCACTATATCCACCATATTGCATAGTACAATATAAATAATTTTTTGTCACCGAATATGGTATCAATTTGATCAGATCCATCGAAAATGTAACTTTTTCATTAAACGAAGGAATAAGAGCAACGTGCCCTACAAGGCGTCGTTCTTGTGTCATATCGGTAACACCCATAACCACATCACCGCCCGCAAGGAGTTGTTCTTCCTTATATGTACCAGTAAATCTTTTTTCAGCGTTGCGTTTGTACCCACCAAACGATCTAATATTTTTTAAGTTTACCATCAATATACCGTCATTTTCTGATAATTCTTTTGATGTATAAGATTTTCCTCTAACAAAGCTGAAGATTTCAGAAAAAGAGGTTTTTCCCCACCCCTGTGGGACACCGTCGATGATGGGGGTATTTTCGTGTCCGGGGAAGCGAAGATCGACAAACCACTCTTTATAGAGTCGCTGTGCCGCTTCTTCCAACAACTTGATCTGCTTTTGGTTGTTTTCAATGAGGTCGTCGTAGGCGGAGAGAATATCGGCTATGCGTTGTTGATTTGCTAATTCAGGAAGGTCCAATTCAATTTTGCTAAAATTTTTGATTGGTAATTGCGGTTGTGCACTTCCTGTACAGTACTTTTTAAAATAAGGCCTATAATAGTCACTTTTGAGAATTTGGTAGAGCAATCTTGTACTTACTATTTCTTCGTTAGGACGAATAATGACCATACCAGAGTTAATACGAACATGCTCATAAGGAACACTTTCGCTATAAAAAGCTGCGTTACCCACAGTACCGCGAGTTGTATATACTATATCGTTTCGCGATAACTTCCCCTTTCTCAACATATCGCATTTTTCTTTTGAGATAAATTGATTACTTTCAAACGAGAATCCTGATCTTGTTACATTTCCTGTATTAAGAAACAAACAATATCCTTCCTCTGAAAACTCATGTTGCTGAGGATAGTTTTTTCCTCTATCTCCATCAATAATATCTGCCAGTTCACCTATTGTATATTTCATAACCCCATCTCCTTCATATTCTTTGAGATGGTATCCATAAGCTCATTGGACTCGGCTTGGAGAGTGAGAAGCACACTATGTATCTCCGCCATACGAGATGCAAAATCCACTCCGTCATCTTCTACGGGAGCAACGCCTACGTATGCACCGGGTGTGAGAGAATAACCCTTTTCAGCAATCTCTTCACGGCTTGCGAGCTTGCAAAGGCCAAGAACGTCCTGATACTCACCCTCTCCAAACTTTTCGGTGAGCCAGATTTGTTCTTTAAGGATGGCTATAGTTTCATCAATGTAAGCAAAATGTTCTGACCACTCTTTTTCTCGCGCTTTTTTATCTTTTCTTATAATGTGTTCAAGTTCGAACTTTTCTTTTTGTTTATCTTCTTCTTTGAGAGCTTGGAACATTGTAAGAACATTTGACAAGTCATCATTTTCACGAATAGCACACCAAATCTCTCTTGCTTTCAAAGTTACAGCACGATGATATAGCTCTCTTTCATATTCGCTTAAAAGGTTCTTATACTTCTCAACTTCCCCACGATAGAGCCATACAATAGCATTGAGATTTTTCATCTGCCACTCGCTCCACTCGTTGAGAGTTTTATCAACCACGGTATAGTAATTGCGCGCGTCAATAAAGAGGACCTTGTCCTTGTTCTCATCTCTCTTTGCCTTGTCATAGAACCACAAGGTACAGGGCAAGCTCTTGGTATAGAAAAAGTTGTTTCCAACCGAGAGCATTACGTCAACGTCGCCCGTATTCACAAGCTTTTCACGAATGTCCTTGTCTTTTCCTTGGCTGTCAGTTGCAGAAGAAGCCATTACAAAGCCCGCGCGTCCTGTTTCTTTTAAGTATGCGTGGAAATAAGAGATCCACAAATAGTTTGCGTTGACGATCTCCTTATTTTTATTTACACCGGGCAAGCCGAAAGGCAAACGTCCTGCGTTATATGCAGTTTCGGCTTTAACCTTATCAACATTGAACGGAGGGTTCGCCATAACGTAGTCACAGCAACCCTCAAGGTTGTGGGCATCGTGATAAAAGCTGTTTGCTTCATTTCCTGATACAATTTTGGCATTGAGTCCGTGTACTGCCATATTCATAACACAAAGCTTTGCGTTATAATCCACCTTTTCTTGACCGAAAAAGGTCATAGCGGAGTTGGCATTTGCTCCATATTGTTCAATAAAATCTGCAGATGAAACAAACATACCTCCAGAGCCGCAAGCGGGATCGAGAACAGTTCCATGGGTTGGCTCAATAATGTTAACAATCATGCGAACGAGTGACTTAGGTGTAAAGAATACACCATCATCTGATGCTACCGCTGGAGCAAACTTATTCAGGAAGTACTCGTAAATTCTACCGATAATATCGTCTTGAATTTCATTAAACGCACTATTATTAAAGATGCGAAGAAGCTCACGCAAAAGATCATTCTGTAAAATAGTATAATTCTTGGGTAGAATACCTTTAAGTTGTTTGGATTGCTCTTCAATGAGCTCTACTGCGTGGTTGATAGCTTCGCCCAAATCAGCACTGTCGGGCAAATTCAAAAGATAGTCATAACGTGCCTCTTCAGGCAAGAAAATGGCGCTCTTGGATTTGAAATCCTCTGCCTCAACGGGCGCAACTCTGCCATTTCTCGTTGGACGATTTTTGAGTATTTCGCCTTCAACGTACTTAAATCTGCTATATGCATAACGCAAGAATATAAGGCCCAATACGGGCATACAGTATTCCTGCGATGTTACCTTTGAGTCAACGCGGAGCAAGTCCGCCGCTTCCCACAATTCTGCTTCAAGTTTGCGAATATTTATCATTTTATTTCTCCTAAATATTATTAGATATAAATATACAGATATATGATAGCACAAAATACGATAAAAAGCAACACTATGTATTTGTTTTTTCAACATAGTATCGGTAATTATTATATAAAAATACCCATATATAAAGAAAACTGTCAGTTTTTGGGGACTTTATCTATCAATTTTAAAATACCTCTATATATATAATACCCATTTTCTCGACAAAATTCTTCAAATTTAGCAAAAATTTAGCAAAAAAAGCCGAGGAGCATTTGCTCTCCCCGGCGGGTCTTCTATTCAACTTTTAGTATATCGATCTTCTCTTTCCTGAGTAAGAACACATACGCCACAAGTGATACCACACTATCAAATGCGTTTCCAATTCCAAACAGCAGAGCAATGCCTGTGAGCGTAGGAGTCCAGATGCCTGTTGCATAGAGAATGAACGCGATGCCGTAATAAACTGTATTTGTTACGACAGATTCAAACAACATATAATTGGTTTTTCCGAGTCCGTAGAAGGTCGAGTCGAACACGTTCTGAACGGCGTAGAGCACGTAGAAACCAACGAGGAGTATTACGAGGCTGAACAGCTTATCTACATCCGTGAAGCCAAGCACGTGAGTCATAAATGGCTTCCATATGGGAATGCTTGCAAACCACAATACAGATATGATAGCTGTGATTCCAAAGTAGCCAAGCGAATTTCTGCGGATATTTTCTTTGTCAGCTGCAACCTCTTGCTTGATCAGCTCGCCGAGCTGAAGCACGGGCAGAAGAAGCCAGCCCCAAATGAAGTTATTGGCAACCCAATATGTTCCCTGCTCTCCAACCACGTTCACCATTCGTGCGATCATCACCATATAGGCAACGTTGCGAACGAGAGATTCCACGCCTGAAATACCGCCGACCTTGGCAAACTCCTTTGCCCAAACAAAGTTGAGCTTTGCTTTCCCGAACACCTTGATTCCTTCTTTGGAGAGAAGAACGAGCGATACAACAAGCAACAGCGCGTTTACGATAATGTTGGAATATCCGATTCCGTTGACACCGAGATTTGCCGACACGGGCAAGGTGGAAACGAGGAAGGTATCGGACACGAGGCACAGCACGAGTCTTGCTCCTGTGAGCGCGTAGAGGTATTTGCTCTTGTTGACCGTAACAAGAGCAACAAGTGCGAACTGCGTGAGGATCGAGAAGATATTTGCAACACTCTCAATGCGTATGTAGGAAGCGGATGCTTCAATGATGCTCGCATCGGTCGCCATGAGTTTAAGCATCGGTTCAGCGAAGATCAGCACCACGGCAGAAAGAACGGCATATACACCAAGCGAGATCAGCATACCTGTTCTTACGCGGTTTGAGAATTCGTCTTTATCGTCCTTGACCTTGCCGATAAAATAGAACAGAGGAAGGATGATTGCCTCGTTCATGATCTCGTAAAGCAGATTCACCCACGAGAGCTGACCTGCGATTGAGAAGGAATACTCTCCGGGCAACTGACCGAGGAAGAACACGCGCACGGTCGTGTAGATCGTCGGTGCGAGTCCGATGACCAGGAGTGCTGCGAAGAGCTTATAATTGATTCGACTTAATGATGTCTTGAGTTTATTTATCATTATTTGATCTCCCTATTTTATCAATGCCAATAAATCTATTCCTTTGGCTTTCAACTGATCCCCTAATGTGCTACTAACCTCTCCGCTGGAATAATAAATTGTATTTTCTTTGCGTTTTTCCTTGTAGTTAATTGTTGGCATATCCATTTCACAGAGATCTTTCTCTGTCACTTCAAGCATTTCCAAAAATTCATTCCAAGTTAATAAGATTACATTCTCTCCGCTTTCTCCAAACGCGGCTGCATAGTATCGAGTATGTACATCAACCTCAGTTTGAAGAAGCTCCTCATCTGCCGCTACATAATAATTGCAATCACTGATTTTGGTGCTATACTTGCACCCAATATTAGTTAACAATTGAATCAACACAAAGGTATCCCGAATACGTTGTTTCTCAATTAATTGTGAAAAGCATATGGTGCTATTGTTTAGCAGATGCTTTCTCACCTTCCCCATAGGTTTCACTTTTTCAATAAACTTTTTAAGGCACTGCTCTTTTTTATTATTACTTAATAGGTTAGGATTTTTCCCAATGATTTCAAGCATTTCCTTAAAACTGCTTCCTGTATATTGATAATTGAATTTTTCGCTTTTCCCGCAAGCAGTTGGACACAATTCCATTAATTCCGGCAATGTTACTTCTAATTGCCGACAAACACTTTGGACCAATTCCATAGTAAGCTTTGCATCGTCATCGCTTTTATGCAAATACTCAGGTTTGCTGAGTTCCAATGTTACTTCCGCATTTGCGAGAGATACACGCTTCTTGTTATTGAAGAACTCACTGTAAACACGCTGACTATCTAAAAATGAAAAATCAATTGGTGCTAACTTGTATTTTTTACATGCCGTTCGTAAAAATCCTATATCGTTTGAAATCGAATGTCCTATCACGATTTGATCTTCATATTCGATTAATTCTTTTATCGCCTCATATCTGCATGGGAATATTGGGCTTGAATAATACTCTTCCTCTGAAAAAAACAGTTCCAGGTCATCCTGACCGGGTCTGTCTTTCAAATTGAACGGATATTCCGGATTGATCAAAAAGACTTGCTTTTCTTGAATTTCAAAGTTTTCATTTGCTATGACATAGCCAAATTCGCATATATGCTTACCGTCACAACATTCTATATCAAAAATTAAATATCTCATATTGGCATCAACCTTTAATCCTTTCTCCATACAGCTCCAGGAAGGTCTGCGCATGACGATAATACTCATACCAATACTCGTAATTCCACGCTTCCTTATCAAGGCTATGTATTCTTCGTTCAAGCTCCTCTTGCATAAGACTTGGTAAGTTGTTGCGCATTTCTTCTGTTGCTCCGTATTCATTCAGAAGCTTTACAATCGTGCTATAAATCACATCATTTTTTCTCATAGAAGAACCGATATCAAGCCAATTTATAAGAATGTCTACAAAGTCCTCATGCTTCTCGCCGACTCCACAATATTGCCAATTAACAATGCCCTTGATCTCATCATTTTCGAACAATACCGCATCGTTATCCAATGCACCGTGAACATACACTTTGCCTCCGAGAGCATCTCCGAGCTTGTCCTGATATTTTTTCAACCAAGAAACCAAAGAAGCAACTTGTTTGTAATTTGCATTTCCACAATGGCTTAATACACTGCCTGATATGTAGTCTAAACGATCCAATCCTTCGCGTGTTTCATAATACTTAGGGATCTCATGAATATCCAACTTCTCGCAAAGCCTGTACATTTCGTACTCTACATCATTTTCGGATGCTTGTCTCCAAATGTACTTTCCATCTGCTGTAATGGTATCTGCCATAACACTTGGCTGTTCCAAGTTTAAGAGTGCGTTCTTTTGCGCCACAAGAGTCTTGATTTTTTCTTTGATGGCATTGTTAATTTCGGGATCTACAGCACGATCATATGTCAGTATGTTACCGATTTTTACCCAACCGTCAACAATATATCCCTTCTCATCCACCTTCAATTCTTGCGCAAAGGAGGAAAAGTTCTCGGCTGCAAACCCAAGCATTCTCTTGTTGTATGCAATTCCAAAATCCAAAATATCATGGATTGCAGTCTCATAATATTGTGGATTATCAATCGCAAGCGCAAGTAGATCTTGAAGCATCGGATTGATAAACATACATTGATCAAAGGAATACTTCGAAGAAACAAGATTGCGATTAGCATCAGTTAGGCCTATTGTTGCATCATCCAAAAACTCTTTTAAAACATCGCCACTTGTCAGAAGAAGATCCCTGAAATCTTTGCTTTTAAGGAGATTACCATCTCTTTCCCAATCGTACTCAATTCGTTGATAAGGATTGATAATATTATACAGTAAAACTGTTTCCCCTTTTGAAGCCAAGAGTTTCAAAACCATAAGCTGCTCGTCTTGTTTATGAACATATATGTGTGGCTCGCAGTTAAAAGCTCCATGCATTGCACTATATCTAAATCCAAAATGGTTATATAAGTATGCAATGCCCTGCTCTGATTGATATTCGATAATATAGTTAAGAAGATTTTTGTTATACTCATCATGATTAGCAATAATTAAGCGACCTTCGCTATCGGTTTCCGCACCGAATTTTACATACTCATCATAATCATTCAAATAAGCTGTATATTCAATACCTTTATTTCTGAGTTGAATTCCAATGTTCGATTCTTCCCCGTTTACGATGTAATCCATCGTTGTATTGAGAATTCGCTCCAAAGGAACCACATATTTAAACTTAAACGGACGAGCACCGCTAATCATTTTAGAGAAATTAGCTTTATTTTTCTCACAAAATTCATATCGTTCTCTATGCTGCTCCGGGTATAGCATATCATGTATTTTCATTAAAAGCTCAGAAGCACTTAGGTTTTTCTTTTTCATAAGTTCTTCCATACGCTGTTTCATTGTAGTTGACATTAACGCCACCATCCTTTCGTGACCATAGTATACCACGTTCTTGTCCACCCGTCAATAGGTTGTAGTCATATTTGACATTCTGGGTTGTCGTTTTAGTTGTCATTGAATCATAATCGGTTAATCCAACACCGAAGAAGAAAATGACAACTCGGCAATTTTCAAAAGCCTTTTCTTTGATTATTGCTGCAAAGAATTTGAGCCATTATACCCTCTTCTAAAATCGCGTACAGGGTTCTGAAACAGGGGTTCAAACCCATGTTTTGAAGGTATAAATCTCTTCTGGGGGTAAACATACCACCCCTGCCCTGATCTCGTCAAAAACGGGGTTCAAATCCCTTCAAATGCCGCTTACAATGCTACAAAGCCTTTATACACCTTGGCATTTGGAAGTATAAATCATCTTTATGAGAATACATACTGCCCTTACATTAAAATTATTAAAAGCTTTGTTATACCTTGGTTTTCAATGGGTCAAAATGACCCATTGATTGTAAGAAAGAAGCGAAAAAATCAAGTGTCCAAATTGGACACTTGATTTTTAGGGTGTTCATCCCTTACTCGTCTTCGCCGATTGGCAGAAGGAAGGCCTCAGTCATCAGCTGCACTCCGAGTCGGAATCCGTAGGAGAAGGCATCGCGCTCGGTGATGCTGTGCATCTCGTTCATGCAGTCCTCAAATTTTTCAAGTGTTTCTTTTGAAATCGCAAGTATTTCCGGAACTTCAAATGAAGATGCATCTGATATATCAGAAATAAGCGATGAAAGTCTTCCTGACATTTCAAGGTATACAGGATTTGCAGTATCTTCATCATGTCTTCTGTGCGCATAGTTTACAAGCGAGTCAAATTTTACTGATATCTCGTCATTCATAGTAAAATATGAGTACAATGTTTCAAAAAGCTGGTTATAATGCAAATTCATTTAATATCGGAGATTTATCAAATTGGAATGTATCAAATGTAACAGATATGAGTTATATGTTTCATAAAGCAGGATATAATGCAACAACATGGAATATAGGTAATATTAGTAATTGGAATGTCTCAAATGTAACAAATATGTGTTCTATGTTTTCACATGTTGGT
>CALGCW010000133.1 GCA_937884385.1 uncultured Clostridia bacterium | reverse complement strand
AGCTTTTGCGGAGCTTTTCTCGAAAAGCGACCCTTTTTAAGCAAAGTAACTCCCCTACAAATCAAAATTTGAAGCTGAATTTGGTAAACTGGGATACACAAAAAAGCGAGCCGAGGCTCGCTTTTTTGTGTGAAAGCTATTTCACAGCGGTTTTAATTATTATAATTTACGGTGCCGTTGGTACAGGTGACTGTAAACTGCGCTACGGGGGGTTCCCATCCGTGTTCCTTATTGATGGCGTACCATTCTTCAAGTGTGCCACGGAACTCGATCTCATTAAGCATCGGACAATAGGTGAAGGTATTGCTTTCAATCCTATCTATTTGGTTTCCGATGGAAATGAATTCAAGGCTATTGCAGCCGCCGAAGGCTTCAAGATATATAGTTGTTATGCCGATGGGCAGAACGATCCTTTTCAAAGAGGTGCAGTTTTGGAAGGCGTATTGACCGATACTTCGCACACTGTCTGCAATCACTATTTCTTCAAGAGATGAGCATCCTCTGAATGCGGAGCCGCTTATCTGCTGAACACCGGTGGATATAGTAACCTGCTTAAGAGAGGTACATTCCCGGAACATACTTGGAGAAACACGGACCATAGAGCCGGGCACGGTCACACTTTCAAGTGATGTGCAGCTTTGGAATGCAGAATCTCCTACTTCATCAAGTCCTTCAGGGAGAACGATGTTCTTTAACGAAGAGCAGTCTTGGAAAGCATAATTGCCGATGCGCTGCAATCCTTCGGGAATGTTGATATTCACCAAAGACGTGCAATTCTTAAACGTGGATGCTCCTATCGTTCCAAGGCTCTCGGGAAGGGTGACGCTTTCGAGTGAGGTGCAGCCGTTGAAAAGAGATTCGCTTGTATAAGTTATGCCATTTGGAATAACGATCTCTTTAAGGGAAGTGCAGCCTTCAAATACAAAGGCTTCTATTTTGCTGACGTTGCTTGCAAAGGTGAAGCTCTTTAGCGAGGAGCAGTTCTTAAAGGCTCCTGTGTAAAGTGAAACTATATTTTCAGAGCCCTTTACCTCTGACAGAGAAGTACATCCAATAAATGCTTCGGCTCCGATAGTCACCGAGTCGCCAAGGAACGAGATACATTCAAGCGACGTGCAATCTTTAAAAGCACTTGCCTCGACGCTGAGTGAGTTCGATTCCCTAACTGTTACATTTTTGAGTGCGGTACAACCCTTGAAGGCACTTTCCTTTATGCTTGTCACATTTTGCGGTATGATGATGCTCTCAAGTGAGGTGCAGCCTGCAAACGCTCCCGGATTGATCCTTGTGAGAGAGCTTGGAAGCGAGACTGTTTTGATAGATGTAGTGTTGATAAAGCAATTTGTGGGAATATATTCCACACCTTCTGGAATAACGACGTCTGTGATTATCTTACCGTTTACGTAGAGATAACGCACTTGCCCGTCTGCTTGTGCAGTCAGGGGATTGGCAAATTCGTCTATGAACAGGTAATTGACCCACGATTGCACGTCTTGGGTGTGAATTTCACTTATCATCGGGCAGTTTAGAAAAGCACCTTCCGATACGATTATCAATTTGTTGGTTTGAGGAAAATATACCTTTTGGAGCGAGGTGCAGTCTCTGAAGGCATTTTGGTTGATGGAGCCAAGAGACGCGGGAAGCTTGACGGAAGTAATGGCAGAGCAACCCATAAATGAAGCGGTGCCTATACTTGTTATTGAGTCGGGAAGAACTATTTCCGTAAGTGAGTCGCAGGCGGTAAACGCTCTGTGATCTATTTTTGTTACACCCTCGGGGATATTTACTTTCTCAAGGCTATAGCAACCGTTGCAAAGCCCCATTGAAATTTTGGTGAGTCCTTCGGGAAGTATCAGCTCGGTCAATCTGCTGCAGTTATTGAAGGCAAAGTCGCCTATTTGCGTTACACCACTTGGGATGACCACGTTTTGCAATGCAGAGCAATTATTGAAGGCTTCCTTGCCGATGCTCTTTACACCATTTGGAATATTTATTGATTGAAGACTTGAGCAGCCGCTGAAAATTCCTGCCGGGATGTCGGTCAAGCCTTCGGGGAGCTTAACACTTGTAAGTGAGCTGCAGTTTGCGAACGCATTTTGACCGATTTGGGTGACGGAAGCGGGAATCTCGATGCTTTTAAGGGATTTACAGCCTTCGAAAAAGCTTTGGGGAATGGAAGTCAAATTCTCGGGGAGATTTATGCTTTTAAGCGCGCAACCGTTGAATGCTCCGTCTCTGATGTGGGTGACGCCCTCGGGAACGGTATATGTCGAGCCTTGCTTTGCTTTGGGATAAAGCAAAAGAGTCTCTCCGCTTTTATCAAAAAGCACACCGTCAACGGTCATGTAAGTGGGGTTATCCTCATGGACCGTGAAGTTTGACAGGTTATTTAAGCCGGCGAATATATCAAGAGTTTTTTCGGTTATTTTTACTATAGAGTCGGATATCTTGATGGTTTTAACGTCGCTTAAAAAATACGAGGTCAAATTACCGCCTGCATTGAGGGACAAGTCTATCGACGTCACCTTGGTATTGTTAATATATGAGGGAATGGTCACGTTTTGCTCGTTTCCGATCTTTGTGACTATTCCGTTTTCACTAACCGTTAATCCCGCAGAGGGGTTATAGCCCTCGATATTATCTTGAGACATATCTATATATTGCATCGCTAACGGGTATAGCATTGCAGCAACGAGAAGAAGAACCAATCTTCCGAATATTAATATAGTCAGTATTGCGCTCCAGAGTAGGGCGAGGGGTTTTTTATTCTCGTTCATAGGCTTATCTCCTTTGGTATTTATTCCTGTTTTTACTATACCATATTTTTAAGGGTTTGTAAATATTTATTTGTGGGTGTATTTGTAAAAAAATAAAAAGCCCGCATCTGCGGGCTTTTTTGGTTAAGACGTTGTCGTCAATGTTAATCATCTTCTGGAGTGTTCCTTGCCGTTTACATATACTATCGTTCCGTCGGTACATGTGACGGTGAACTCATCACTTGCGGGCGCCCAATTGCCGTATTTTGTAATGCTGTCCCACTGTTCCATAGTTCCGCGGAATTCAATTTTTACGAGTTGCCTGCAGTATTGGAACGCGTTGTTCCCAATGTAGTCAAAATCCTGTCCCAACGATATGGAACGAAGATTTGAGCAGTATTTGAAAGCGGTATCGTTGATCGACGTAGTGGCATTCGGAAATATAATCTCTTCTAACGCAAAGCAATTCAAAAAGGCATTATAGTCTATATCCGTCACGCTTTCGGGAATAACGATCTCCTTCAATAAATTGCATCCCGCAAACATTGAATCACCAATTTCATCAATATTCTTTGAAAGTGAGACATATTCGAGTGATGTGCAACCTGCAAACATTTCACTGGTTGTGAATCTAGTCAAGGTTTCGGGAAGTGAAATGGATTTTAAGGAAGTACAACCCTTGAATGTGGCACCGTGAATAGAGGAGACACATTCCATTCCGTTAATCTGAACGAGAGAGGTACAGCCTTCGAACACCGAACCATTCAATACCACGTCGGAATTGACGAATGAGACGGATGTGAGAGATGTGCATCCTTTAAACGACATATATCCAAGAGAGGTGTCCGTGTTGCTTAAAGAAATGAATGCAAGAGATACGCAATCCTTGAACGCTTCTTGGCCAAGCTTGAGTTCTGTATTACCGTTAAGTGTCAGGCTTTTGAGTGTCTTGCATCCGTTGAATGCGCTATTACCGATGCTTGTAAGACCCTTGGGAATGTTTACACTTTCAAGGGATGTACAAGCAAGAAATGCATTTTCGCCAATAACCTTCAAAGTGCTTGGAAGTGTAACGGTCTTTATCGTACTTAACTTTATAAAGGAGTTGGATGATATTTCTTCGATGCCTTCGGGAACGATGACATCAGTCAGCAGTTCACCGTTCACGTAAAGCTTACATCTTTCCGATAAGAAGTTGGTGTTGATAGGATTTGAATTAGGATCCTCAAATTTATATTTGAGCCAAGCATTAATGCTGGGAGTATAGACCTCATCTATGGACGTGCATTTTTCAAATGCACTGTATCTGAAGTGAATCTCGTTTGCGGGGATGTATACACGTTTTAATGAGTTGCATCCGGAAAAAGCGTTGTTGCCTACGTAGGTCAGAGAATTGGGGAGCCGTATTTCTGTAAGATTCAGACATCCGCTGAAGGAACGATAGTATATCATTTTGACTGTATCCGGTATATCTATTGCTTTAAGAGCTTTGCAATCGGAGAAGGTGTAATCATTTATGGCTGATATATTGTCTGGAAGGACTATCTCCTTAAGACTATGGCAAGACGAAAATGCACTACTTCCGATTTGAGTAACTGATTTGGGGATATTGACAGAAGTGAGCGAATGACAGCCCCTGAAAAAGCCTTCGGGAATCGAGGTCATTCCTTCCGGCAGAAGGATGCTTTCCAGATTTTCGCAACCTTGGAACGCTTGCGCTCCAAATTCTTTTGTAGAGTTTGGCAAAATAACGGACTTTAGGCTCTTGCATTCCGCGAAAGCGCTTGAGCCACAGCGCTTTACCAAATCCGGAATGTTGATGGACTCGAGGCTTTCGCAGCCTGAAAACGTTTCATCGTTAATGGTTGAGATATTATTGCTGAGACGTATGCTTACAAGATTGCTGCAATTTCTAAATGCGGCTTTGCCTATTTGTGTCACAGAGTCCGGGATTGTCAATGAGGTGACACGACAACCTGCCATTCCTTGATCCGATATTGACTTGAGAGTGCTTGGAAGTGTTAACTCAAGAGCATTGCAGCCTGCTAAGCCTTTTGGCGAAATGTATTGAACCCCCTCCGGAACAGCATAGGTTTCGTCAGGCTTATTCGCAGGATAGTAGTATAGTGTTCTTCCGTTATCTGTAAACAATACACCGTCTATAGAGGAAAAATTAGGGTTGTTTTCATCTACGGTAATGCTTTCGAGATGTGCAAAGGAGAGATACATCCCTTTAAACGTCGAATCGGAAATGGTTTTTACGGAAGCCGGGATGTGCAGGGATTTAACTGCATAATCAGTGTAGAAAGTGGAAATGTCGATTCCTACGACAGGCTTTCCGTTGTAGGTCTCGGGTATTATGACATTCTCCTCTGAACCAAAGCTGACTACAATACCTTCGTCGGTTATCCCCAAACCGGGTGACATAAGGTTGGGGTGCTTTGTTGTGCTTGTTGCACCACTAATTTCACATGAGGAAAGGGAAGTACAGATGATGATCATCAACAAGGCAACGAGAAAATAAAAAAAACTTTTTTTCATATCTTTACTCCTTTACTTTTTTCTATACAACTGTATTTTATCATATTTTAATGCGTTTGTAAATATTTTTTCGTAAAGTAAGGTTTACAAAAAAATAATACAGAAGTTGCTTGCAAAAGTTGCAGTTATTTGTTATAATAATCGGGAAGGTATATGAATAAACTGAATTTGGAGAATTTTTATATTTTGGAGGTTTATTATGAAGGTTATCAAGGTTAAGAATTATGAAGAAATGAGTGAGGAGGCGCTTCGCGTTGTGCTTGACGTTGTAAGAGAGAAGCCCGATGCGGTGCTTGGTCTTGCGACGGGCTCGACTCCTCTCGGTCTTTATGCGAAAATGGCAGAGGATCACAGGGAAAACGGTACTTCCTATGCGCAGTGCCGTGCGGTCAACCTCGACGAATACGTGGGTCTCGACATAAGCAGTGATCAGAGCTACGTTTATTTTATGAGAGAAAATTTATTTAAGCACATAGATATCAAGCCCGAAAACACGCATATTGCGAACGGTAAGGCAGATGACAAGGATGCTGAGTGCGCGCGCTACAATGCGCTTCTTGACGAATTGCGCCAAGATATTCAGGTGCTCGGTATTGGCTCGAACGGTCATATTGCCTTCAACGAGCCCGGAACGGCGTTTGATTCTGTGACGCACATCGTTGATCTTACAGAGAGCACAATAAAGGACAATTCAAGGCTGTTTAACTCCATTGATGAGGTGCCCCGTCAGGCATTTACGATGGGACTTCAGAACATAATGAATGCTAAAAAGATACTTATTCTTGCTAACGGTGCGGGCAAGGCTTATGCTATTCGAGAGCTCGTTAAGGGTGAGATAAGAGAGGAGATACCTGCATCCATCCTTCGCAATCATCCCGATTGCATCCTCATTTGCGACGAAGCCGCAGGGAAGGATATCTGATATATTATTTTGGGAGAAGTTACAAATGAAGGATTTTCGCTTTTTTGAAAAAAAGCTCGCAAAAAACTTTTGTC
>CALGCW010000132.1 GCA_937884385.1 uncultured Clostridia bacterium | reverse complement strand
GGTCCTATCCAACCTTTAGAAAGAACTATTAGTATGGACCAAGTCGCTAATAGATTACATAGTATCAAAATTGGCCCTGATGGCGGTGCAAAAACTGAATTTGGTTTCAATGTTATTATTGCTGGTATTCCAAATGGTGATGCAGCTGTAACATCATACACAATCACACCAACCATTACAACTCGTGATGGTAATGCACACACATGCGAGACAAAGACAATCACTGTTGCTGATCTCAAATTTGCATAAAACGAAATGATTTCGATGAATTACGAAAAACCGGAAATTGACATTGTTGAGTTTGAACTGGAGGATGTATTGACTGCATCTGCTGTAGTTCACACAACAAAGGAGCATACAACAACCATGCCTACGACTTTACCCGGTACTACTACCAAGGTAGAAGTAGGAACTGGTGATAGTATAATTGTTGATTATTCCGACTTTTTTCAGTAAATTAAAATTAAACATTCTCTGAAAGGAGTATTTTTTATAATGGAAAAATACACAACACCAGAGCTCGAAATCATGGAGTTCGAGCTCGAAGATGTACTCACAATCTCCATCTGGGATGGTGACATCGACGAAGGCTGGTATTAATTAGCCGAAAATTCGTTAAATGACAGTACTGCCTTGCACGGCAGGGCAGTATTGTGAGACGTCTTATTAGTAAAAAGTATCAACCCGGGGGATTCTCCCTCGGGTTGTATATTCTTAATTTTGACTTGATTCTGTTTTTAATTCTGTTCATAAATATTTGTGGGTGGAATTAAGGACGGAAATATATGATGGATCGCAAATAGCAGTTAGCTGATAGCAGATAGCAATTAGCAAACAGATTTGGTTTTCCATATGCTTATTTTATTGATTAATTAAAGTAACGCGAAGCCTATCCCTTTTTCGAAAAAGGGGGGACCGTTCTCGGATATAGCTGTTGTTATATATTGATATATCACGGGTGATATATTTATCAATAGCATTGTGTTTGGGCGGAATGGTGGGATATTCTCGGCACTGCAGGTGCCGTTTTGCCGTAAGACAAAAAGTTACACCAGATTGGATAAGGAGATGATTGCTTGAAACTTAAAATAACAGACCTTATTGTTGACGTGGACATTAAGGGTAAATTGTTGTCAGACCGTATAGCTGCATATGTTTATGATGGCGATAAAGAGCCTGATATTGTTTTTACTGTATCTGAACAGTTTTATAAAGACAGAAACGAAGAATGCAAGCATCTCTCTTTTGACGAGTGCGAGTACTTGTATAGTGGCTCATTCTTCTATGAACAGCTTTCTTTGTACGACGGATTAATGCTTCACTCTTCTTGTATTGAATACAATGGCAAGGCATATCTTTTTTCTGCCCCGAGTGGTACGGGTAAATCTACACACACACATCTGTGGCTTAAATATTTTACAATTTTTGTAGTTAGTTTGTTGGGATTTTTCGCTTTTTAAAAAAAACCACTGCTACGCGCAGGGCGCCAACTTTTTTCAAAAAAGTTGGATAAAAACTTTTATCGCTTGGGTTGGGCGCTGATTTTACGTAAATTTTCGATAAAACACGGGTGTTTTATCGGTTTTGAAAGCACAATATCATCCTTACGTGCGAGCACGACGGATGAAATTGTACTTTCAAAACTACGCAATAAAAACCTATGGTTTTGATTGCTAAAATTTACTTGGTTTTAGTGTAGCCGTAAAGTTAGTGCGAACAATAGGATATATAATCCTCGTCGTAGGGCGGGGGCAAACTCGGAACCCCCAAAACTCGACTTCGCTCGTTTCGGGGAACCCCACGCACTCCCGCCGTTTCAAAAATAAAGTAACATCCATTCCAAACGGACAGTCGATGACGCCTGTCCCTACAACTATGTGCTGTGCATACTCACAATGTTCGCACATATTTTTGGCTATGCATTACGGTAGCAAATTACATATTTTTCTCACGCAGCGCGTGAGAAAAATAATTGAGTTGGGAGTCGCAGAATTCCAACTCGTGATTTGCGCGGAGTTTGTGGAGTCAGCACGTTCTAAATGGCTATTGCGCGACAGCTGATTAAGTTTTTTGGTTCTTTTTTCAAAAAAGAACATATTCTTCTCTTTGTAACTTTTCCAAACATAACTTATTATCTCAATAAAAAAGCAGAAGACTCTCGCCTTCTGCTTTTTAGTAAATTATTTCTCGCTCAAAACTGCTTTAAGCACTTTAAAAAGTCTCGCGCAGGACTCAAGCTCAAGCGCCTCATCGGGCGTGTGGATATTTCTCATATTGGGACCCACGGAAATGATATCCATATCGGGAATACGGCTCTTGATGATACCGCATTCAAGTCCCGCGTGGATAACAACGGTCTGCACGTCAGTACCCATTATCTCCTTAAACTTGCGAACGTAGCTGTCGCGGAGCTCACTTTCGGGAAGGAAATCCCATCCGGGATATCTGCCCGTGTGGCGAACGCTCGCGACGAGCTTTTCGACTTGCGCATTTACCTGCTCTACGGAAAGATCGATCTGCTCCTCCTTCGCGGAACGCGAGGAATAGGTAATATATGCACCCTCACCGTTTATCTCGATAACACCGAGATTTCGGGAGAATTCAACAAGTCCGTCAAGATGAGCACTCATTGCAAGCACCCCGACCTTAACGCTTTGTATCAAAGCAAGTATCTCTGCGCTCTCGGCGATCGTCTCGATGTCCTCAACGTCCGCATCAACGGATACGGATATTTTGAGATTTTTGTCAGCCTCGCAAAGCCCCTCTCTGATCTCCCCGTCAAGCCTCTCTATTACCGCAAGCGCACGCGAAGCATCTTCAACTACAAATCTCGCCTCGCACATACGCGGTATAGCATTGTCCTTCTCACCGCCAACAAGAGAAATAAGGGCAAGTCCCTGCTCATTTGCGATCTCGCAAAGTATACCCCCTGCCATAGTGATGGCATTCGCACGTCCGCAATTGATCTCAACTCCCGAGTGACCGCCAAAAAGACCGTCTATGGAAAGCGTGATAACGTCACCGCAGGACTTTTCAAGCGTGGGTACAAAATTTATCTTGCTTCTCACACCGCCCGCACAGCCGGCACAAACCTCACCCTCGCTCTCGGAGTCAAGATTTATCATTCTTTTTGCCGTGACCACGGAATAATCAAAGCTCTCCGCACCGCCAAGACCCGTCTCCTCTTCGACCGTGAAAAGACATTCAAGTGTGGGATGCTCCTCTATCTCGCCGTCGAGAAGAGCAAGCATAAACGCGACCGCAATTCCGTCGTCACCGCCAAGAGTTGTGCCCCTCGCGCGAAGCCAACCGTTCTCCATATAGAGATCAAGCGCATCGCGCTCAAAATCGTGATCTGACGAGGTCTCCTTTGCGCACACCATGTCAGTATGTCCCTGAAGCAAGTACGCGGGTATGTTTTCATAGCCGGCAGTAGCCTCTTTTCTGATAAATACGTTGTTGTTTTTGTCACGAATAACGAAAAGAGAGCGCTCCTTCGCAAAATTTTCTATATAGCGAGCGACCGCCTCTTCATTTCCCGAGCCGTGGGGGATCTTGCAAAGCTCCTCAAAATATGCAAGTGCCTTTTCGGGCGCAAAGCCCTTTGTAATAACCTGTTCTGCCATAATTTATCTCCTATCAAAAACGGACGAGGCGAGAAGCCTCGTCCAAATATTTCAATCAACTATTCCCAAAGCTTCCTAAAAAGCCAAGAGCACCGCCCTCGAGATTTTCAAGGGATTTTCCCGTTCCGATAGCAACGCAGGAAATCGGATCCTTCGCAAGATACGTTTTGATGCCCGTGGTTTTCTCAATAAGTTTGTCAAGTCCCGTCAGCTTTGAGCCGCCGCCCGTAAGCACGATACCGTTTTTATAAACGTCTGCAAGAAGCTCGGGCGGAGTCTTCTCAATAACGAGACAGATCGTATCAAGAATGGCAGTCAAAGGCTCGATAAGCGCATCAAGCGTTTCATTCGCACGGAACGTGACTACCTTGGGAAGCCCCTTAACAAGGCAACGACCCTTAACACTCATCTCATCCAGCTTCTTAGTGGGCACGTCGAATACCGAGCCAACCTTGATCTTTATCTCCTCGGCAGTGCGCTCACCGACAAGAACCCTGTATCGCTTGCGCATATATGAAGCAATAGCCTCGTCAAGCTCATTTCCGGCGATCCTTATGGACTCCGAAACGACCACACCGCCATAGCAGATCACAGCCACGTCCGTCGTACCGCCGCCGATATCGACGACCATATGCCCCTCGGGCGAATAAATATTTATTCCCGCCCCAATAGCCGCGGCAACGGGCTCTTCAATAAGCATCGTCTGCCTTGCACCGGCTTGATTTGTGGCATTGATGACCGTCATCTCCTCTGCCTCATTGATGCCCGAGGGCACACAGATCATAACACGGGGACGAACGATCGTCATTCCGCACGCAGTATTAATGAAATACTGAAGCATCTTGAGCGTGACGCTGTACTGACTGATAACGCCATCCTTCAGCGGACGGATAATGGACACGTTTTCGGGCGCTCTGCCCACCATTTTTTGGGCTTCTCTTCCTATACGAACGATCTTGCCCGTGTTGTTGTCTATTGCAACGACACTCGGTTCACGCAAAACTATGCCCTTGTCCTTAACGTAGACGAGAACGGAAGAAGTTCCGAGATCTATGCCAACGTCGGTGGTGAAAATATCCTTAAAAGCCATTCCGTTCCCTCCTTAGTATCAATATACGTTTATTGTACCATAAATCTTGCTCTAAATCAATGATTTTGCACAATTATTTTTTCTTTTTTTCGGTATAGCCTATACACATCCCGATAACTGCATCCGCGCCCATAAAATGAAGGAGCTTAGTGCAGGATGACATCGACGCACCCGTAGTCACGATATCGTCGACAAGAATAACGGTCTTGCCCTTAACAGCCTCACCTACGCTTCTCTGTACGTATGCACTGTTCATATTCAAGCGACGCTCGACCCTGCCAAGATTTTTCTGCTCCCTCACGTAAAATCGCCTGCGAAAGCAATGCACGAGAGGTATTCCCATATCTTTGGAAATGACCCTTGCAAGCGAGAGCCCCTGATCAAATCCGTCCGCGGCTTTATTTTTATAGGAGCGCGGAAGATAAGTAATAACGCAATCCTCGGGAGAAAGACCGCGTACTCGCATCTCCGTTATAAGAGAAGAACGCAGCTGAAATGACAAGAAATCCAGAAGCGCACCGTTTCTTTGGTGCTTCACGGAATAAATAATATTATTTATCTGTGAGCTGTGCCCTGTCGGACTGTAAGAGATCAGCTTTATAAGTCCGTCACAGCCTGCCCTCTTCATCGTGTGGGGCATACATCTGCAAAATCGCAAAGAAAGCCCGCAGATCTCACATTCCCGCGATTTTTCATTTTCAAAACAGCGGTTGCAAGAAGGGCAAAGCGGCTCTCTGACCCTCTTTGTAAGCTCAACGTCAAGAAGCCTGCCGCAGTTGGCACATTTCGGCGGAAAGATCAAGTTTTCGATCAGATTCAAAGCCTTCATATCCTACCCCTTAAAAAGACGCGCAAGTCCCGTATATCGCAGGCTCTGCCTGTTATTGTCGACCATCGTTTTAACTATATCCTGCTCACCGACGATAATGACCATCCTCTGCGCTCTCGTGAGCGCCGTGTAAAGCATATTTCTCGTAAGAAGCATCTCGGGCGCGCGGTATGCGGGAATGATAACTATGGGATATTCACTTCCCTGGCTCTTGTGTACGGTTATCGCATACGCGTGCTCAAGCTCCTCAAGATACGAGAATTCATAATTAACGGTTTTATCCTCAAAAACGATCTCCATCGCCTGATTTTTGAGGTCTATATCATAAATAACTCCGATATCACCGTTAAAAACTCCGTGTCCGACCGTTCCGTCGTCCCTTTGCCATTCAATATCGTAGTTGTTCTTTATCTGCATCACCCTGTCACCTTGGCGGAACGTGACCTGCCTGAATTTATACTCCTTCTTGCCAAACGCGGCAGGATTAAGAGCATTTTGAAGGATAACGTTGAGGTTTTCCGTTCCCGCCTCACCCTTGCGCGAGGGGGAGATGACCTGCATATTTGCCGTCGCCCTCATTCCGTATGCCTTGGGCAGTCTGTTCTTGCAAAGATCGGCAACAGTCGCCACTATCTGCGCATTGGTATGCCTCGGAAGAAAGAAAAAGTCCTTGTCCTTGGCAGAAAGCTCGGGCATCTCGCCCCTGTTTACCGCGTGCGCGTTCGTGACGATAAGGCTCTCCGATGCCTGACGGAATATTTCGTTAAGGCGCACCACAGAAAATCTTCCGCCTTCAATAATATCGCGCAAAACGTTTCCCGCACCTACGGACGGAAGCTGATCGCTGTCACCGATGATAATAAGTCTCGCGCCCGGCTTTATAGCCTTGAGAAGCGAATACATAAGATTTTGATCTATCATAGACGCCTCGTCTACTATTATGACCTCTTCATCAAGAAGATTGTGCTCGTCGCGGCAGAACTTGCCGTACGTGCTCTCGGAGAAATCCATTTCAAGAAGCCTGTGAATGGTCTTTGCCTCGCGCGAGGTCGCCTCTGCCATCCTGTTTGCAGCGCGTCCCGTGGGCGCGGCAAGAGCCACCTCGTAGCCCATGCTCTCAAATATCTCTATAAGCGCACGCACAACTGTCGTCTTACCCGTTCCGGGACCGCCCGTAAGGATCATAACACCGCTTTCAAGTGAAGCAAAGATCGCCTTTTTCTGCAAAGGCGCATAAGTAATACCGCTGCGCTTCTCCTCCTTGGCAATAAACGCCTGCATATCGCGCGCGTCAACCGCGGCGCATACCTTGTCAAGCAGATCGAGCTTCCGCGCAATATACTTTTCCGCTTCATAGCTCTCCCTATCGTAAACGAGCTTCATACCGTCGTATTTCACCGCGCGAAGCCTACGCTCCGAATAAAGTGAGGCAAGCACGGCATTTATTTGCTCACGGCTCACGCCAAGAAGCTCCGAAGCGGAATCAATAACCGTCTCCTCCGGCAAGCAAACGTGACCGTTCTGCGTGATACGGTGCTTCATCATATAAATGATGCCGCTTGATATCCTCTCAAGACCGTCCGAGCCAAATCCAAGCTGCTGCGCCATAGAATCTGCCTTTTCAAAGCCGATCCCCTCGATCTCTTCGCACAAAATATATGGATTAGCCTTGGCAAGCTCAACACTGCTCGAGCCCCAACGCTTGTATATCTTCATTGTCAGTGCCGCACCGAAATAATCGCGGAAGAACATCATAGTTCCCCTCATTCCCGCACTCTTTTTGAAATTCTCGCCGATGTCACGCGCCTTTTTGGGCGTGATACCCGATATTTCAGAAAGCCATTCGGGATGATTTTCAAGCACGTCAAACGTGTCCTCACCGTAAACGTCCACGATCTTCTGCGCAGTCTTCGGGCCTATTCCCTTGATCGCACCCGAAGCAAGATAGCGCAATATCGCGGCAGACGTCTGCGGAAGCACCTTTTCATAGGAGGACACCGAAAACTGCCTTCCGTATTTGGGATTGTGTACCCACCTGCCGTATATCTTCAGATTTTCGCCTTCGCCAACATAGGGCATATATCCCACCGCAGTGACAAGTTCATTTTTAACGGTAATCATGTCAAGAATAGTGTATCCATTCTCCTCGTTATAATAGATTATACCCTCAATAGTACCCTCAAGCACCTCAACTTCGGGCTCGGCATTCGCCTCAAAATCCTTAACCATCGGTTTTCCTCCTTTCATATTTTTCAAAAAGACCCCAAATTTTCATTTGAGGTCTAAAATTCAAATCTTCCTCTCAGCCAAGAATACTCTTCTCTACCGCTTCAAATTTTGATTTGTAGGGGAGTTACTTTACTTGGGAAGTGTTACTTTTTTCGAGAAAAAAGTAACCAAAAAAGCTTTTGTCGCTTGGGTTTGCGGGGATTCTGCATAAATTTTCGATAAAATGCGAGCATTTTATCGGTTTTGAAGCTTCAATCCTGCCC
>CALGCW010000131.1 GCA_937884385.1 uncultured Clostridia bacterium | reverse complement strand
AAATCTGTACCTTGAAAACCGAATACAACAATTGAACAAATGTTCAAGATCTAAATCTATAAAAGATAGAGACATCCAAAACAAGAGGTACTAGAAAGTAAACATTTTCTAGTAAAGACTTCATTTCCAAGCATCTTTTTAAGATTCTCAAGAACGTCGATCATATTCATACCACTCTCAAGAAGGATAACGAATGCTTTAGAGAAGCGAGATGTTATCAAATTCTTTTGTACTGTAGAAATAATAGGTATGTTAAGCATCAAAACATCCTTAACGTATCTTCCCTTGTCCGTTCTGAAGAAAAGCCAGATTATCATTGCAATAGCAACAATAAGAGGAAGAATAATAAAGAAATAGTCTTGGATGAACTGAGAAAAGTCCATAACCACTCTTGTGATTGCGGGAACTTCACCTCCAAGCTCGTTTATTGTTGATTCAAACTGAGGCAAAATAAACAAGCAAAGGAAAATTACGACGATAATAACCATACCAACGAGCAACGAGGGGTAAACCATCGCACTTGATGCCTTTTTCTTAATTCTACGGTCATTTTCATAATAATCTGCCATATTGGTAAGAACCTTGTCAAGCGAGCCGCTTACTTCACCAATTCCCACCATACTGATAAAGAAACGAGGAAATACCTTAGTGTGCTTTGAAAAAGCCTCTGAAAGCAAAATTCCGGACTCAACGTCAAGGTAAACCTCTTTCAAAACGTTTCTGAAAGGGATTGAAAACTTTTGTTTATGCAAGTTGTTAAGACAGTCGCTGATAGGAATTCCCGCCTTGAGCATTACCGCGAACTGACGGAAGAAGGTTATTACTTCAGTAAATTTGATTTTACTGCTGACAGCAAAAAACTCATTCTCCTTCTCTTCTTTAACAACTGTATAACTCAACATATGTATCTGGTCCTGACGTATTTGAGCTTTCAATGTAAGCTCGTCGGTTGCTTCACGCAAAACGACCTGTCGCTGACCTGATGAGTTGAGCACTTTACATCTGTATAAAGGCATTACAGCAGTACCTCCCAATAAAATTTCATAAACGCTTCGCCATAGATTGCCATAATACCGATACCAAGCAAAAGGTATGGGCCAAAAGCGATCTCTGCTTCACGTTGCGTTTTAGATGTTCTGATTTTTATTATCTCAATAATGGAGCCAAGAAGCGTTGACAGCATTATTGCTATAAGCAATGGAAATGCGCCTGTGATGAAACCGCCTATACCAACAAGAAAGATATCCCCGGTTCCAAGAGCGTCTTTTTTTAGCACTAATCTTGCGATAAGCTTGATAGCCCCGAAAAATCCAAAGCCAAGTGCAGCGCCACCAACGTGCTCCCAAATATCTGCTCCGAAAGCAAATACTCTGTAAAGACCTATAAATAGCGCTATAACTGCAAAAATAATAAGAGTGACATCGTAAATATCGTGTGTTTCTTGGTCGATGCCTGCAATTACTATAAACAAGAACACGAGCAACATAAGTGCAACAAACATTGGAAGATTGCGGAGCGAATCCCCATATTGAAGATATGCACACATAAATCCAAGGCCGCCGAATATCTCCATCAAAAGTGAGAAAACTCCTATTTTTGATTTGCAGTTTCTGCACTTACCGCCAAGAATTACCCAGGATAAGATCGGAATATTGTCGTATGCCTTGATCGGCTTTTTGCAACTTGGGCAGTATGAATCGGGCTTAACTATTGAAAGTCCCTTTGGGGCACGAAAAGCTATAACACCCGCAAAGCTTGCAAAAACAGCTCCGAAGATAAACGAGAAAATTGCAAATAAAGCTCTAAATTCGGGCATTATCGTAAACCTCCTCCAGAATTGTATAATATATGGCGTTTTCTTTTAGATCCTCAAGATTTCCCTTCGCGTGCAAGGTGTATCTGAAAATGATCAACGACGTAGCTGCAACTGTAATAGCCATTACAAAGGAGAGAATCATCACCACGAACAAAACGTAGCCTTTTTGCTTGTTATTTGCTTTCATTCTCCTTGCCCTCCACAATACACATTTTCAACGAAAACTCTATCATCAGATTTGATATATTCAATCAGCAATTTTGCATCATTCACATAATTCTCACCAAGAATTATGACCTTGTCGTCTTCTATCTTATAATACAACCACTTTACCTCATAATTTCCATCGACTCTATTAGGAAATAAAATCCCGTCTTTATATTGGAGATATCCTTTTCCATTTCCATTAGATTCACCGTCAAAATATTGATTATCCCAATCATTCCCATACATATCCCAATAGTAGTTGATATCGTAGCACACCATCTCGATGCGGACATATTCCTCCTGCTTTGCCACTACCTTGCGCATACCGAGGAAGGATGTAAATAACGCAAGCGAAATAATAGTAAACACAGCTATGGAAACTATCACTTCTACCAAGGTTAGACCTTTTCGCGTCTTTTTCATAGTTATGACCTTAACTTTCGCTTTGCGAAAGAATCCTTTCTTTAGAATTAGTTTTTGGGCTTAAGAATAAGTCCCTTTTCTTCAGCGAGGTCTTTAATAAGTACAAACGCACCGTCCTGACGGAATGCAGTTGCTATCTTATAAAGACAGGGGGTGTCTTCAAATCCTGCACGTTTAGTAAGCGCGCAGGTGTAAAGTGACTTCACGTATTTTTCGGGAGCAGTTGCAAGGTAAAGCATAACTCTGCTATTACGGATGTCCATTTTTGCATAAACCACTGAATTGATATGGAATACTGCGGCATTTTCCGTAATCTTGCACTTCATACCCGTATATTCAAGAAGAGCCTTTGATATCGCATCGTATCTGTTACGAAGGATACTATTGCTTGTAGCATATCTCTTATTGAAGACTGTGTTATCGTCCTCATAGTTTTCCCAATCGACCTCAACCTCGTCGATCTTATGCGTAACAGATTTTGCAAGTGACTGCTTATCCTCGTCTTTAGGAGACGGCTCCTCAAGTGTCTCAACGGAGCCAAGCTCCTTCAACCCCAACTCAATCTTTACTGGCTTATCGTAGCTTACGCCGCTATGCGTAATCTTTTGCTTACCAAACTCAAACTCGTGCTTTGAAGCCACAAGCAAAAATTTGTTCAAAATCTCCGACTCTCTCTCGAACTCAAAATCATAGCTCGTGATCAAATGATTTTCAGCAATTAAGATCATCGTGCAAATCTTTCTCCTAATATGGAAAAAGACATAATTACAATCATAATCTTGAGTTTCACTGAGATACATACCGAAAGGTTTTACCTCGCTAACCTCTGTTCCAAGAAGCTTTGCAAGCTTCAAAAAAGAGTCAACGATAGCCTTGGGCATAAAATATGTGTTATATGTATATCGAACGTTATTATCAACAACGGACTTATACGAATTCATTGCAGTGTAAAACTCGTCCTTGTTCGGTCTTGCCTTCATCTCCTTGTTGTAGAGCATCTTTGCTTGGAAAGAGTTCTTAACAGGAATATGCACTGAGCTTCTGAACGTTTCCTCGCATCTGAGCAACAAAAGAATTGACGGAAAGAACAAAAGTCCTTCCTCTTTCAACTCGTGTTTGATTCTTTCAGCAAGTGAATCTATTTTAGAGATCACGCCGTCAACTATGGGGTAATCCTCCTCAAGATCTATCCAAAGCTCGAATTCTTTATTATTCTTTTTCGCGGGAAAGAACACCCTCAAGTATCCTTCCCCGAAATTACAGTATTCAAAAATACATTGATTTTGAGCCATTACTCAACCTCCGTAATTAATTGTCTTTATTTATACCGATGATGAAATCATATGTGTGATTCCCTTGCGTTCTTCCGTCAGGTTCGAAAATTAATTTGCAACGGATGAAACATTCACTCGCTTCATTTGGGTCGTTAATTGTTAAGTCGCCCACATCATATTCATTGTTATTATTAATATCAAGATAGATGTGGAACTCATTTAAATTGGTTTCCTTGAAAACAACACTGTTATCATTATCATAATGAATACAATCAGTATTACTATCGTATCTTATTAATTTTAAATCTGAAACATCTTTTTCATATTTTCCCCTCAAATAGGACTCAATAGACTGCACGAGCATAAGCTCTTCGGATTTATGAATGAGTGTGCCGGAGGTCTCAGCCATAAAAATCAGCAAGCCGCCAACCATCGCAAGCACAAGCGTGGTTATAGCAACAACAACAAGTATTTCAACAAGCGTAAAACCGCGTTTTTTTGACATAAGCCCCCTCCTATATAAGCATTAAAATGGCGAGGAGATGACGCTGTCATCACCTCGCTAAAAAACTATTAAACACAAATCATATTCATATTTTTGCATTGACATTATACCACTTTGTGCCCCGTTTGTCAATACTTTTTGGCGTATTTGTCTCCAACAGGCCTACATATTAATAATAAATAAGCAAAAAATGGCATTTGATTTACAAAAAATAACAAACGGTACTTCAAAACCCATTGATACCGTTGGCTTTTGTAAATCAGAGCCATTCCTTGCGTTTTTTCTATCATAAAAGATTATTTTTTAAATATTTCAATTTTGATACCTGATCTGCTGGGTTGAAACTAATTTATATGTGATTAGCTCGCAGCCGCCAAGGTCCTCGTTAAACATTGCAACAGCAGTAATTTGGTTATTATCATAAGTCTTATAGTAATAAACACCTTTATCCATATCACAGCAGCTTGCATATTGAGTTCGTTCAAACCTTTCATCAACCCTGACATTTCCCGCTTGCTGTTCTACCGAAGCAAGAATGTGAAACATTTGCCCAATACTATCGATCTCCGTTTCCGGTATTACAGAATTCAGCTTCGTAAAGCTTGCTCGCACAAATCGCGACATAGAAGAAAGATCACCCGGCATTCCAAGAGCTCCCATCCCTCTACTATACACCGACAACTTAATTTTATCAGAAAATCTATTTTCAGGCTCTTTGTTTGTCAAATTCAAATAATTGCACAGGTTAACCATATGAAACGGAAATGGCGGATTATTAGTAAGCACCCCTACGGTATTTTCGTGAATACTCATTCCCTCCCTTGTGCACTCCAGAGTTATGCATCTTTCCTTATCAGCTATCATCCAATGCAGCTCTGCCGTTCTATAATCATCATTGAACGGCGTGTCAACTATAGATATTTTCTTTAACTCAAATATACATTCTTCAACGGTTTTAAACTGACTCAGAAGATACGGTATCAATTCAAAAACCGCTATTTCTTTTTTACATTCATCTTTTCCCTTAAAGTATGCATTTTCGACGAAATTAAGCCCAGCTATGCTCAATCCAAACTCATTAGTGGCATCATAGTAAAGCGGATAATTATCCACAACCGTTGCCATTCCGATCATAGCAAAATGATGTTCATCGATTTCACCGTTTCTGTATTTAATTTGATATCCTCTAGGCATTATCGCTACACTTTCGCTATACCGCCTTTCCAGATCCAAATTTCTCCCAAAATAGCGATTTTTAGCATTAAATGTGATTGCAGTACACATATCAAAAGCTCCTTTTTTATTAAGTATTGACCCCAAAAACACCAATAATACAAAAAGCGGCGAGCAAGTAGCTCGCCGCAAATATTTACGTTCTTTTATCGAACTTATGAGAGCATTTGGCGCAGGTAATAGTTATCTGCTTTTTTCCTCTTGGCACCCTCAACCAAGTCTTGCATCTCGGGCACCTAAAAAACTTATGCGTTTTTCTTTGCTTCCATCTCGTCTTGGTCATATTGACCGCATTGAGATATCTTTTGTTTTCAGCTACTCTCTTGTATATGTTCTTTGAGAGTATTCTGAAATAAGCATATCCCATCAATGTCCAAGTAATCAATGATAACACAATCTTCACAATGCCTCTCGGCAAAAAACCGTATATCAGAAATACAACTATAGACAATATCAGACTCAATTTTGCAAGATCGTCAAAGCCGTTTCTACCGTAAAAGAACGTCCTGATCTTCCCAAAAAGTCTACTAAAAAAACTTCTCATAATTACCTCTTTGAGTTTATTCTGTTCTGAGAGCAATTACAGGATCTTTATTAGAAGCAGTCTTTGAAGGTAGCAATCCCGCAATATAGGTAAGTCCCATACTGATCAGCACAAGAACAACTGCGGGAGCAGGTTCAAGAACCGCTTTGAGAGTAGCCAATCCTGTGAAATGGTAGAGTATAATGTTAATAAGAACTATAAGGCCAAGCGAGCATACGATACCGATAATTCCGGCAACCAATCCAACGAATAGGGTCTCGGCATTAAATACACGGCCAATATCCTTCTTGGATGCACCTATTGCGCGCAAGATACCAATTTCTTTAGTTCTCTCAAGAACCGAGATATACGTAATGATACCGATCATAATCGAAGATACCACAAGCGAGATAGCAACGAAGGCTATAAGTACGTAAGATATAGCATCAACGATCGTGGTCACAGAACTCATAAGAAGCGCCACTGTATCAGTATATAGGATTCTGTCGTCATCCTTCTGACTAGCGTTATACTGAGAAATTATCTCATTAATCTTTTCCTTGGACTCAAAATCCTTAGGATAAATAGAAATTGAAGAAGGGTTCTCTGTATTGATATATCCAAGCTTTTTAAGATTTCCCGAATAAGTATTAGTGGTTATCTTGTCTTTGTTTAGATAATCAAGGATCATTTTTGCAAATGATTGAGCATCTGTGGGAACGTACTGCTGAACGATATCTTTGAGGTAAGGAATGTCGATATTATTAAGCACAAAATCCAAAATAAAAGATGAATCAACCGAAGAAAATCTTTCAACAAATTCCTTGAGTGCGGGAATGTCGTCAAGTGTATATCCCTTTGAATCAAAGCGAATACCCGTAAACATATCAACTTCCTTATTGTTAAGCTGCGCCTTGACAACATCGCTCTTGTTCGCCTTTTCTATAACCTCATCCATAAGATGAGTCATATATCCTATCGTTCCGATATTAGCCATATTCATGCTATCATCAGCAGGACGCACTATACCAACAATCTTAAGATCCATAGCCTTATCAAGTCTGTCGTCAAGAATAGCCTTGTCGTCTTCGTTGGTTGTATCAAGCTTTCTTATAATGTCACCGTCAAGCACGTAGTGGTCGCTGTCAAGGAGAACCTTAAACTTAAAATTATAGATCTCTTCAAACGTATAATTGACGTCGGGAATTTTATACGTATTCTCCGTACCGTTTATCTTGGACTCGATCATATGCTTCATATACTCTTTAACTTCTTCGAAATCTCGGATACCGAGAACATAAAGAGTATAGTCAGAGATCTGATTATTTTCATCCACGATAAGAACTATTTCGTTGCACTCCTCGGGGTATTTACCGTCAACAAGCTCATAATTCTTCATTATGTTCTCGGTAGATCCGATAAGCTCTGTCCAGCCTGTCACACTGCCCATCGTACCCATCATAGACGCCATACTCGACATCATCTCCTTGGATACTCCTGAAACACCCATCGAGGAATACATCTGGTTCATTCCCTGAGAGCTGTTCTTATAGCTTCCATCCTCCTGCAAGAGATATGTATTCAACTCTGCAGAATAAGAATACTTAATATCTGAACAATAATTCCAGATCTCGGGATGCGAATCCAAAAATCCTTTAAACTTTTCAAGATTATTAGTAGTGACTGATTCCGTCATCATCGACATCATTTGAACCATTATTTGGCTCGAATACACCTTATCCGGATCCCTCGGACCGGGTTCAGAGTTAGCACTCTGCATCAATGACGACATTATTGAGCTTGGATTCATCGTGTTCTGCTGTATTTGAAGCGGGTACGATGACATTGTATTCTCCTCAATCGACTGAATGTACGTATTTACACCTGTCGAAACCGCTAGGATCAAGGCTATACCAATTATACCGATTGAGCCCGCGAATGAAGTTAAAAAGGTTCTTCCCTTTTTGGTCATAAGGTTATTAAATGAGAGCGAGAGTGCTGTCCAGAACGACATAGAAGACTTTTTCTTCTTGGCGCTCTTTTTTTCGTACTCCGAGACGACCGTTTCTTTTCCGTCGAACGGATTGGAGTCACCTACAAGATTACCGTCGCGTAGCTTTATGATACGAGTGGAATACTCTTCTGCAAGCTCCGGGTTGTGTGTAACCATAATTACAAGTCTATCCTTAGCGATCTCCTTAAGAAGATCCATAACCTGTACACTGGTTTCGGAATCAAGAGCTCCAGTGGGCTCGTCAGCAAGAAGTATATCAGGGTTATTTATCAAAGCTCTTGCAATTGCAACTCTCTGCATCTGACCGCCTGAAAGCTGATTTGGACGCTTATGGAGTTGGGAGCGAAGTCCCACCTTATCAAGAGCCTGGACAGCCCTTCTTCTTCTTTCGTTTTTTGAAATACCGCTTAAAGTGAGCGCAAGCTCGACGTTGGCAAGTACCGTCTGATGCGGAATAAGGTTATAGCTTTGAAAAATAAAGCCAATTGAGTGATTTCTGTACGTATCCCAATCCGAATCCTTATAATCCTTTGTGGAAACGCCTCTGATAATGAGATCTCCGCTTGTATAGTGGTCAAGACCGCCTATTATATTGAGCAAGGTCGTTTTTCCGCAACCCGACTGTCCTAGTATGGACACAAATTCATTGTTGCGGAATTTTATGCTCACACCTTTCAGTGCTTCTACAGCAGACTCATCTTTTCCGTATGTCTTTCTGATATTATAGAGCTCTAACATTTTTACACCTACTTTTTTAAATACTTTTTAAATACTTTTATAGAAAATTATTCAAGGATGTCAGTATTTTTACCGATTACATTTTATCCCTGTATAAATATTACACTTTAAACCTTAAAAATTCCTTAAAATGTTCAAATTGTTTAAAAAAAGATAACACAAATTGTAAGAACCTACAAAAATAACAATATATTGTTTTTTCTCTTGACTTAAACACAAGATATAGTTATAATTAATATGTCGATTTTTAGTCTAAATTAAAAATAAATAATGTCTACAGGAGGAAAAAATGAAAATCATTAAACGAAACGGTTCAGAAGTACTTTTTGATCCAAACAAAATCATCGTTGCTGTGATGAAAGCAAACGAAAGTGTTGTTCCAAGCGAGAGAATGACAAACATTCAAATCAGACGAATTGCAGAGGACGTCGAAATGGCTGCCCTCAATATGAATAGATCACTTAACGTTGAGGAGATCCAAGATATGGTCGAAGACCAGATCATGAATCAGCGCGCATTTGAGGTTGCAAGAAGATATATCACCTATCGCTATACTCGAGCATTGATCAGAAAATCCAACACTACCGATGAACAGATCTTGAGTCTCATCGAATGTAATAACGAAGAGGTCAAGCAAGAGAACTCCAATAAAAACCCCACCGTCAACAGCGTTCAACGTGACTATATGGCGGGTGAGGTCAGCAAGGATATTACAAAGAGACTGTTGCTCCCGGCAGACATAGTCGCCGCACACGAAAATGGAATTATCCACTTCCACGATTCCGACTACTTTGCACAGCACATGCATAACTGTGACCTTGTCAATCTTGAAGATATGCTTCAAAACGGCACCGTCATCAGCGGCACGATGATTGAAAAGCCTCACAGCTTCTCTACCGCTTGTAATATCGCTACTCAGATCATAGCACAGGTTGCCTCCTGCCAATACGGCGGTCAAAGCATCAGTTTAACTCACCTTGCTCCTTTCGTCGACGTAAGCCGCCAAAAGATTAAAGTTAAAGTTGAAAAAGAGCTTAAGAGCATATATCCTGACGTAAGTGAAGAAGACATCAACCGCATCACGGAAGAAAGACTTCTTGAAGAGATCAAGAGCGGTGTTCAGACAATTCAGTATCAGGTAGTCACGCTTATGACTACCAACGGACAAGCACCCTTTGTGACCGTATTTATGTATCTTAACGAAGCCAAGAACGAACGCGAAAAGCGCGATCTTGCAATCATTATTGAGGAAACTCTCAAGCAAAGATATGAAGGAGTTAAAAATGAGAAGGGCGTTTGGGTAACGCCTGCGTTCCCCAAGCTTATTTACGCTCTCGAGGAGGATAACATCCACGAGGACAGCCCCTACTATTACCTCACAAAGCTTGCGGCTAAATGCACCGCCAAGAGAATGGTTCCCGACTACATATCCGAAAAAATAATGCTTCAGAATAAGGTTGACAAGAACGGAGAGGGACATTGCTATACTTGTATGGGTTGCAGAAGCTTCCTGACACCTTATATTGACGAAAACGGTCAACCCAAGTATTACGGTAGGTTTAATCAAGGCGTTGTCACTGTAAATCTTGTTGACATCGGTCTCTCCGCTAACGGAGATATGACGAAATTTTGGGAGATCTTTGATGACAGAATGGAGCTTTGCCACAGGGCACTCCAGTGCAGACATGAAAGACTTACCGGTACTCTTTCCGATGCTGCTCCTATTCTTTGGCAGCACGGCGCTCTTCTTCGCTTGAAAAAGGGTGAAACAATTGACAAATATCTGCACGGCGGATATTCCACCATCTCTCTTGGATACGCAGGTCTTTGGGAATGCGTTCTTGCCCTTAATGGCAAGAAGCTTACCGAACCTGAAGGAGAGGCCCTTGGTCTTGAGATTATGAAAAAACTCAACGAGTACACAGCAAAGTGGAAGGCTGAAGAAAACATCGACTATTCCCTTTACGGTACTCCGCTTGAAAGCACTACCTACAAGTTTGCAAAGTGCTTGCAGAAGCGTTTTGGTATAATCAAGAATATTACAGACAAAACTTACATAACTAACAGCTACCACATCCACGTGACAGAGGAGATCGACGCATTCAAGAAGCTCGCTCTCGAATCTAAATTCCAGGCGCTGTCGCCAGGAGGTGCTATCTCCTACGTTGAAGTTCCAAATATGCAGAATAATCTTGACGCAGTCCTCTCTGTAATGCGTTTCATCTATGATAACATTATGTACGCAGAGCTTAACACCAAGAGTGACTACTGTCAGAAATGCGGTTTTGACGGTGAGATAGAGATAGTTGAAGACGACGGCAAGCTCATTTGGAGATGCCCCAACTGCGGCAATACCGACCAATCCACTATGAACGTAGCCCGACGTACATGCGGTTACATCGGTACTCAGTATTGGAATCAAGGCAGAACACAGGAGATCAAGGAAAGAGTTCTCCACCTTTAATAAAAATCACAATCCCTTGCCCACGGCAAGGGATTGTTAATCGAGGAATTATATGAATTACGCACTTATACGAGAAAACGATATAGCCAACGGACCGGGAGTTCGGACTTCCCTCTTTGTCAGCGGATGCAGACACCATTGCAAGGGTTGCTTTAATCCCGAGACGTGGAATTTCAACTATGGAAATCCCTTCACACAAAAGGAGATCGACCGCATTATCGATGCGACAAAGCCCTCATATATCGAGGGACTCACATTACTCGGTGGCGAACCGTTTGAGCCCGAAAATCAAGGAGCATTAGTTGAATTATTAAAGCAATTAAAATCAAAGCTGCCATCAAAAAAGATCTGGTGCTATACGGGATTTTCATTTGAAAATGACCTTCTTCCCAAAGCGCAGAAAGGTCAAGAAAACGTACGGGAATTGCTTGAACATATAGACGTATTGGTTGACGGAAAATTCATTGAAGAACTAAAAAGCTCCGCACTGCTTTTCAGAGGCTCATCAAATCAGAACATAATCGATGTGCAGAGTTCACTAAAGCAGAACAAGCTCATTCCCCTTCCCGGCACATGGGAAAGAAAAATGGGTAATGGGAATATTTATGATACATAAATGTAGAGGCACTCCAAAAAGAGTGTCTCTTTTTTGCTAAAAGCAAGCAGAGCTATGCCCTGCTTGCTTTTATTTTATATTCAAATTATACTCCGGAATAAGCGGAGAAGCCGCCGTCAACGGGAATTACGATACCTGTAACGAAACCGGATTCCTCGGGGTTAGTAAGGAATCTGAGTGTACCGAGAAGCTCTTCGGATTCACCGAATCTCTTCATAGGTGTTGCGTTAAGTATCTTATTAGTTCTGGGTGTGGGAGTGCCGTCCTCATTAAAGAGGAGAGCTCTGTTCTGATTTGTTACAAAGAAGCCGGGAGCGATACCGTTAACTCTGATACCTGCACTTGCAAAGTGAACTGCAAGCCACTGTGTAAAGTTGGAGATGCCGGACTTAGCTGCACTGTATGCGGGAATTTTTGTAAGAGGACGGTACGCGTTCATAGAGGAAATGTTCAAAATTGAGCATCCTTCCTGACCGAGCATATCCTTTACGAAAACCTGCGTAGGAAGAAGTGTTCCCATAATGTTAAGGTTGAACACGAAATCAAAGCCGGACTTATCAAGGTTAAAGAAAGTCTTGATATCATCTCTGTCTTCGTCACCTACTTCATAATACTCCTTATCGGTAGTTGCTCTGGGGCTGTTGCCGCCAGCACCGTTAATAAGGATAGTGCACTTTCCGAGATCGTTGAGAATTGCCTCGTGAGCAGCCTCAATGCTTTCCTTTTCAAGGCAGTTTACCTTATAGGCCTTAGCACAACCGCCGTTAGCGTTGATTCTGTCTGCAACTGCACCTGCAGCAACCTCATTGAGGTCAAGAAGAGCTACCTTATAGCCCTGCTTAGCCATTTCTTCAGCGAAGGATGAGCAAAGAATGCCACCTGCGCCCGTGATAACACAAACTTTATTCATTTTAAATTCTCCGTTATTCAAAAATTAGTTTTTAGCGTCTTTTTCGATCGCTTCCCAAAGACCGAGAAGGTATGTTGCGCCAAGTGCTCTGTCATAGAGACCGTAGCCATATCTACCCTTTTCGCCCCAGATCATACGTCCGTGGTCGGGTCTCATATAGCCGTCAAAACCATTATCGTGAAGCGCCTTCATAATTCCGTAGATATCAAGAGATCCGCAATCCGTGGGATGCGCAACCTCGTGGAACTGACGGGGACCTGTGTGCTTAACGTTACGGATATGAGCAAAGTGAATTCTCTTTGCAAACTTTTCACTCATTCTTACAAGGTCATTTTCGGTGGAAGCACCGAGAGATCCTGTACAGAACGTAAGACCATTTTCGGGAAGGTCAACGATATTGAGGAATCTTTCAAGGTTTTCTTCACAGGTAATGATTCTGGGAAGACCGAAGATACCCCACGGCGGGTCATCGGGATGTATTGCCATATTGATGCCAACCTCGTGAGCTACGGGAATTACCTTTGTAAGGAAAGCTTCAAGATTCTTCCAAAGCTGCTCTTCGTCGATAGCTTCATACTGCTTAAGAAGATCGCGAAGTCCGTCAAGAGTATAGCTTTCGTCCCAACCGGGCAAAGAGAGACCGCCATCAAGGGGATTCATAGCAAGAACTGTCTGCTCGTCATAAGCAAGGCTGTTGGAACCGTCATCAGCCTGGTGCTCAAGCTCACTTCTGAGCCAGTCAAAAACGGGCATGAAGTTGTAGCAAACGCACTTAACGCCTGCTTTAGCAAGTCTTCTGAGGTTTTCACAATAGTTTTCAATAAGCTGGGGTGCTTTTTCGTTTCCGAGCTTGATATCCTCAGGAACGGGAACGCTTTCAACAACCTCGAATTTAAGTCCGTGAGCTTCAGCACTAGCCTTTATAGCATTGATGCTTTCTTCGCTCCAAACTCCGCCTGCAGGTACGTCATACACTGCAGAAACGATCGAGTACATGTTGGGGATCTGAGAAATTTGTTCAAGAGTTACGGGATCATTCGGTCCGTAATGCCTGAATGTCATTTTCATAGAATTAACCTCCTGTTTTTTAATATAGCATAAATACATATAGTACATACATAGGTAGTATAACACAATTCTTCTCTTTTTGCAATAATATTTTACATCTTTTTTAAAAAAGCCAACGGAAACCGTTGGCTTTTTATCAATCGAGCTCCTTTTTGCCCGTATAAAGTTCATAATATCTTCCCTGCTTTTCGAGAAGCTCCTCGTGAGTACCCCTCTCAACTATCTCGCCGTGTTCAAGCACCATAATAGCGTTTGAATTTCTTACAGTTGAAAGTCTGTGCGCAATAACGAAAGTCGTTCTGTCCTTCATAAGTCTGTCCATACCGTGCTCGATATGACGCTCGGTTCTGGTATCTACCGAGCTTGTTGCTTCGTCAAGAACAAGTATGGGAGCTTTAGAAAGAGCCGCACGCGCAATATTGAGAAGCTGTCGCTGACCCTGTGAAAGATTTGCACCGTCACCCTCAATAACCGTGTTGTATCCATCGGAAAGCCTCATAATAAAGCTATGAGCGCTTGCGGTCTTTGCAGCCGCAATAACTTCTTCATCCGTCGCATCAAGTCGCCCGTATCGAATATTCTCCATAACAGTACCTGTGAACAAGTGTGTATCTTGAAGTACCATAGCGATATTTCTGCGAAGCTCAGGGAGGCTGTATTCCTTAATGTTTACACCGTCGACCGTAATCGTTCCCGACTCAATATCATAAAATCTGTTCAAAAGGTTGGTAATAGTGGTTTTACCTGCACCGGTCGATCCAACGAAAGCTATCTTTTGTCCGGGATGGGCATACAAAGATATATTCTTAAGAACGGTTTTGCCTTCCTCATATCCAAAGCTTACGTTTTCAAGAACAACGTCACCCTTAATATGCTCTGCAGAATGATATTCACCTATACACTCTATCTCAGGTTCTCTGTCCATTATTGAGAAAACTCGCTCTGCACCCGCAAGTGCTGAAAAGATAGTGCTCATCTGCTGAGATATCTGATTTATTGGCATTGAGAATTGGCGAGAGTAGTTTACGAATACCGAAAGTCCACCGACGTCAAATCCGGTAAGCACACAAAGTACACCGCCGATTCCCGCCGTCAATGCATAGCTTATCTGGCTCGTGTTGCCAAGTATCGGACCCATAATTCCGCCAAAAAACTGTGCCTTGAATTGCTTGTCTCTCATATCGTTATTAAGAACATCGAACTCTTCCTCACATATCTTCTCGTGATTAAAGACCTTTATTACCTTCTGCCCCGATACTGATTCCTCAATATAGCCGTTTATAGCTCCAAGCGCCGCCTGTTGACCTACGTAATACTTTGATGAACGCACAGCGATCTGTCCCGCAAGAAAAATAAACAGCGGAATAAAAACGATCGTGATCAGTGTCAACCATATGTTTGTATAAATCATCATACAAAGAGTACCGACGAGCATAATAGAGCCGGATATCAGATTGATAACGGTATTGTGAAGCATCATATCAATGTTATCAATATCGTTGGTAAAACGGCTCATTATCTCACCGTTGCTATCGCTGTCAAATACTCTGACAGGCAGCTTTTGCACCTTTTTGAAAAGATCGTTTCTAAGATTTTCTATTGCATTCATGGACACAGAAAGCATTATTCTTGCCTGTGTATAGTTTGCAATTATTCCACACAAATATACGCAACCGATAACCGTAAGTATCACGGCTAGGTATTCAAGCGGGTGGTCAAAGGTAAATCCCAAAAATTTAAGCTCAGCTTCTCCCACAAGTGCATTGATAACAGGTCGAAGAATGTATGCACCCGTCAAGGATGACAATGTGTTAAAAAGCATACAAATGAGAACAAGGATAAGTCTGAATTTGTATTTAGCTATATATGAAAACAATCTCTTAACGGTTGCCTTTGTATCCTTTGGTTTTCCTTTGGCTCTTACTCCGGGACCGGGACCGCGTCCTCTTGGACCTCTTCCGCCCATCATTCCGCGTTTCATATCAGAGGGCTTGCCGCCGTATTGCTTTTGAAGCTCTTCAAGTTTTCTTGCAGCCATTATGCATCCCCCTCCTTCTTATCCATTTGCGAATAGTAGATCTCCTGATACTCAAGATTATTTGCAAGCAAGTATTCGTGAGTACCCACTCCCGTGATCCTGCCCTCGTCAAGAACGATTATCTCATCAGCATCCTTAACAGAATTAATTCTCTGCGCTATAATGATCTTCGTTGAGTCTCCGATGCTATTTTTAAATGCATCTCTGATCCTTGCCTCCGTTGCCATATCCACGGCACTTGTTGAGTCATCAAGAATAAGTATCTTTGGCTTTTTTAAAAGCGCGCGGGCAATGCAAAGCCTCTGCTTTTGTCCGCCGGAAACATTAGTACCGCCTTGACCAAGGTCCATATTATATCCATCGGTAAAGCTTGTGATGAATCCATCCGCTTGAGCATAATCTGCCGCCTCGCGGATCTCATCCATAGTTGCGTCGCTATCACCCCAACGAAGATTGTCAATAATGCTTCCCGAGAACAATATATTCTTTTGAAGCACCATACCAACGCCCTCGCGAAGATTATAAAGCGAATAATCCTTTACATTAACTCCGTCAACGAGCACTTCTCCCTCATCAACATCATAAAGCCTGGCTATCATCGAAACGAGAGTGGTCTTTCCACAGCCTGTTGAACCGATAATTCCAACGGTATCACCCGCATTGATCTTTAGATTGATATTATCAAGCACCTTTTCCTCGCTATCCTTGTAATAACGGAAGGAAACGTTTCTGAACTCTACTTCTCCTCGTTCAACAAGATATTCGCTTTCGCTTACCGAGTCCGTGATGTCGATCTCCTCGTTCATCACTTCACTTATTCTTTTAGCAGAAGCCATAGATCTTGAAAACATCATAAACAAGAAAGTGACCATCATGAGCGATGAAAGTATTTGCGTGATGTATGTGACGAATGACGCAAAGTCACCTGTCTTCATATCTCCTGCAAGAAGCTGATTTCCTCCAAACCAATAAATTGCGATGGATGTGGCATTCATAATAAACGTCATAACGGGAGACATCAGAATCATATTTTTCATCGCCTTACCCGCAGTATTCTTCATATCAGCGTTAGCGGCATAAAACTTTTCCTGCTCAAAATCTTCTCTGACGAATGATTTGACTACACGAACGTTCGTAAGGTTCTCCTGAACCGTTGAATTAAGCTTATCGAGCTTCGTCTGCATTTTACCGAAAAGCGGAAAGCCTCTGACAATAATACAAGCAATAGCAGTAAGCAGCAACGGCACTGAAACCGCAAGAATTACCGAAAGCGATGGATTTAAGCTTATCGCCATAATAAGCGCGCCGATAAGCATACCGGGTGAACGGAAAAACATACGCAGCATCATATTAACGAAGTTCTGAAGCTGTGTGACGTCGTTAGTAAGGCGCGTAACTAGTGATGCAGAGCTGAACTTATCTATATTTGAGAATGAAAAGCTCTGTATTTTTTTATATATATCAGCCCTTAAATCCGCGGCAAAATTTACGGATGCTTTACCACCGAAATATGCACCTCCGACACCGCCAATCATCATAAGGATTGCAGTTAAGATCATTCCCACGGCAATAGCAACTATAAAATACGCATTATTTCCTATCTTGTTGTATAGCCAAAGTATGATTCCGGGCATATCCTCGGTCACACCGTCAATTCCAAGATTGATAATATATGCCAAAAGTCTCGGCATAAGTATTTCACCGAGGACCTCAATGATCATACATACAGGTCCTAAAATGAAATATGGCAAGTACGGTTTTATATATTTCCACCAATTTATCGTTTTACTGCTCTTCATCTGTCTTTTTTTCACACCTTTCATTATCCATATTCCAAAGCTTTTCACTTATTCTATCCAGATAACTGTTGAATAAAGAAATATCTTCATCTGTAAAACCTTCAAAAAGAGCTCTGTCGGTCTCCTTGAACAAAATATGCGATCTTTGTACAATATCCTTTCCCTTGTCAGTTATTGAGATCTTGTTGCACCTGCAGTCGTTCTCTATCGAGCTTCTCTCTATATATCCCTCAGCCTCAAGCGTTTTCAACGAACGTGCAACTGCGGCAGGAGTTATACGGAATTTTTCCGCTATCTGCTTTTGAGTGGCGACCTCACCTTCCTTTGCAATATACATCAAAAGGTGATGCTGACTGTGGTGTATTCCCATATTTGAAATGTTTTTTTCGAATGTAGCTCTGTGCAGTCTGCCAATATGCATCATCTTTCGCATAGTGGACTTATATATTTCAAAATCCTTGTCTTGCATTATTACCTCCAAAGCAAATAATTAACACGTTAACTATTATATCACAGTTATCGAAAAAGTCAATAGAATTCACACTTTATTTACACAAAAAACAAAGGCTCTCCTCATAGCAAGAGCCTTTACTTTTTTATAACAAATTAATTCCAAGATTTTGGCAGAATTCGTGGTCTTTTTTGCTCCAATACGATGATTGGACCTCACCTATATGAGCCTTTTTTAAGAAGAACATACACATTCTTGACTGTCCGATTCCTCCACCCACCGTGAACGGCAATTCGCCCTCCAAAAGTGTTCTATGGAAAGGCAAAGTCTTTCTGTCCTCGCATCCGCTTTGAGCAAGCTGAGCAAGTAATGCAGCTCGGTCCACCCTTATACCCATAGACGAAAGCTCCAAAGCAATATCAAGCACCGGATAATAAACAAGTATATCTCCGTTCAGCTCCCAATCGTCATAGTCGGGCGCTCTTCCATCGTGCTTTTCACCGGAACGAAGAGTTTTTCCTATCTGCATCAAGAATACCGCCTTTTTATCCTTACAGATCATATACTCCCTGTCTTTGGGTGACAAATCAGGATACAAATCCTCAAGCTCCTGCGTCGTAACAAAGGAGATTTTCTCGGGCAATACCCTTTCGATAAACGGGTATTCGTTGCAAATATATTCTTCAGTATTCTTCAAGGCTTCATAAATGGAGTTGACAGTACTTTGAAGAGTATCTTTTGTCCTTTCTTTTTCTCCTATTATCATCTCCCAGTCCCACTGGTCTACAAACATAGAATGAATATTGTCAAGCTCCTCATCGCGTCTTATCGCGTTCATATCGGTATATAAGCCCTCGTGCATATCGAATCCGTAGGTCTTAAGCGCCATTCTCTTCCATTTGGCAAGAGAATGGACGATCTCCAAGCGAGAGCCGTCAAGAGAGTCAAAAGCAACAGGTCGCTCGTGACCGTTCAGATTATCGTTAAGACCGCTATCTGTCTCAACAAAGATCGGAGCAGACACTCGAGTTAGATTAAGTCTTATTGCGAGTTGTCTTTCAAAATAGTCTTTTACCTTTTTTATGGCGACCTCGGTTTCTCTTAGAGTCAACAAAGATCTATAGTCATTTGGTATAGAAAAATGCAGCATAGTAGCTCCTTATTCATCTTTTAAAATCATCAAATCGTAAAGCTTGTCTGAAAGAGCCACAAAATCCGAAATGCTCAATCTTTCGCCTCTAATGTCGGCTTTATAGCCGCAAGCAATTATAGCATCGGTGATCTCTTCCTTGCTCAGTTCTCCAAAGGTCGCGGCGAGAGCATTGGGCAGAGTTTTTCTTCTCTGCTCAAAAGCACCCTTGATCGTTCTGAAGAGAATCTTTTCGTTTTTCGGCAAATAAGGCTTGGTTTTGTGAAGCTTTATTCTCACTACCGTGGAATTGACCTTGGGAGCAGGCATAAAGTTCCCTGCACTCACTGTGAAAAGCTTTTCAGCTATCCCGTAATAGGCAAGAACGGCAGTTATGGCACCGTAATCCGACGACCCTGCCCTGGCGCAGAGCCTGTCTGCAACCTCGGATTGGATCATTATCGTAATATAGTCAAAAGGAAGCCCACATTCAAGCAGCTTCATAAGTATGGGCGTTGTGATGTAATAAGGAAGATTAGCACATACCGAGACCTTTCCCTTTTCAAAATACGGTGCAAGTATATGTTCAAGGTCGCATTTCATAACATCCTCATTTATAACCGTAACGTTATTGAATTCACCCAAGGTATATTTAAGAACAGGTATAAGACCGTGATCAATCTCGAGTGCAACTACTCTGTCAAAGCGCAAGGCAAGCTCCGTAGTAAGAGGACCAATGCCCGGTCCGATCTCAAGAATGGAGGTCTGCTGCGTATCAGCACAGTTATCTGCAATGTCTTCGACAACGCTTCTGTTTATCAAAAAGTTCTGTCCAAATTCTTTTCTGAACTTAATATCAAACACACCCATTATGTGCTTGATCGTTTTAGGATCGCAAAGATTCATTTTTCCCTCTCAAAAATTTATTTTTTTAAATTTAGGTATTGACAAATCGAAACAATAATGATAAAATGTATAAGTCGTTGACGCTAGTGTAGCACAGTCGGTAGTGCAGCTGATTCGTAATCAGCAGGTCGAAAGTTCGAGTCTTTTCACTAGCTCCAACCATTGGCAATGGCCTTGTTAGGTCATTGCCCTTTTTATTTATCATCAACAAATTGTATTATACCACATTGCGTTGTAATTTGCAATAGATTTTTATTCTTGCGCCTCAACTAAAAGTGTAAATTTCTGTCATAACTCTCATTTCAAGCTCATATTCTTATAGTATATAGATAGTCGGAGGCGACCGAAAATGAGTTTTGATAATACCTCTGAGTTGAAATTTGGTCAATACTTTGATCATAAGGCTCTGATAGATTGCTTGAACTTCTTAGAAAATAAATATGACTTTATTAACGTTAGTATTCTTGGCAATAGTATTCTTGGCAAAAGTATTCCGATAGTCACTCTTGGCAAGGGCAAAAAAAGTGTTTTGTATATAGGCTCGCATCACGGAATGGAGTGGATAACCAGCGCGATTCTAATTTCCTTTCTCAATGACTTTTGCTATGAATTCGTGCGTGGAAAGCATATGCAGGATATATCAAGCCGCGTGATCTTTGAAACGAGAAAGCTCATCATCGTGCCCATGCTTAATCCGGATGGCATTGATTATCAGATACACGGATTGCAAGATAACAACGTTATTAAGGACAGAGTCACTAGAATGAATAGCGGTTCATCCGATTTTTCTAAATGGCAAGCTAATGCGCGTGGAGTTGACCTTAATCACAATTACGCATCAGGCTTTGAAGAATATAAGATACTGGAACGCAAGCTTGGTATTTATGGCGGATGTCCGACAAAATACAGCGGCGAATACTCCGAATCCGAGCCAGAGACAAAATCACTTTGCAATTACGTAAGAATACAATGCCCCGATCTTGCTATATCGCTGCACACCCAAGGCGAGGAGATCTACTACACCAATCGGGAATGCTGTGCCTATTCATCTCTACCGATAGTGCAAACGTTTTCTAGGCTTACGGGATACAAAATATCTCTTCCAACCGGCACTGCTAGATATGGCGGATTTACTGATTGGTTCATCGAAGAGTTTAACAGACCATCATTCACGTTCGAATGCGGACTTGGAGTGAATCCCCTCCCCTTTTCCGAATTGAATACGGTCTATAACAAGCTAAAAAGAGCTTTATTTACTGCTCCAATACTTATTTAGAATAAAAATGGCAGAAACTTTACGCTTTCTGTCTTTTTTGCTTGCAAATCTACTTTCTTTATGCTAAAATGATAAAAAAGCATTTTGGAGAATAAATGTGAAAAAGAAGTTTTTTATTGAATTAGCAATCAAAATAGGCTTGGGAATACTTTCTTTTCTTATAATAGTATTGCTTCTTTATGTCTTTTTCTATCATAGGCATTCCTATGGTGATTGGCAAATGATAAGAGAGGCAACCTGTGCAAAAGAGGGTGTTGAGCAACGAGCTTGCTCCTGCGGGGCGACAGAAAACAGATATATTGCAAAGCTCGCACATACCGAGGGCGAGTGGGTGCTTGATCTTGAAGCCAATGAGAAAAAACTCATATGCTCCGTTTGTCAAACCGTGATTAATTGCGAGCCTATAAGTGAGCACGTACACTCCTTTGGTGAATGGGTGACAGAGGCTGATGCAACCTGCACCTCTACAGGTCTTGTTGCTAGGATCTGCGAATGCGGCGCACGCGAGGAAAACATACTTGCTGTACTCGATCACGTATTCGGAGATTGGGAAATAACATCAGAGCCGTCTTGTGAAGAAACCGGAACGAAAACTCGCACCTGTGAATGCGGAAAAACACAAGATGAGACCCTGCCCTCTCTCGATCATGTTGAAGGTGAATGGATCTATAACAACTCAATGGATGTCAAGAACTATCCTTGTGAACGTTGCGGAAAGATACTAAGAACCGAAGAACTCATATTTTCTGAGGGATTGGAAATAGAAAACGGTGTCGTGATTGGCATCGGCACCTGCACAGATACCGAGATTATCATCCCATTTATGCACGATGGCGTATTGATAACCGAGATTGCAGAAAAAGCCTTCTATAAGCAAAGCTCTATTGAGAGGGTGACCGTTCCGCCGAGCGTCACAAAGATCGGAAGCCGGGCGTTTTGGCAATGCTCATCCCTAAGATACGTTAATTCTGAAAACGTCACGGAGATAGGCGATCGCGCATTTGCGCATTGTACGAGCCTTGTTCAGGTTTCGATCAACAGTAATATCGAAAAGCTTGAAATGTCAGTTTTTGAATGCTGCAGCAGCTTGTCAAGCATAGTATTCAATGGAACGGTTGAGCAATGGAGTGCCATTCCAAAAAATGAATATTGGGACGAGTATACGGGTGAGTATACGGTTTATTGCTCCGATGAAAAAATAACAAAAGAACGGTGAAGATTTCACCGTTCTTTATTTTTTATCTGTTTGCACCGCAGCATTTTTTGTACTTTTTACCACTTCCGCAAGGACAGGGATCGTTTCGACCGATGTCCTTATGGGGATTTGTCACAGGGGTGCGATTTTTAGCAGTTCTGCCAACAGTTGCCTGCATTGGCTTAACGAGCTGTTTTCTTTCAATCTGTTCATAAACGATCTGCGTTTGAAGCACGGAATAGGCAGTACTTTCTCTGATATCGTTCACCAAAGAATCAAACATTTCTGCGGCTCTGAATCTGTACTCCTGGAGAGGGTCTCTTTGAGCGTAAGATTGAAGGCTCACATCTCCTTTGAGATCATCCATAGCATCAATGTGATACATCCACTTAATGTCAACGTTTCTAAGCAGCATACTACGCTCAAACTCACGCATTACAACGCTTTCATTCTTCTGCTCCTTATCTGCATACAACGCTTCCGCACTTTCGACAAGCAGGGTTGAAATATCATCGATCCTTCCCTCCGATGCTAATGTCCTGATCTTCTCGTCGGGATAGTAAGACTCCAAAATAGGAGTAAAGAATAGCTCCATACCATTCGCATCAACCGAGGTGTTGTCAGAATCGAAAAAGTCGTATGCTTTTTGACTTACCGTTGAGCGGATCATATTCTTAACTGTCTCGGATACATCCTTACCCTCAAGAACGTCCTGTCTTTGCTTGTATATAAGCTCTCTTTGCTTATTCATAACGTCGTCATATGCAAGCACGTTCTTTCTGCTTCTGAAGTGCATATTCTCTACGTTCTTCTGGGCTGTTTCCATAGCGGTCGAGAAAAGCTTGAAATCAGTACGCTCTCTATCAACATCCGCAATTCCGTTTGGCATAATCGTATTGGAAATATTGTAAAGCCTATCTTTGCCAAATATCTGCATAAGATCGTCTTCCATTGATATGAAGAAGCAAGATTCTCCCGGGTCGCCTTGACGTCCCGAGCGTCCTCTGAGCTGATTATCTATTCGACGGGACTCGTGTCTTTCGGAACCAATTATATAAAGACCTCCCGCTTCTCTTACCTTTTGTGCCTCGGGCTCAATTTCCTTTTTAAACTTTTGACTGAGCTCAGCAAAGGTCTTTCTTGCATTCATTATTTCTTCGTCGTCAACAACTGACGTACCCGTGGCAACGGCAATGAGCTCTTCCGCAAATCCAAGCTTTCTCATCTCATTTTTAGCCAAGAATTCCGAGTTACCGCCAAGCATAATGTCCGTACCTCTTCCCGCCATATTGGTAGAGATCGTTACAGCACCGAATTTACCCGCCTGGGCCACTATTTCAGCCTCTTTTTGGTGAAGTTTTGCATTAAGAACAGAATGCTTGATGCCCTCTTTAGCGAGCATTTCAGAAAGCTCCTCCGATTTATCAATAGAGACAGTTCCCACAAGCACGGGCTGACCCTTTTTGTGACATTCCTTGACCTTCTCAATTATTGCTTCGTACTTTGCCTTAACAGTACCGAACATAACATCATTGTGATCGATACGTATCATCTTCTTATTCGTAGGGATCTCCACGACGTCAAGATTATATATCTCTCGGAACTCTGCATCCTCCGTGAGAGCAGTTCCCGTCATACCCGAGAGTTTTTTATACATTCTAAAATAGTTTTGGAATGTTATGGTTGCAAGCGTCTTGTTTTCATTCTCAATCTTGACGCCTTCCTTTGCCTCGATTGCTTGATGAAGTCCGTTTGAATACCTTCTGCCGGGCATAAGACGTCCCGTAAAAGCATCAACTATCTCAACACCTGTTTCGTTGACAACATAATCCACATCTCGCTTCATAGTTCCGTGTGCGCGTATTGCATTGATAATATAATGCTCAAGCTCATTATTCTCAGGGTCACTCAAATTGTCAATATTAAAAAACTTCTCTGCTTTATCAGCACCGCGAGGTGTGAGAACAGCATTCTTAGCCTTCTGGTCGACGATATAATCTGCGTCAAGCTTTTCTTGGTCTTGCTTAGGGTCAATTTCCTTTACTACGAGCTTTTTCAGTGTTCTTACAAACTTATCTGCTTTACCGTACATATCGGTCGAGGGGTCTCCCGGGCCCGATATGATCAACGGTGTACGCGCCTCGTCAATAAGTATGGAGTCCACCTCGTCCACAATAGCGAAAGCGTGTCCCCTTTGAGCGAGATCGGCCTTTTTGACCATCATATTATCGCGAAGATAGTCAAATCCGAACTCATTATTCGTTCCATAGGTTATATCTGCTCTGTATGCTTCAAACTTTTCCTTCGGTCCTTGACCCTGGACTACAAGTCCGGTCTTAAGTCCCATAAAGCCGTATACTCTGCCCATCTCCTCACTGTCACGCCTTGCAAGATAGTCGTTTACCGTAACGATATGGACACCGTTGCCTGTCAACGCATTGAGATATGCGGGCATCGTTGCAACGAGCGTCTTACCTTCACCGGTTTTCATCTCGGCAATTCTGCCCTGGTGAAGAATAATACCGCCAATTATCTGAACTCTAAAGGGTCTTTTTCCGAGAACTCTGTCCGCCGCTTCTCTTATCGCCGCAAAAGCATCGGGCAAAATATCGTCAAGCGTTTCTCCGCTTGCAAGTCTTCCCTTGAAAACCTGTGTCATCGAGGAAAGCTCCTCATCCGTCATTTTTGCATATTTGGGCGCAAGAGCCTCCACTTGAGAAACAGTTTTATCTATTTTCTTTATCTCACGTTCACTGTAAGTACCGAATAATTTATCAAATAATCCCATTTAGTCCTCCTTGAAAAATCATAACAATTAATTATACCACTAAAAGCAGATATATTCAATAGTATATTTTGTAAATTTTTATTTATGTTATTGAAAAAACGCGAAATATATAGTATAATTACTTGAAAAGATCAAATCAAAGGAAAATTATATGGCAAAAGTAAATATTGTTCTTCATGAACCTGAAATACCCCAGAATACGGGAAATATAGCACGTACCTGCGCGGCGACGGGAGCTTCACTTCACATAATAAAGCCTATGGGCTTTGAGATCGACGATAAAAAGCTGAAGCGTGCTGGACTTGATTATTGGCATCTGCTCGATATCACGTATTATGAGAATCTTGATGATTTCTTTAATAAGAATAAAGACGCAACTGTCTTCTATTTTTCAACCAAAGCGCCGGCTAAATATACGGAAGCGGACCTTTCGGGCAAGGTGTTCTTGATGTTTGGAAAAGAATCCAAAGGGCTTCCGGAGGAATTGCTTCAGCAAAATAAAGAAACTTGCGTAAGAATTCCAATGCGACCAAATCTTCGCTCTCTCAATCTTTCAAACTCCGTTGCGATAGCTGTATATGAAGCTTTCCGTCAAAATGATTTTGAAGGCTTACTCGGCGAAGGTACACCTACCACGTTTATGTGGGAGGATTACAGAATTGACTGATCAGCGAAAGGAGATATGTTATGAAGGTACTCGTTGCAATGAGTGGCGGCGTTGACAGTGCCGTATGTGCTTATCTGATCAAGCAACAATATAGCGCAAAGGGTGCAACGCTAAGGCTTCACAATGCTTGTGACGAAATGCAGTTTGGCGAGAACTCCTGTTGTACCTCGCAAGATATACTCGATGCAAAAAGCGTGTGCGACACGATAGGAATTGAACACGAGGTTTATGATTTCGGGGGGCAATTTAAAAATATAGTAATTGGAGATTTTATATCTTCCTACGAAAGCGGTTCAACTCCCAATCCCTGCGTACTTTGCAATAGACGGGTAAAGTTCGAGGAGCTTATCAGAATAGCTGAAAAAACAGGATATGACGCTATTGCCACAGGTCATTACGCGCGGATTGAAATGGGAGAGAACGGTAGATATCTGCTTAAAAAAGCAATTGACGAAGCTAAGGATCAAAGCTATGTTCTATATTCGTTGACCCAATATCAGCTCGCGCACACCTTATTCCCTCTTGGCAAGATGACCAAGTCAGAGGCAAGAGAATTGGCAGAAGCACAGGGCTTTATCAACGCACGCAAGCACGACAGTCAGGACGTATGCTTCATTCCCGACGGTGACTATTTCTCGTTTATTGAACGGACCACTAATAAAAAATACGAGCGAGGTAATTTTATAGATCTTGAGGGAAACATTCTCGGAACTCATAACGGAATTATTAAATACACCATAGGTCAACGCAAAGGACTTGGAATCGCCTTTGGCGAACCTATGTACGTTATCAAAAAAGATATCAAGGATAATACGGTCACCCTTGGCAGGAACTCCGATCTCTTCGGGACCACTCTTACAGTCAAAAATGTCAATCTCATTTCAGTTGATGCCCTTGAAGCAAAGATGAGGGTCAAAGCAAGCATAAGATATAATCAGAAAGAACAGCCCGCTTTTATCGAGCCGATGGAAAACGGAAGGATCAAAGTCGTTTTTGATGAACCTCAAAGAGCTATCACTCCGGGGCAATCCGCTGTTTTTTACGACGGAGACATCGTAGTTGGCGGCGGTATTATCGAATAAAGTTCATTTTTATATGAATTTTAATAATTTTTCTTGACAACAATCAAGTATTATGCTATAATTTATTCACTCGAGGGAGTAGTTCGCGTATATCGTGATATGTCAACATCTTGGCCGACGTGCCTGGCATATCTTAATGAACAAGACTCAAGTGTGATCTGCGCACTTGAGTTTTTTTTGCTACTATACCCAAATGTCTTCAATTTTTAATAACATATAAGGAGAAAAAGATGAATTTCTACAACAATTCAAAAGAAGAAGTTCTTTCCCATTTTTCAACTAACGAAAGTGGTCTTTCTTCCGCAGAAGCGCAGGCAAGACTTGAGAAAAATGGAAAAAACAAGCTTGCAGAAGGCGAAAAAGAATCAATGATCAAACGATTCTTTAAGCAGCTTGCAGAGCCTATGACGATCATCCTCCTCGTTGCTGCTGCAATATCCGCAGGTATGGAGATCTACGAAGGTGTCACAAGCGGTCACTTTGGCTTCCCTTCCGACGTTGTTATCATTCTTGCAGTAGTACTTATCAATGCCATCCTCGGCGTTCTTCAGGAAAGCAAGGCCGAAAAAGCAATCGAAGCATTGCAAGAGATTGCGGCTGCTACAAGTAAGGTCATCCGCGACGGTCACCAGATCACCGTTAAGAGCGAAGACCTCGTAGTTGGCGATATCATCGTTCTTGAAGCAGGAGACGCAGTTCCCGCAGACGCAAGAATTATTGAATGTGCTTCCATCAAGGCTGAAGAAGCAGCGCTCACAGGTGAATCCGTTCCCGTAAACAAGACCGAATCCATCATCGAAGCTGATGAAGTGACTCTCGGTGACCGTAAGAATATGGTCTATATGGGAAGCGTTATCGTATACGGACGCGGCAAGGCAGTTGTCACTGCAACCGGTATGGATACCGAGATGGGTAAGATCGCCGACGCGCTTGCTAACGCACAGGAAGGCAAAACTCCCCTTCAGATCAAGCTTGCTCAGCTTTCAAAGATCCTTACAGTACTCGTAATAATAATCTCTGTGCTTGTTTTTGGAATAAACGTTATCCGCGAGCTCGTAACTACAGGATCATTCACCTTTGATAAGGTAATGGACTTCTTTATGGTCGCGATCTCCCTTGCTGTTGCAGCAATTCCCGAAGGTCTTTCTACAGTTGTAACCATCGTTCTTTCCATCGGTGTTACAAATATGTCCAAGAGAAATGCGATTATCCGTAAGCTCACAGCAGTTGAGACTCTCGGTTGCACGCAGATCATCTGCTCTGATAAAACAGGTACACTTACTCAGAATAAGATGACAGTAGTTGATCACTACGGCGACGATGAAGCTCTTCTTGCAAACGCGATGTCACTTTGCTCCGACGCAGAGTTCGACGTTAATGAAGGAACTGCCATCGGTGAACCCACTGAATGCGCATTGGTCAACTATGCAGAGACACTCAATCTCTCTAAGAATAAACAGAAAAATCTCTTCGTTCGCGTGGGTGAGGTTCCCTTCGACTCTATGAGAAAAATGATGACAACGGTACACAAGACCGATGACGGCAAGCTCATTCAGTTCACAAAGGGTGCTCCCGACGAGATTCTTAAGAACTGCACCTCCGCCCTCGTTGACGGCAAGGTAGTTCCTATGACCGATGAGATCAGAAATAATATCCTTGGTGCAAATAAGAACATGGCGGATCAGGCACTTCGAGTGCTCGCGGCAGCATATAAGGATCTTTCATCTCTTCCCACAGTCTACGAGCCCGAAGCTCTTGAGAATGAGCTTTGCTTCGTAGGTATGGTAGGTATGATCGACCCCGTTCGTCCCGAGGTTAAGCCTGCTATCGACGAATGCCGCCTTGCGGGTATCCGTCCTATTATGATCACAGGTGACCATAAGGATACAGCAGTAGCTATCGCCAAGCAGCTTGGCATCATCACAGATGCAATCGAAGCCATTACAGGCGCAGAGCTTGACGACATCTCCGATGAAGACTTCGAAACATTCGTTGAAAAGTATTCGGTTTACGCGCGTGTTCAGCCCGAGCATAAGACAAGAATTGTAAATGCATGGAGAAACAAGGGCAAGATCACCGCTATGACCGGTGACGGTGTAAATGATGCTCCTTCTATTAAGAATGCAGATATCGGTGTTGGTATGGGTATTACAGGTACTGACGTAACTAAGAACGTTGCTGATATGATCCTTGCCGACGATAACTTTGCAACCATCGTTTCCGCAGCAGGAGAAGGCCGCAGAATTTACGATAATATCAGAAAAGCAATTCAGTTCCTTCTCGCTTCCAACCTTTCAGAGGTTCTCACGATCTTCTTTGCAACACTTCTTGGAATTCAAAATATCTTCCTTGCAGTGCATTTGCTTTGGATCAACCTTATCACAGACTGCTTCCCCGCACTTGCTCTCGGTATGGAGAAGCCCGAAAGCGACGTTATGAAGCGTGCTCCCCGTGATTCCAAGGAAGGAATCTTCGCAGGCGGTCTTGGTGTAGCAGTAGTTTACCAGGGACTTCTCGTAACACTCATTACTCTTGCTTCCTACTTTATCGGTCGTGACTGGCTCGCAGAGCTCCATCACGCAGAAGCGATCGCCGCAGGCACATACAGTGCAGAGATGCTCGGTACTTCTATGGCATTCCTTACACTTTCAATGGCAGAGATCTTCCACGCATTCAATATGCGTTCTCTCCACGGTTCCATCTTCACGATGAAGTCACAGAACGTTTGGCTCTGGGGCGCAGGAATTCTCTCATTCTTGCTTACAACTGCAGTAATTGAGATCGACTTCCTTGCTAATGCATTCAGCCTTGCACAACTCGACCTTATGGAATACGGCATTGCAATGCTTCTTGCAATTCTCGTAATTCCCGTAGTTGAAATTGTAAAGCTTGTCACAAGACTTGTCACAAAGAAAAAATAAGCAAAATTTTAAGCCTGTTTCCGTTTGGAAACAGGCTTTTTTTAATGCTTATTTATTTTTACTAATTTGTTAATGCCATCGCTTAATGCAACAACCAAAGCATCGATATCCTCTTTTGAAGTGTACGGTGAAATACTTATTCGCATAGAGCAATCCGCCTCAAAATCAGAAAGACCAAAGCCGCGTAAAGCTCGGCTGACCTTTTTGGTAGCAGAATTCGACGAGCACGCAGAACCGCTTGAAACGTATATCCCATTTGCTGAAAGATGATGCAGCATTGTTTCGCTCTTTATAGAAGGCAAGGTGACATTGATTATATGCGGTGCAGAGGAGTCCTTGGGAAGATTTACCTTTATATCTAAAGCAGAAAGCTTGTCAAGTGCATATTGCTTGATCTCACGCATATACGTCACTTCTCTTCCAAGGCTCTTAAATCCACGCTCAGCAGCCGCGCCAAAGCCTACTATACCGATAATATTCTCTGTTCCGGAACGAAGTCCCCTCTCCTGTCCGCCACCCAAAGCTATAGCCTTAATCTGCTTCTTTTTGATTATATCGGAGCTTACGTAGAGCGCGCCAACGCCCTTGGGACCGTGAATCTTATGTGAGCTGATGCTGATCAGATCAGCGCAAAGCTCTGTGGGAGAGACCTTTGTCTTTAAATAGGATTGTACCGCATCGGTATGCGTGACAATGTCAGGATTTATCTCTTTAGCTATTTTGAAGCACTCTCTGATATTATACAGCGCTCCCGTTTCATTGTTTACGTGCATCATCGTCACAAGAATAGTATTCTTATTCATTGCGGCACGAAATTCATTCATGTCTATCACGCCTGTACGAGTAGAAAGCCTTACTACCTCAAAGCCGTCACTCTCAAGTGCCTTCAAAGTGTTTTCAATAGCAGAATGCTCCGAATCAGTTGTAATTATCCTGTTAGCGCGTCGTGTCTTAGCATAGCAAACGCCAAGCAATGCAAGGTTGTCCGCTTCGGTTCCGCCGGAAGTGAAAATAAGGTTCTCTTCCTTTCCGCCTTTGACAAATAAAGAACTAAGTATCTTGTTTCTTGCTTCAAGAACAGCGCGTGAAGATTCAAATCCCTTTGCGTGAAGCGATGAAGGATTTCCATACATATCCAAAGCGCTGATCATAGCGCTTTTTGATTCCTCGCATATTGGAGTGGTGGCACTGTTATCCAAATAAATATCTCTCATAATCACTCCAGATCCAAAACTGTCTGCGCAGCAGTCATAATACCGATCTTACCGCTTTCATACGTTAGACCGCCTTGAAAATATACGGTATACGGAGGACGGATGGGGCCGTCCGCGGAAAGCTCAATAGACGATCCCTGTGTAAACGCACCTGCCGCCATAATCACCTTATCGGTGTATCCCGGCATATCCCAAGGCTCGGGAGTAACGAAGGCATCTACTGGAGAGCCTGCCTGGATACCGCGACAAAACGCACAAAGTATCTCGGGATCTTCAGTAATAACCGTCTGAATTATGTCGGAGCGCTTCTCCGTCCATTTAGGTACTGCATTATAGCCCATCTTGTCGAACACATATGCCGCAAGATAAGCAGTTTTAAGCGCTTGGGCTGTGGTGTGAGGAGCATAGAAGAGCCCCTTGTACATATTCTTGTTCTGACCGATGGTAGCACCTACCTCTGCACCAGTTCCCGGCGATGTGAGGCGATAGCTAACAAGCTCGATCGCACGTTTAGTACCGGCAAAATATCCGCCCGTTTCGGCTATTCCGCCACCAGGATTTTTAATAAGTGAGCCAATGCAAAGATCTGCACCTACAGCCGTGGGCTCCTTTTCTTCAACAAATTCACCGTAACAGTTATCTACTACAACAAACGTATTCGGAGATAAGGATTTGACAAATCGCGCCATTTCACCGATCTCATCCACGGTAGGAGTCCTGCGGTTAAGATATCCCTTTGATCTCTGAATAAATACCATCTTTATTTTCTGAGAATTTACCTTCAATTCTCTGCCAACTGCTTCGTAATCAAAAGCGCCCTCGGAAGTAAGCTCTATCTGCTTATATTCAACGCCAAAATCCTTAAGTGAGCCGTTTCCCGCCTCTCCTGCAATACCAATGACCTCTTCAAGCGTATCATATGGCTTTCCTGCAACTGAAAGCATGATATCTCCGGGGCGAAGTATACCGAACAGACCAATAGTGAGCGCGTGTGTTCCGCTTACTATGGAATGTCTGACAAGAGCCGCTTCAGATCCAAAAACATCTGCCCATATCTCGTCAAGAACGTCCCTGCCCTTGTCGTCATAGCCATAACCGCTTGTAGAACCGAACATAGCGTCGGAAACGCGGTGCTCTGCAAAGGCACTCATAATCCTCTTAGTGTTGCTGAATGAAACTCTGTCTATCTCTTTAAACGTAGATTTCAATACGAGCTCCGCTTCGTCAACCAAATTATATATCTTATCGGAAAAAACCATGATTACTCCTTAATAAACTCAAATGCAAGATCGATACAAGCCTTATAGTCATTCATATCGATCATTTCAACGCCTGAGTGAATATATCTTGAAGGAATGGATATCGCACCCGCGCGGCATCCTGCACCCGTCATCTGAATGGATGAAGTATCAGTTCCGCCGTAAGCAAGGATCTCAAGTTGGCTCTTGATATTCTTTTCCTTCGCAATTCTTGAAAGCTTGTCCACGATCTCGGAGTCGCAAATAACGGACATGTCCTTGATCTTTATAGCTGCGCCGCCGCCAAGCTTGACCGCCATAGGCTTAGAGCCGGCAGTATCACCCGTTCCTGTCACGTCAAAGGTCAATGAAACATCGGGAGTGATCGCAAATGCGGCGGTCTTGGATCCGCGGCATCCAACCTCCTCCTGCACGCTGAAAACGTAATAAACGTCGTCCGCAACAGGCTCTGCCGCAATTCTCTTTGCGATCTCAAGAACTATACCGCATCCTGCTCTGTCATCGAGAGGTCTGCCAATAACTCTGCTTGAATTGAGCTTGGACATATTTGACTTAAGAACGAACGTGTCACCGATCTTTACCTTTCTCTCGGCATTCTTCTTGTTATCGGCACCGATATCTATATAGAAAAGGTCGGGGGCAAAGTCAGAAGCCTTTGTTCCGGAATTGGGAACGAGAACGCCGTGAACTCCACTTGCAGAGACCACCTCACCAAAGGCACACGCAACCCAATTGATACCTCCAATGGGTGCAACGCGGACAAAACCGTTATCCTCAACAAAATTAACGATAAATCCGATCTCATCCATATGTCCGCAAAGCATCACCTTTTTAGGGTTCTCTGCATAGCCGCGCTTAATTGCAATAAGATTACCCATTGCGTCAATGTATGACTCATCGCAGTAAGGAGCGATCATGTTCTTAATAGTCTGTGCAACACGGTGCTCCTTACCGGAAACGCCGTGAACCAATGTGATCTGTTTTAATGTATTATACATAAACCTATACCTCAGCTTTCATATTATTGAGCATTGCAAAAACAAGCTCTCTTATTGATTCGTAGTCCTCAATGCTTGCCACACAAGCAGGAGAGTGAAGATATCTCGTTCCCATAGAAATAGCAACACACTTTACACCCTTACCTGACTTGTGAATATGTCCCGCGTCATTTCCGCCCGAGACATATCTCTTCACCTGTGCTTTGATACCGTTTGCCTGGGCAGTATCAAGCGTGAAATTGACAAATTCCGTGTCGTATATTGTAGATCTGTCCATAAGAGAAATGACTCCGCCACTTCCTACGTCTGCAACTCTCTTGTGCGCGGGAGCACCCGAGATATCACCGATGGCAGTGCTTTCGAGAATGACCGCGCGAGAGGGCTTGACCTTCTCTGCAGCAACTCTTGCTCCCGAAAGACCAACCTCCTCCCGTACTGTGAAACAAAAATACGTATCAAAAGGAAGTGTGATATTGTTCTCCCTGATTTTTCTGATCGTTTCGATCATCGCACAGCATCCTGCGCGATCGTCGATTGCTTTTCCCTTTATATACTTTTTATCCGTACCAAAGTACACGAAATCCGAATTAAATACACCAAAATCTCCGACGTTGACGTACTCCTTCGCTTCCTCGGCATCCTTTGCACCAATGTCGATATACATTTCTTTTATTGGCGTGACAGAAAACCTATCCTCGCGTCTCTTGTGATGTGTAGCTTTAGCAGCAATAACACCGTTTATCTTTACTTTTTCATTGCCAAGCACTACTTGCTTTCCGTAGAGTACCTTGGGGTCAATTCCGCCGAGATTTGCAAATTTTATGTATCCGTCGCCGTCAATATCAGTGATCATAAATCCGACCTCGTCCATATGTGCAGATATCATAACTCTGTCACGTGACTCACCCTTAATAAGAGCATATACGTTGCCAAAGGTATCTCTTACTACACTATCGCAATCATCTCCAAGCTGTTCAACGATTGCGTCTGCGACCTCACCCTCAAAGCCTGTAGGTCCAAATTGTTGGCAAAGATGCTCTAAAAGATCTGTTCCGTATCTTTTCATATTTCAAATCCTCCTTTGCCATATTTCTCTGCTATTTTTTCGTCAGTTATGAATGCTCTAACCAAATCGCAAAGTGCGCTTGCATCATCAAGCGAGATTATCTCGTTATAAGTGTGCATCGAAGCAAGCGGAAGTCCAACGTCAACGGTGGGAATTCCCTCTCTTGCAAGCTGAATGGATGCGGCATTAGTTCCCGTATGTGTAGGAGATACTGATACCTGATGAGGTATCTCCCTTTCCTTTGCAATATCGAAAAGCATATTGGTGAGCTTCCTGTCAGTGACAGCGGAGATCGTGATCGAAGGGCCTTTTCCGATCTCGACTGTTTCTTCTTTCTTCGTGCCGGGCACTCTGCCGAGATTGACGTCAATGCTCATCGCATAATGAGGATTAACAGCATACGCACCCGGGGCAACCATATTCGTCACCTCTTCACAGCAGGAGAGCATAACGTATACATCACCCGCAAGCTCATCGGAAGGTGTATTTATAACTGCATAAAGCGCACAAGCCGCACAAGCTTTGTCATCAAAGCTCTTGCCCATGATCTTATTATTCAGCATTTCTGTATACTTGGGCGCAAATCCCACCGGCGTGCCTATTCTGATCTTGGATTCAAGCTCTTCCTTTGTATAGCAGGTATCGATAAGAAGCTCGTCGATCTTTGGAAGCTCCTTGCCGTCACCGCTTGCTAGATGAGGAGGAGTTGATGCAATAACACCGAAAAGTCTTTCTTCCTTTCCGTAAATAATGACGTCGCTTGCCTGCAGTATTCCCGTATCGATGCCACCGATGTTGATAACACGAAGGAAGCCACCCTCAAGTATCTCCGTCACGTACATACCGATCTCGTCCATATGTGCGTCCAGCATGATCTTGGGTGCACCGTCTCTGCCACACTTTTTTACGAATATCTGATTGCCTACCTTATCGAGATAAGCATCATCAAAATGCTCGCCGACAAGATTAAGCAGCTTTTCTCTTTCAAATCTTTCAAAGCCGCCGATACTCATAAGCGATGAAAGATCCACTATAAGCTTTTTAAGTTCCATAATTTTCTCCAATCTATTTAAAATCGTTTACTATCTGTTTGAATTTGTTTCCGCGCTCTTCAAAATTTTTAAAGGCATCAAAGCTTGCGCAGGCGGGTGACAAAAGAACGACGTCATACGGCTTTGCTATGCTTCTTGCAAGATTCACAGCCTCTTCGAAATCGCGTTCGGTATAGATGTCGATCGTTGCGTTTTCATCATCAAGAGCAGCGCGTATCTTATCTGCTGTAGAACCCGTAAGGATAACTGCCTTTGCCATTTCCTTGAGTGCCTTAGCAAGTGGCTCAAATGGGATATTCTTGTCATATCCGCCGCAGATAACTATCGGTCTTCCCTCGAGGCCTGCAAAGGCTCTAAGTGCCGCGGCAGTGCGTGACGGACTTGAATCGATCGAGCTGTTAAAGTAAAATACCTCGTCAATCTCTTTGACAAATTCTATCCTATGCTCAACACCCGCAAAGGTCCTAACAGTCTCTTTAACCGTTCTTTCACAGACAACGTCCCAAATAAGTGCAATCGCAGCCATAAAATTCTCGATATTGTGCTTTCCGGGCACACGCATAGCCCTAACCTGAAACAGGGACACCGCAGAAATACCGTTGCTGTAATAAACTGCTCCTTCGTGCAAAACAAGATAACCTGTCGCAAAGGGACACGCTTCCTTCATCTGCTCAAGAGTCATATGTGCAGAAAATACCTTGACTTCACAACCGCTAGCTCTTGCAAGATCAATGCATCTTGCATCATTTGCATTCGTCACAAGCAGACTTGCGCCGTTCCTGTATATATTTTTCTTTGCATTGACGTATTCATCCATATCCTTATGCCAATCAAGGTGATTGGGGCTGATATTAGTAATCACTGCTCTGTATGGAGAGCTCTGCATAGTAAATAGCTGAAAGCTTGAAAGCTCAAGCACGCAGATATCTCTATCAGTCATATCACCAACCTTTGAAAGCAAGGGTGTGCCAATGTTTCCGCCAACGTAAATATTCGTGTTGGAATTTTTGTACTGCTCTTCAAGAAGCTTATACGTAATAGTAGTTGTCGTAGTCTTTCCGTCGCTTCCGGTTATAGCGATCACAGTCGCAGGCGTCAGCTCTAAAAAGAGCTCCATCTCCGAAGTAAGAGTCGCGCCTCGATCGACCGCCTCCGCAATTCCCTTGTAATCGGGACGAATGCCCGGCGAACGGAAAATAATATCTGCATCGATATTGTCAAGATAGCCATCTCCCGTCACAAATCTTGCACCGCGCTCCTCAAACTCTCTTGCGCGGGGATCAAGCTTATCCATCGGGTTTTTATCGTGAACGCAAACATCGTTTCCGCACTCTATCAAAAGATCAATAAGCGGAATATTCGAAACTCCGCATCCAAGCACAGCAACGCGTGCATTTCCTATTCTGTTTTTAATCAGAGCTACCGTTTTCATAACTACCTCCAACAAAAAATATGCCTATTATATATTATAACTTTTTTTCGTGATTTTTGCAATAGAAAATCCTTATATTTCGCGATTTTTTTATAAAAAACCCTTTTCAAACGCGTTTTTTTTTGGTATAATTATATTGATTGTACAGATTACTTATTTTTGGAGATAAATTATGGCAAAAGCTAAAAAAGGTACTTCCCAATATGATAACCAAACGATCAAAGCCCTTAAGGGTGCCGATCGTGTCAGATTGCGCCCCGGCGTTATCTTCGGCTCTGACGGACTTGAAGGATGCGAGCATTCCTTCTTCGAAATTCTTTCCAACTCTGTTGACGAAGCACGCGAGGGACACGGTAATATAATCAAAGTGACCGCATTCAAGGATCACTCCATCGAGGTCGAGGACCAAGGAAGAGGTATCCCCCTTGGATATAACGAAAAAGAAGAAAGATGGAACTGGGATCTTATTTTCTGCGAGCTATATGCAGGCGGTAAATATGATAACAACAAGGGCGACTCTGCTTATGAGTATTCCCTTGGTCTTAACGGACTTGGTGCGTGCGCAACGCAGTACAGCTCCGAATATATGGACGTTTATTCCTATGACGGCGAAAACGTTCATTCCATCCACTTCAAGCGCGGTGAGCCAATAGATGGCAAGCTTGAAACACGTGAGCTTGCAAAAGGCGAGAAAAAACGTGGTACGGTGATACGTTGGAAACCGGACCTTGAAGTATTTACTGATATCGCTATCCCCACGTCCTTCTTTGAGGAGACCCTTCACCGACAGGCTGTTATCAATTCAGGTGTCGAATTTGAGCTTTGGGTCGAGGAGGATAATAAAAAGTTCTCAAAAAAATCGTTTATTTATGAAAACGGTATTTCTGATTATATCAAGGAAATGTGCGGTGAAAGCGCTGCAACCGAGCCCGTTCTTTGGCACCTTGAAACACAGGGCCGCGACAGAAACGACAAGGATGAATATAAGCTCAAGGCAGACTTCTCTTTCTGCGTTTCCAACACGGTTAACAAGCTTGAATACTACCATAACTCAAGCTATCTTGAGCACGGCGGCTCCCCTGATAAGGCGGTCAAGGTCGCATTCGTATACGCTCTCGATAAATATATCAAGAACGCCAATAAATACAATAAGACCGAAGCAAAGATTCAATTTACTGATATCGCAGACTGCCTGTGTCTCGTTATAAACAGCTTCTCCACAATGACCTCGTATGAGAACCAGACCAAGAAATCCATCACAAATACCTTCATTTATGAAGCGATGACGGAATTCTTAAAGAAAAATCTTGAGATCTACTTTATGGAGCATCCCGTTGAAGCGGAGATCTTTGCAAATCAAGTTCTTCTCAACAGACGTTCGCGTGAAACCGCTGAAAAAACGAGAATTCAGCTCAAAGAGAGCCTTAAGAGCAAAATGGACTTTGCAAACAAGGTTGAAAAGTTTGTAAACTGCCGTTCAAAGGACCCTGCGGTGCGTGAGCTCTATATAGTTGAGGGTGACTCTGCTCTCACATCCTGTAAGCTCGGCAGAAACGCAGAATTCCAGGCTATAATTCCCGTAAGAGGTAAAACTCTCAACTGCTTGAAATCCTCTTATGAAAAGATCTTCAAAAGCGAGATCATTACTGACCTTCTTCGCGTTATCGGATGCGGAGTCGAGATAAAGGGCAAGATCAAGGGCAATATCGACCCATTTGATCTCAACGACCTCAAATGGTCCAAGATCATCCTTTGCACCGATGCAGACGAGGACGGCTTCCAGATCAGAACCCTTCTTCTGACACTCTTCTACCGCCTGCTCCCCACACTTCTTAAGGAGCATAAGGTATTTATCGCAGAAACACCCCTTTTCGAGATCACGACGAAGGACAAGACCTATTTTGCCTTTGACGAATTTGAAAAAGCAGATATCCTTAAAAAGCTGGGTAATACAAAATATACTATCCAGCGCTCCAAGGGTCTTGGCGAAAACGAGCCCGATATGATGTGGGAGACTACGATGAACCCCGAAACTCGCCGTCTTATTTCCGTTGACCCCGCCGACCCCTATCTTACCGAGGTAATGTTTGAGACCCTTCTTGGCGACGACCTTGCCGCAAGAAAGAAATTCATCGCCGAGCACGGACACGAGTATATCAAGGATATTGATGTATAAAAAACAAGGAGAGCCATCAGGCTCTCCTTGTTTGCTTTACTTTATTGGTAATTTGACCATCGCTTATCACAATAAGTTCCTGTCAAATAATCAGCCATAAGCTCGGAATTTCCGATCACGTCAGAAGAAACGGATATATAACTGCTGCCTATATCGTTAGGCGATCTCCAGTTTTCCCTATGCCAATCGGACGTCTTGACAAAATGCGCTGATTCCAGACCGCTGCAACCGGAAAATACAAGTCTGTCAATATAGTTCGTGGATGCGGGTATCACTATCGACGACATAGATGTGCAATTTAAAAATGCATATTCCATAAGCTTTTCTACCTTGCTCGGCAATACGAATTTACCGTCAACAAGCTCTGCATCGCCAATGCTTATGCTTTTAAGCGAAGTGCAGCCGGAAAATGCTTTCTCATCGATCGTTGTTAACTGACTGCTTTCTTCAAATACAATTCTCTCGATTTTTGAGCATCCCGAAAAAGCGTTTTTGCCAATTTTAGTCACGGTGCTTGGAATCATCCAAGTACCCGAAAGCGATGAGCAACCGCTGAAAACGCTATCAGGGATCTCAGTAACTCCGCTTGGAATAGCAAAGCTTTTCAATGATGCACAACCGTAGAAGGCATCACTGCCAAAACCGGAAAGCGAAGCAGGAACGTTAATATTCTTCAAGCCCTCACAACCCGAAAAAGCCTTAACTCCGATATACGTAACAGAATCGGGCAATACTACATCCTCAAGCATTTTACATCCTAAAAACATCTCATCTTGGATTTCTGCAATCTTACTTATCAGGTCAATTGACCTAAGTGATTCACACTCTTTAAAACAGCCGCCTTCAATAAATACAATGTTTGAGTGTAACGTAACGCTCTCCAAGCTTGTGCACTGTCCAAAAAGCGCATTGAGCTCCGTAAGCGATTTAGGTACAACAAATTCCTTCAAACGCGCGCATCCAAAGAAAGCTTTGACCCCGATATCAGCAACAGAATCAGGGATGCTTATGCTTTCAAGCCAAATACACTTCTCAAATGCACAGTAACCAATATATTGCATAGTGTTGGGCAAAACCACGGTTCTGATGATGGCACTCGATCTTGAAAAAGCATTATCAGCAATGCCTATAACAGGCAACCCGTTGTGCTCGCTCGGAATAACGAGGTTTTCATCCTTGACGTTTCCGATACCTATAACCTCGTATGCATCTCCGCTTTCGGTAAGACCGTACTCAAATTCATCTTGAACTATAGGAATGACCTCGGTCTCCTTTTCTCCGCATTTGCACACTCTCTCACGGAGTCCCGTTTCATTGGACGTTGCTGCCTTGATAACCTCCCAGCTGCCAAAGCTGTGACCCGTGGGGTCAACGAAACCGAACTTATAGGAATCTCCACAAGCGCACATAAATATCGTATATCCCTCCTCCGTACACGTGGGCGGTGTCTCAAATTGAGTGTAATTATGCTTGTGATTCGGATCAGTGGCGATTGGGTTTGCTGAAGTGCTCGGTTGAGTCGTTACCGTTCCGCCGCAGGAAAAAAGCATCAAAGCAGACAAAAGTGTCACTGCCAACAAAAAAAGTAATACTCTTTTCTTCATAATTTACCTCCTAAACCGTAAAATAGTTTTCCGAATTCATTTTATCACTATTTTATTTTTTTGTCAAGGATATTATTAAAACAAAAAAGGAGATGCAATTGCATCTCCTTTGGCGTGCCATGAGGGATTCGAACCCCCGACCTTTTGGTTCGTAGCCAAACACTCTATCCGGCTGAGCTAATGGCACATATCGCTCTCTGCGACTTATACATATTAACACATATATCTCGATTTGTCAATAGATTTATAAAATATTTCTTAAAAATTTTAGCTAAACGTATTCCCTTTTCCCTTATTTTATGATACAATGTAGTCAGAATGATTTTGTATAATTGGAGGTACCAAAATGTCATCCTTTCCCGAGCTTTACGAGTTTTCCGAGGACGTACAGCAATTTGCCATATACAAGCGCACGATACAGGGCTGCTCTGACAAGACCGTAAACGAATATATGCTTGATCTTCGCACGTTTTTCAGATATCTTTTGGCTGTAGATAACGGCATTGACATCGAATCGGATGAATTCGTTGAAATAGACGTGAGACCCATTGACGCGAAATATCTTTCAAAGGTCAAAACCGAGCAAATATACGAGTTTTTATACTACGCAGGCGATTCAAGACGCAATATGTGGAGCGCAAAGGCACGCAAGCTCTCAGCTATCAAGGGCTTGTATAAGTTCATGACTATTAAGCGCAGCTATTTCGAGGAAAATCCTGCAATCAATATAGAATCCCCCAAACCTAAAAAGACATTGCCTAAATTCTTAAGTCTGGATGAATCCCTTCTTCTGCTTCAAGCGGTGGTTGACGATGAAGAATCCAACACCAAAGAGCGCGACTATTGCATTCTAACGCTTTTCCTCAACTGCGGTATGCGTCTATCCGAGCTCGTTGGAATAAACCTCACCGACATTGACCGTGAGCTTCGTTCCCTACGCGTTCTCGGTAAGGGCAACAAGGAGCGAATCATTTATTTGAACGATGCCTGCAAAACGGTATTGAAGGATTATATCGAGATTCGAACAAGCCCCAAATATGAAAACGTCAAAACGAAGGCCCTGTTTTTGAGCAGGCTTAATAAGCGCATAAGCGCGAAGACCGTTCAATGGATGGTATATAAATATCTTGAACAGGCAGGGCTTGAGGCAAAACACTACTCTGTGCATAAGCTTCGTCACACGGCGGCTACTTTAATGTATCAAAGCGGCAACGTTGACGTGCGCGTACTCAAGGATATTCTCGGTCACGAGCAGCTAAACACAACGCAGATATACACACATGTTTCAAACGAAAATATGCGATCTGCTATGGACCAAAACCCACTCGCAAAGATAAAAAAAGACGATTAAATCACAAAGGACTGCCGTTGGCAGTCCTTTGTGTTATTTTATCCACCTGTAAACTCTGCACTCATACGGATTGAGAGTAGTTCCGGTGAGGATGTCATAGTTTGAGAGCAAAAGCTCTGCGCTTGCAAGGTCGAAGTCTGCGGGTACCTTCCATTTCTTCGCCTTATCCGTGAAGGAGCAGACGACAAGGAGCTTTTCCTTTGCATCTTCTCTCGAATAGGTATAGAACGCAGAAGAAAGCTTACCGTATTCCTTATATTCACCGTGTCTGACACAGGAAAGGCTCTTGCGGAGCTTGATAGCCTCGCGATAGAAATTGAGAACTGACTTCTCGTCCTTCTCCTGATCTGCAACATTTATCTGCTTGTAGTTTTCATTCACGTAGAACCAAGGTGTGCCCGTGGTAAAGCCGGCATTTTCCGCTGTGCTCCATTGAACGGGAGTGCGAGCAGAGTCACGAGAGCCATCCCATAGCCTCTTCAGGCGTTTTTCCGGCGACTTTTTAGTCGCTACGTTAAAGTATTGCCAACGCGTCTGTACATCCTCATACATTTCCGGATCATTCGGATACCAGTTAGTCATACCGATCTCCTGACCTTGATATACAAACGGTGTTCCCTTTTGGAAAAGATAAGAAACCGCAAGCATCTTTGCGCTCTCTCGTTGGAACTTCTCGCTTCCGTAGCGAGATACCATACGTGGGTGGTCGTGGTTCTCAATATAAAGCATATTCCATCCCTTGCCGTCAAGCTTATCCTGCCACTTTGTGTAGCACCTCTTGAGTTTGCGAAGATTAAACGGTGTATGGTAATAGTCCGTCATAAAGCAGTCAGCTTCCTGTGTTGAAAACTGTATAAACATATCAAGAACGGGACTGTTATTCTCGTCTATGTATTCAAGAGCCTTTTTGGGTGTCACCAAGGGTGATTCCGCAAGAGTCATACAATCGTATTTTGAAAAAACGTCGCGGTGAAACTCCTCAAGATATTCGTGAAGATGAGGTCCGTGATTAAACATAAATATACCCTTCGAAGCGGGCATAAGACGGTCGTCAGGAAGTCCCTCGGGCTTTGAGATAAATGTTATAACATCCTCTCTAAAGCCGTCAACTCCTTTGTCAAGCCAAAAGCGAAGAATTTTCTTCACTTCCTCTCTGACAAGAGGGTTATCCATATTGAGATCGGGCTGCTGAATAGCGAAAAGATGCATATAGTACTCGCCACGAACTTCATCCCAAGTCCACGCCTTGCCCTCAAAGAGTGAATCCCAGTTGTTTGGAAGCTTTCCGTTAGGCTTAGCAGGGCGCCAGATATAATAATCCGTATAGGGTTCTATCCTCTGTCGACTCTTTTGGAACCATTCGTGCTGATCGCTCGTGTGATTAACAACGAGGTCCATAATGACCTTCATCCCGCGCTCGTGAGCACCGTCAAGAACCTTCTTGAAAGCCTCCATACCGCCAAATTCCTCTGCAATATCGTAATAATCGGAAATATCGTATCCGCAGTCCACTCCCGGGGAGGGATAAAGCGGTGAGAACCAGATTCCGTCGCAACCAAGCGACTTTATATAGTCGAGCTTTTCGTAAACCCCAAAAAGGTCGCCCATACCGTCTCCGTTACCGTCCTTGAATGAACGCGGCCATATCTGGTAGAACACCATATCCTTGTACCATCTTTGTCTTTCCATAGCTTTCTCCTGTAAATAGTTTTATGCGTTTGACCCGCCAGCATATATATTAATTGTATCACCAATACTAACAATTGTCAAGTCAAATACACAACTTCATAAATAAGAACGGCGCAGTGAAGATTCACTGCGCCATATATAGATTTACTAAAATTTAGTATTATTTTTCGTAGCCTGAGCATTCAACCTCTTCAAAAGTCGTACCGTTGCTCGAAGCTGATGCTGAAATATAGAATCTTACCTTCTCGGCTACAACACCGCCAAGATCAAATTCAAGGTAATCATTGTATATACCATCGTTAGCAACAAGATGGCTCATGATTGATGCATTATCTGCACAGATAACAACATCCTTCCATTCGCCGTCGGCATATACCTGGATCAGAAGGTCTGCTCCTACACTTCCTGCGCCGGTTCCTGCTGCAGGATCGTATGTATAGAGTCTAAATGAGTGGAGCTCATAAGAGCCGCCAAGGTCAATGGTGGAATCCATCATACCTGTCAAAGCCATCGCTGTGGAGAATCTACCCGGAGCGTTATCTGCATTTTTAATTCCATCTGTAAGACCTTCGTATCCGCTTCCCTTCCACCAAGATTTATTCAAAACAGATGCAAGAGCAGAAGCTGTAGGAGTAAACTGCTTGCCTGCAAATACGTTTTCAATGAAAACAGGCTCTTCGGGTTCGGGCTCAACTGCGCTTGATACCTTCGCACTGCACTCAATCTCCCAGAATGTACTCCAACCTGCGGAACCGTGCTCGGGTATGATAAACTTAACCTGTCTTGCGTTTGCACCGCCGAGGTCAAATGTAAGCCAGTTCTGGTCGCCTGTGACAACCACTTTGAAATCATCTGCAGTAACATCAACTACAGTTTTCCATTCACCACCGAACAGAACCTGAATTTCCACTCCTGTGCCAAATTGATTAAACGCAGAATTATTATAGTCATAAAGCAGAACCTTAAACTCATAAAGGTCATATACTGCTCCAAGGTCGATTACAGCTTCAACCTTACCTCCGTTTTTAATACTTGAATATCTTGATGCAAGATTGCCGTCATTCATCATTCCATATCCATATGATGCACTGTATATATTGGCTGCCGCATCACTTGCAGGAATCAAGCCCTTTCCTGCGAGAATGTTAGAAATGAGTCCGCATCCTGTGCAAGAGCCGTCAACAAATTTGTGTCCGGCAGGAATTTCTTCTTGCGCTACGAGTACTTCACCGCAAACGGAGCACTTCTTACCATCTGTAAGACCGGGTGTTGTACAGGTTGCAGGAACTGCAGCCTTTACTACTTCCTTGTGCTCAAGCTTAGGAACTACGGTCTGTGCTACGGTAGTCTCACCGCATACAGAACAGTAGGTTACGTTTTCATAACGGCCATCAACGGTACAGGTGGCTACACTGCGATTCTGCAATACAGCATCTTCATGATCGCATGCACTGCGGGTAACCATAACATCTACTGCATTCTTTTGATAGTACCCTGCGTCAGCACCTATATATACCGCAGTTGCCGTAACAG
>CALGCW010000130.1 GCA_937884385.1 uncultured Clostridia bacterium | reverse complement strand
GCAAATTCCTGAACTCTGCCGGGTGTCAAGCAAGCCTCAAATGTGATCCTTACGTAGAATCTAATATTTATCGAATAAAATCCCCTGTTAAATGCTATCGGGTCAACAGTTATCGACGTCCATGCAATGCATGAGTGCTTTACACGGATATTTCCGGTTCTCTCAATTATCTCATTTCCGAAATTCGTAAGAAATACACGCACGTTCTCATAGCAATCCCTGTCTCTGCACGAATCAAGGACCCTGTTTGCTTCGATACAAACGGTATCTCTGCCCCCATGCATGCCGCCGCAGTTTAATCTATTATCTGCCATAATATTACCCTCCGTAACAGTAATAAGAAAGAGCAATTTGTCTCTTCCTTAACATAGTATGCAAAATAATAGATTAATTGACAACCGTATTACAAAAACTGCTTTCTCATTTTTTCAAGCGAGCTTTTCTCTATCCTCGAGACCTGCGCCTGTGAAATCCCGATCCTTTGCGCTATCTCAACCTGTGTAATATTCTGAAAGAAGCGCATTTCAATGATCATTCTCTCTCTGCTCGACAATACCTTAAGAGCTTCGTAAAGAGCAATATGCTCAATAAGGTTCTCCTCTCCCGAGCTCGTGTCACTAAGCTGATCTATAACGTAAAGTGAATCGCCATTGTCAGTATATACGGGCTCATAAAGCGATATCGGCGCAATAATAGACTCCATTGCACGCACAACGTTCTCTTTGTTTTCTCCAAGCTTCTCTGCTATCATTTCGGGGGATGGCTCGTTTTCATTTTCTCTTATAAGCTCCTCCCGAACACTCAGGGCGTGATAAGCGAGATCACGCATGGACCGGCTGATCCGTATAGAATTGTTGTCTCTGAGATAACGCCTTATCTCTCCAATGATCATTGGAACTGCATAGGTCGAAAACTTCACCTCAAGCTCTATATTGAAATTATCGACTGCCTTGATAAGCCCAAGACAACCGACCTGGAAAAGATCGTCAACGTTTTCGCTCCTGTTCATAAATCTTTGAATTATACTCAGCACAAGTCGCAGATTTCCGTATATCAGCTCTTCCCGCGCTAATGAATCTCCCTGCTTTACCCTTATCAGCAGCTCCTTCTTTTTTTCGTCGCTCAAAACGACGAGCTTTGACGTATTTACACCGCAGATCTCCACCTTATTATACATAAATACCTCTCAAATTTTCAAGCTTTATGAAAAGTATTGCCTGTATATGTTCTTATTTATTCAATAAGCAAAGGTGCAAATAATGGTAAAAAAACAGCCGATCTATCGGCTGTTTTCGTTGTTTATTAATCTATATCCTCTATGACCTGTTCGGGCGGATTTTCGAGAACTCTTGGGTTTTCGAAGATCTTTTTCATCATCTTAAACGCGGATGCATAGTAGTATCCGTCGCAGATTCTTTCGTCGGTCGTCACCTTCATCTCTATGTATCTGTATTTTCTGACCACACCGTCATCATCCATCTTAACACCGTGCTGCTTTGCGCCGTATGCCACGAAAACGGGAAGATTGCCGAAATCGTAAATGTGGTGATAAATGGGCCTGATACCAAGCGATCCCAATGAAGTAATAATCATAGATCCGTGGAAGGGGCTGAGATTTAAGATCGCCCTTGGCAAAATGCCGTAATAGTCAAGTGTCTTAACGAACCAGATAAAAAATCTGAGCAAGAATCTCGGAACATAGTTAAGGACTTTAGCAAACTTTTCAGTATCATTCGCTTCAGCATCACCTTTGTTGTCCATAATGACCTTGTTGAACTTATCATATACATCGTAAACCGTATCAGTAGGTTCAAATTCGACCTTAATGCAAGTATCGTCAGAGTCAAGTGCCATCTTTTTCTTAATGGTCATCAAAACCTCAATATTATTCCTCGCGTATATGGTCTGTCCGCTTACAAAACGGTTAATAGCAGGTCTTTGAGATACAACCCTGATATATGCAGCTATGATCACGTGAAGAAGCGAAAAATTCTTTCTTCCTGCCCTGGTCTGCTCACGGCAGAATTTTTCCGCCTCAGCTATATCAAGCTTTTCCGTAAAGAAGTTCTGTGAATCACTTCTCTTTGGCATTATGTAAGGCATTGCACGCTTGATCGGGTCAAGAGTTCTCAGCTTACGTCCTTCTTTTCTGTCGCCCAAGCGACGCTTTCTTTTTTTATTTGTATCAGACATATTTTTCTCCATTTCTTAGCAATAAGTAAATATTCAATATTATGAATATTCATACAACAATTATGCAAAATAAATGCACAGTTGAAATTATACCATACCTTTGTTTATTTGGCAATAGAGAAAGAAAAATCTTGTTGAATTTCACCGAAATTCATCGAATTTTTCTGACGAAATTACAGATATTTTTGGTTAAAAAGTCAATATTTCCATTATTTGCTACGATATCTCTGGGCGTGTGGATGGACGGCGTATACATAAGACCACTCTTTGTCTTTTTACACGCAACGCATCCGACTCCCTTGTAAAAATTCTTATGATCGGAGTTGGAATTTCCCTCTTTATCAGAGCAAAATTCAACTGTAAAATCCCCACTATCCTCAAAGACAACTTGAAGAAGCTTATATTGATGAGTAGCAAGGGCTAATCTTCGTGCTATGAAAAGTATGTGATCGCCGTTACCGACACAGTCAAAGTTAACAAGGAACTGATCATTCATTTTATCCTTGTTATCCATGTAATAAGCAGCCGAGCCCTTTTTGCCCTTTTCCTCGTTGTCAAAAAGAATAAACGCAACACCCTCAAGCTCATCGGGCGAAAGATTATCAATAATTGTCAAAACCGTAGCAACGCCCGAAGTATTGTCGTTATAATTATTAGGGTTCTTAAACGCTTTCATCATCAAGAAAAAAACTCCGTAATAAATAACCAAAAATGAAAGCATATATGCCCTGTCATCCTTAAGCCATACCATACCTATAAGATATGAAAGCGCAAGCGACACGACAAGCAAAAATATCACTGGCACGAACTGATAAGCCCAAAATACGAACCTGTTTTTAGGTATCATAATATTGGGAAACAGCGAGCGCGCGGGTGTGTCATAGTGAGCCGTAAATACCGCCTTCGCAGATGTCGGATCGCCAACCACCACGTTTTTGTTCTTTCCGTCACGGGTATGCTCCACGCGAGCCTCGATCCCCTTATCCGAGAGCATTTCAACTATATATTTCCTAAATTTCTCTTTTTCTTCCTCACTCTTTCTCGTGGGATAATTCTTATTCAAATAATCTAAATGCGTCATAGTACTACTTTTATCTTTTAAACGTAAATAATAACTTTATTTGTTTTTTTCTTTCTTAAATATAGCTTCAGAGGTAAACTTAGCTTGATCTTTAACGCTTTATGCGGGCAAGATTTAACACATCTTAGGCACCTCATACATTTACTGTTTGTTTTACCTCGTTTTATAGCCCCCAACGAGCAATGCTCGCCGCAAAGATCACAACCAATGCATTTATCGCTTTTTTGAATCGTGAGTCCAAGACGGCTTCTAAGTCTCGGTGAGACGTTCGCAAAAGGATTTTTATAAAGCTTTGGAAGCTGTATGTATGAAGGCTCTTTAATTTTATCAACGATGGGCTTTAATCTGTCAAAATCACAGAAAGAATGATCATTTTCTATGTAGGAATGCTTAGTCGGTATATATGCCGCCGCAACGATGTTCTTTTGATAGCACTGTTGAATTTCGTATAATACGTTCCCACAGCACATTTTTCCGTATGTGGCAACGACCGTTAAATTATCTGCCGAAATATTCTTTAAAAAGCTCTTTACGGCATCGGGAATATTTTGGCAGTACACCGGGAAGACGAGAACAAGACTTTTATATTCTTTCGCGCATTCCGACTCAATATCTATAAGCGAAAATGAGGATTGATCGGCTAAATACTTTGCAATGATCCTGCTCTGTCCCGTATTGGAATAATAAGCAACCGCATTCATGACTCAAAATACTCCCTCATAATCGCACATTCAGGAATTTCGTCAAGCGAAAAGCCAAGCGAAGATTTGATCTCTGCCAACGCTTCCTCTCTTGTCAGATTGTTGCTTCTGCTCGCGATCGCCATTTCAAGTGCGCTGAACGGAATCATCGTGCTTCTCATATAATAAAACCTCGCAAATTGCGAATGCTCCTTACATTTTTCGATCTTACAGCTTGTATGTAATCCTTTGTCCGTCATCTCGGGGGCTACCCAACCGCATTCACGAACGATAGTATCCTTTATTTTTCTCCATTCATATACACCACCGCAGGTCTCATCAAAATCAACCTGTACGAATGCGGGGATATTTCCCGTCCAAGACGAAGCACGAATGGCTTTTTTCAAGGGATTCAGAATATTTGGAACTTCTTTGATCGCCTCACAAACGTTATAGACGAGTTGATTAGAATAACCCGCTAAATTCTTTATCTTACTATCACCGTATGCAAGCTGCTTCATAGTGGCAAGGGTATGAAATTGCCCCTTTTTAAGCGGAGGGTGCAGGGTTAATACCCTACCAAGATTCAAAAAGAAATTGAGCGCTTTATTATTCGGGAACGTATAAGCAATTTGAGGTGCCATATGATTAAAGTATAAGCCAAGCAATTGCGCAGGCTCATTCCCCGCTACAAAATACGGAACTTTGTTTGCAACAAGCTCGGGGTAAAATAAAACGTAAGCTAAAGAGGGGCAAGCGCAGGTATTCTCACTCAAAGAATATAGCTTTTTATAAATTTTCTTTAAATCGTCATTTGCAATTCTTCGGGTTATAAATTCAACCGAATCAAGCGATTGCTTTGCGTTCTCAATGCTCTTGCTCGCGCATTCTGACATATATGGAATTTCCCAAGTAAGCGCCAGGACACGAAGCTTTAAGACCTTGGACAAATAGTACAGTAAGTAGGTCGAATCCTTTCCGCCCGTGTAGAACACAGCAACGTCAAATCGCGACTTCTTTGATTTTGGAAAAGTATTCATGATCGGAACGATGCTTTTGAGATCTTTCGTCTTCTCCGCGCTTTGACATATCGGACACCTGCCGTCTTCATCAAATTCGATACCGGGAATCATAAAATCATTTGCTATACAACTTGTGCAGAATCTTGCATCATCCAAGCGGGAAGGAATTACTCTTTTGCTTTCTGCCTTGACGACCTGCGTGCCTACAAGATTTTTCAATGTTTTGATCTCGTCGTCTGTCAGATCATACGGCATCTTTTGAATTATCTTTTTTTGATCTGCGGTAAGTTTCACAGTATTTTTGAACATATTGGGATGATTTCTCAAGCCATAATATCTCAAAACATTGCCCTCAAGCGTCCATCTGCTTTGAATATCGTACATAGTAATTTCCTCATTCTTAGATATATTATAACTCACAAAAGAATATTTTTCGGTTGGAAAGGACTTTTAGTTAAGAAGTCCGTTATATATCCAATGCGCTACTTGCGAATATGGAATTCTTTTCATGCTCACCAACGAGTAAGACTTTGCTTCATATTCACAAAGACAGTATTCGTAGCCGTTCTTTCCCCATCTATGCACAGGCACGTATAAAAATTCTCCGTCGTCCGAAAAACTGCCATACACATCTATAGCTTCATAAAAACGTGGAAGCGTAACTTTCAACTTTTGTTTAAAATCTACTAAGGAAACAATGTAGAAATGCTTGCCGTTTTCCAAGGCAAACAGTTCAGTTTCATCAGGTTTTACATCTCCGGTATACAAATAATTGTATCCTTTAATTTGATTAAGCTTAGCACCGGTTTTCTTATCCGAGATAACGATACTTCCGCCCGTGATACTAATAATAAACTTATCCGTATCTATAAGAAAACTCCAATGTGAATCAAAGTCAAATCTTCTAATCCATTTCCCTTCAGAAATCATTTTATTCATCTTGATTTTACCTCCTTGTAAGACAAACGGCACTTTCAGCAAAATTGGGGGTAATACCTTAAAGTCTCACTTAATCCCCTTTTAGGCTTAAATCATATTCTTTGAGATAATCAAAGAAGGAAACCAATTGATTGTGTAAATCTTGAATTGTTTTATATTTACCCTTGATGCTCCAAGACGGAACCAAACGAACACCCACAGATTCTTTTTTCTTCTCGCTTGAGTAAAATGTAAATTTGCCTTTGCTAAAATAAAAGTAATAGCTATAGGCTTCGGAGTCCATCAAGACAGCCATTCGTCTGTCAAGGACGCTTAAATTACTAGTCCACCGCAGTCCAAATTTTTCGCTTACCTTGCTAAAAATGACGACATACTCGCGGTATTTTTCATAATCTAACATGAAAAGATACGGTCTGCTGAAACATATCTTTACGATATGAACGTCCACTTGGTAATGCTTCTCATCCATGCCGTGAACGATATAAAAGTATTTCCCTTTCCAAACCTTTATCTCGCCTTTTGCTATGTAAGCGGGCTCGCCGTATTCGCCTGTTAAAATGTCATCAATTCTAGAAAGAGTCGAATCATCCCATTTATCTATTTCGAATTCTATTTCCGCTCCCAAAAAGCTTTTATAGACCAAGACCTTTGCAGAAAATTCTCCAAATAATGATACGCATGAACAGTTCTTAATGCGTGATTTCATAGTTCTATAAGAATTTGAAATGGAGAAGTTCAAACCGCCAAAAGCAATTTCTTTCATAAAAGCTCCTTTCTCATCAGACAAACGACACTTTCAACATGCCCTGTCTTTGGGAACATATCCACAGGATCGACTTCACCTATAAGATATCCCAATTCCGAAAACATCTTGCAATCTCTTGCAAGTGTATCGGGGTCACAAGAAACGTAAACCACGCGGTCAATATTTCTTTTGGCAAGGAATTCAATCACTTCGGGCGTGCAACCCTTTCTCGGCGGGTCAAGTATAACAACGTCGGGGTTCAGTATGCCGTGCTGTGCTTCAACAGAAGCAAATAACGCCTCAATATCCTTTGCATCACCGGCATAGAATTTTGCATTTTCAAAGCCGTTCAGCATTGCGTTTGCCTTGGCGCATTCCACAGCACCCTCGACTATCTCAACACCTACAAGCTCGTTTACGGAGTCAGCCATCGAAAGACCGATGGTTCCCGTTCCGCAATACATATCAACAAGTGAGAGCTTGCCGTCAAAGCCGGCAACGGCCTTCTCTTTTGCAAGTCCGTAAAGAAGCTCTGCACCGTCGTGATTGACCTGATAAAAGGACTCGGGAGTTATGCGAAATCTCACTCCGCAAAGCACGTCCTCTATGTATCTCTCCCCGTAAAGGGTCCTGTATTTATCACCCAAAACTACGTTGGTATTTTTCGTATTAATGTTGATCTGTATGCTCTTTATACAATTATATTGCTCCGTAAAGAATTCAACGAATTCCCTCTCTTGAGGTATCTTATCTCCGTTAAGGACAAGGCAGAGCATGATCTCCCCCGTTCCCTCTCCGTATCTGAGATACAAATGACGAAGAAGCCCCTTTCCGCTTTCCTCATTGTATACCGTAAGCTTGTACTCATTTGCAAAATTGCACACATCGCTCAATATCTCGCCGAAAATGCGAGGCTGAAGCGCACAATCGAACGCAGGCACTACGTTATGCGTTTTTGTAGCGTAAAAGCCTGCGGTGATCCCCTGCTTAGTCATCGCAAAGGGATATTGCGCCTTGTTTCTGTACGCTCCTGTCTTTTCAACACTGTGCACATTATTGACCTTGACGTTCGGCAATCCCACTTTAATAAATGCGTGCTCAACGTAGCTCTTTTTTATCTCTTTTTCGTGATCATAGCTTATGTGTCGGTAAACGCAGCCGCCACAGCTCTCGCTTGCATTGCAAAAGGCTTCCTTGCATCTGTATTCCGATGGGGCAAGTATCTCTTCAAGCCTTGCAACGGCAAAGCTTGAAGTGAGCTTTATTATTTTCGCAACTACCTTGTCACCCGTGACCGCACCGCGGATAAAGACCACTCTTCCGTCGGGAAGATGGGAGACGCCCGCGCCAAGATTATTGATATCCGTTATATCGAGCTCAACAAGATCGTTCTTCTTTATATCAAACATAATACTCGTCATTAGTCTCAAGGCAGATGCACACTACCTCGTCACTTTCGCTCATATCGCAAGCAAGGGCAATATTCGTACCCTTTGCATTTATTTTCCCTGCTCTTCCTGCGGGTGTGTGCTCATAATCAAGATATCCGACTACCATAGTCTTGTCGCCGTAGTACTCTGCATCTATATCAAGATAACCGTTCATAAAAGCATCAAGCTCGTAATCATAAAGATCCGTTTTCTTGTCAAAGTCCGCAATACCTCTGCAGGTAAGGACAAATTCCTTACCGTTTTTAAGTGTCACCTCTTCAAATACGGGCAGATCTGACAAATAATCAAGAAATCCCTCCTTCGAGTCAGCGTCAGCACTCTTGAACGCCTCAAGCGTAGCCTGACCGCCATCCTGTGCCCAAGCGATCATATCCCTTGAAAAGCTCGCAGAGGGTGCTCCTCCCTCGCGAATTATCCTGTCAAATTCAGAAAGCAAAAGATATGCCTTGTAATCGTGCTCACCAAGTACTGTAAATACGTTGTACTGAGCACTAAGCTCGTTGACAAGAGCAACCGAGTCATCGCCGTGGTCAACGATATTTCCAAGAATATAGAGGGTGTCGCTCTCCTTGAGATTTATTTTCTTGATAAGCTTTTCATACTTATCCATTCTTCCGTAAAGATTAGCCGCAACGTATGTCATAATAACCTCCTCAAATATGTATTATCGTGTCAGTATCAAGAAATTCGCACTCGATCGAAGGATCAGCCTCAAGAACGAAGCGAGAGAGATTATAAAGAGCAATCCTCTCCGTAAAATAATGCCCCGCCTCTATAAGATTTACTCCGCTATCCTTACAATCAGTCATATTGTGATATCCAAGCTCGCCCGAAAGATACGTATCAGCACCGCTTGCCGCCGCTTCGCGTATATAGCTTCCGCCGCCACCTCCGACTACGGCAAGTCTCTTGACCTTACCGCTGCTTGAGGCATAGTTAAGATGCTCACAGCCAAGCTTTGCGCAAACTACCGCCGCAAAATGCTCGAGCTCAAGCTCTTCGGGAAGCGTGCCGACTCTCATAAGCTCAATTCCCTCGCATTCGATCTTTTCGACTTCAGAAAGCTCAAAAAGCTCAGCAAGCGCATCGTTTACACCGCCATCCACCGCATCAAAGCGCGTGTGGTAGGACATAACCGAAATATCGTTTTTGATAAGCCTTATGATCCTTGCGGGTATCCCGAGATCTCCCGAAACACCTTTAAAAATAAGCGGATGGTGGGAAATGATCACATCAAAGCCACCGTCTATAGCACGCTCAATGGCATCGGGGGTCACGTCCATACAAAAAAGTGCCTTTTTTACCTCCCTCTCACCGTCAGGGCAGCACATAAGACCGTCATTGTCCCACGTGCTGGAAAGATACCTTGGTATCCTTTCATTCATATATCTGCTAAGCTCGTTAATAGTCATATATTTTACCTCGCTATGTATTCTTCTATTTTTTCAAGTAGTGCAACCTCTGTCGAAGAGTCCTCATTTCCCGCGCGCTTGCCCTCTATCCTTCTGAGAAGCTTGTTTCTGTCGCTTTTCATAAGTCTGCGAAGCAGCTCTCCGTCTTTTTCAAGATTGAAAGCGCCGTATTGGAGAACGAAGTCATCATAACTGCGCACAACGCCGTCATATTCGGCACAAACGGTCTGATAAATCTTTTCTCTGTCAAAAGAAAGTGCCTCACCGATCACCTTAAAGCCATTTGAGGCGAGATGCTCTCTAAGCTTTTCGGGGTGCGTCATAGGCTGGAGTATGAGCCTTTTACCCTTGCTTTTAAGCCAAGGTGCTTCGCTGATTATCTTCACTATAAGCTCACCGCCCATACCGAAAATAGCAATATCGTCAACTGCGTCGGGCGCGATTTTTGATAATCCGTCACACAGCACAAGCTCAACTTGCCCGCTCAAGCCGTATTTATTTACGTTCTCCCTCGCCTTGTCAAGCGGGCCTTTGTTGATGTCAGCGGCAATTGCACTATCGATCAATCCTTTCCCGATCAGATAGATCGGCAAATACGCGTGATCGGTACCAACGTCACAAAACCGCTTTCCGCATCTTACGAACTCAACTGCGGTAAGGAGTCTATCGTTTATCTTTGTATTTTCCATAATATCTCCAAGAGCAAAAAGAGCCTTATATAAGGCTCTTTTTGTTAATTTCCAAGAAATGCGTTGATCTTGTCTACAAGCTTGTCTGCATCAGTACCGTGAACTGCGCAAGCGTCCGCTATGCTCTCTCCGCGGGATGCGGGGCAACCGAGACAGTGCATACCGATCTCGAAAAAGAACTGTGCAGTTTCGGGGTTGAAGTCAAGAATATCGCCGATAATTGTTTCTTTTGTTACCTTCATATCGTTTCTCCTAAATAAAAATTGTTATAAATATTATATAACATTTTGAGACGCGTGTCAATAACAAACTTAAAATATTGATACTATTTTAAAGAAACTTCTTCATCTTTTCGATATTTCTTTCTTCAAAATCGACTATCTCCTTTGCCAACCTGACCGAATCCCTGCACTCAGGGTAGCTCTCGTAAGCCCTCACCTTCTGCAAAAGATCCGTCACGTCCATAGTTGAGCCCTGCACCATCATCTCCGCCATATGGCTCGTCGTGCTGTCCTGCATGGACTTCATTTCCATACCAATCTTTGCTCCAAGCTTTGACACAGGGTTTACTTCCTTTGGCTGAATGCCCTGTGCGACGAGCTTATCCTTAACGTTCTGGGCATATTTTTCATACTGATTGAGCTGTGAGGTCATCATCGTCTTCATATCGTCATCCTTGATCTTCGGCAATAGATTAATGATCGAATCCGAACCCATTTTGACGTTTGAATAAATATCCTGCAAAAACTCTGCGTTTTTATTTCTGTGAGAATTGTTCATAATACACTCCTTTGTTCATCAGTGTTATTAGTTTTCACGATTGATACGATTCTATTCACACGTTATTGACAAAACGATAAAAAATGGTATAATAATCTCGAGGTGATAAAAAATGACTATTGAAAAGCTTTATATATTCCCGCAAGATGAAAATGCACATCTTATAACCTATATTCAGGATAATCCACCCGAGATGAATAACGATCCGAGACGCGCCATACTAATTTGCCCGGGCGGCGGATACGAATGGACCTCAAACCGCGAGAGCGAACCGGTCGCTCTTCAGTTCTTGGCACGCGGATACAACGTGTTCGTGCTCAAATATTCGGTTGGCATAATGGCAAAGGAGCTCAAACCTTTACACGAAGTACAAATCGCAATAAAGCATATAAGAGACAACGCGAAAAAATACAATATTCGCCCCGACAGAGTTATCATAGTCGGCTTTTCCGCAGGCGGACATCTTGCGCTTTCAAGCGGAACCCTGCTCCCCAAGAATTCCCGCCCTGACGGTATGATCCTCTGCTATCCCGTTGTCACAGCAACCTGCGAGACACATCTCGGCACACTTCATAATTTCTGCGGCACAAACGAACCCACTAAAGAGCTACTTGACCTGTTTTCGCTCGATCTCCACGTCGACGGTGATACTCCCCCTGCATTCATCTGGCATACCGAGACCGATCCTGCAGTTCCCGTTCAGAACTCAAAGAACCTCGCTTCAGCTCTCTCAAAGTGCAACATCAAGAACGAGCTTGTTTTGTTCCCCGAGGGGAATCACGGCCTCGCGCTTGCAACACACGAGACCTGCCACGAAATACCCGAGGATTCACCGCACCCGTCACACGTGTGGGTCGACCTTGCGGATAAATGGATCAAACAAAATCTCAAATAAAAAACAGAACGGCGATCACTCGCCGTTCTTTTCATTTATTAAAGATTAATTATCTCATCAAATCTGCCGTATTCAGCCTGCGCATTTCCGTTTCCTACAGAGCACTCCGCAATGCTGTTCTTGAAGGCTTCAAAAACAGGGATGAAAGCCTTGATGTCTTCTCTGCTGAAGGAAAGCACCTCTGCCATATGGCGGGCTTTTTCATCGTAGGTATAACCTGCAAGATAACCGATCTCGTTTTCAATTCCCTCTTGCTCCATAGATTTCGGGTTAACAAAATCAGCAAGTGTGCTTATGATACAGCCAAGTATCTCGCCGTCGGTAAATTCGTTAGTAGCAAGATAACTTGCAATATTGTCATAAAGCTCATACGTTTCTTTAACCTTGGGGTCACGGTATGAATAAATATTCATTGAACCGCGTCTTGCAAAGCGAAGACCCGTTCCGTATGCACCGCCGACCTCACGGATATTGTGCCACAGGTATCCGAGAGAAAGAAGGTTTGAAAGCGCAATATGCTTGCCGCTGTAAGGAAGAATATCACTTACGTCAAGCGAACGAACGTTGAAGCTTATACCCGCGGGGATCGCATAAGCGACCTTCTTTGTGTTGGGATTTGTAAGGGTAGCCCCCTCAAGCTTCTCTCCTTCGGGGAGATCAAGCACCCTGTCAAGAAGCTCCTTCTTGCCCGTAAGACCGATATAGCTGAGATTGCCGCTGCTAAATATTCTTGAAAGAAGCGCCTTGGCATCTGTACAGAAGGACTCGGGTGCTTTTGCATATTCACCAATCTTTACAAACAAAGGATATCCACCGGTAAGCACGCTGTAATAGCCGCTTGCGGAAATAAGGGATTCACTTGTGTTGATAGCAAGTCCCACGCCGTTACCCATAAACTGCATTCTTGTATTGTTAAGCTCACGTGCAAGAACGGTTTTAGCAGTTTCTTCATCATAGACCGTCTTTGTAATGATCTCACTGATTATCGAAAGTGCCTTCGCAGCATTCTCTTCAAGACAAGCAACGCTGACTACGAGATAGGGATCCGCCTTATCCATCGAGGGAGAGAGCGTAGTTATTGAGAACTTCCACTTACCCGCATATCTGTTGAGCATATTTGAAAGCTCGCTCGGAGTGTGCGCAGGAGTTGCAAAGTCGCCAAGAGAGCGTGAAATAAGCTCAAGTGTCATTATCTCGTCAGCACTGAGACCCGCAAGTGAGAAATAGAAGCGATAATAAGCAACACCGTTTGTTTCTGCAGGTGTGAAAAGCACTTTTCCGTCTGCGTGGAATTCCTTTTTGGGAAGCTCTTTTGTAAGCTTGTCAAGCGAGAGCGTGGGCATTTTTGCAATAACCTCGGGTGTATCGCGCTCCATAGCAAGCTTCGTTCCCTCAACAAATCTTCTGTGAGCCTCAGCCTTGTATTCCTCAGAGAGGTCAGCAGTATACTTTTCTACTGTCGCAATATGTGCCGCGCTTGACTCTCTTTGAACGGGAACGAGAACTGAAACAGCAGTAATATCGTTTTCAAAGAATATCTCACGAAGAAGGTTTTCAAAATAACCTCTCTCAAGCTCGCGCTCAAATTTTGCAAAGGCTTCATCTATCTCAAAATAAGTGTTGAGAGGAACGTTATAGAAGGAGTTGTTTGCGATCTGAATGAAATCATAGATGCAAAGACCCGTCACAGCATTTCTCTGCTCCTTCATCTTAAAGCGAGTTGAAGAGATCTGCGCAAGCATAATATCTTTATCGATACCATTATCAATAATACTATGGATAGTATCGTCGATGATCTTTTTGATAGCGTCTCTGTGCTCCTTCTCCGTGTTGTATGCCGCAAAACCCCATGAGGTCTGTATATCGTCGGTCGAATCGTAAATATCAGCATCCTGCATAAGTCCGCTTGTGACAAGAGCGCTCTTAAGCGGAGAGGAGCTGTTTTCCATAAGATAATTTGCAAGAAGACCTGCCGCAAGCTGTCTTTCCGCATCGTTATACATGCCTATGTTATATGAATATATGATGTTAGTTTTGCCCTTCGTATCCTCGGAGGGAGAGATGGCATATTCGTGCTCACAAACTCTGTGATTAGGTCCCTGAACGGTGTGTCTTATATCACTTCTCTCCTGTGAAGCACCGGCAAGCCAGCTATCAATAATGTCTGTATATCTGTCAAGATCCATATTTCCGCGAAGGAACAAAACGCAGTTAGCGGTGCTGTAATACTTTCTGTATGCCGCAAGATAATTCTCGTAAGTAAGAGAAGGAATAACGCTCGGCTCGCCGCCGCTGTTGTACTTCTGGTAGGTATCGGGATAAAGATCCGCGGTCATAGCGCCGTAAAGCTGACGCTGGATCGAAGCGGTAGCACCCTGCATCTCGTTATATACGACGCCCTTGATATCATAGCCGTTCTCTGCCTTTTCAATGTGCCAGCCCTCACGCAGGAAGGTACCTTCCGCAAGAATGGGATTGAATACCGCGTCAAGATAAACCTTCATAAGGTTCTCAAAATCGTCGGGATTGCAGGAAGCGCAGGGATACATCGTCTTTCCCTGGAATGTCATAGCGTTAAGAAACGTGTTCATCGAGTTCTTAAGCATAAAAAGGAAGGGCGAATTCATAGGATAATTCTTCGAACCGTCAAGAACAGAATGCTCAAGAATATGGAAAACACCGGTTGAATCGTCGGGAATCGTCTTAAATGCCGCACAGAAGGATTTTTCCTCCGTGCCCGAATCAATATAAATGAGCTTCGCTCCGCTTATATGATCGTATTCATATACGTCGTATCCGCAGGAGTCAAATCTCACCTTGTTTGTAAAAGTAAAGTTTTTCATGGTTTTCTCCTTTATTTGAAAATTGTTTAACTGAATTATATACGATGTATGCCGAAAAAGCAATATACTCCGGGTTGCAAGAGTGCAACTATCCGTTGCTTTTAGTTTTTCAACATGATTTTAATTATTTCCTTGTCAGTAGTGCTCATACCGTCACGCGCAAGCAAGCCAACGTTTTTGATCGTGTTCTCAACACCCTTCGTCACTATGCCGTCGCCGCCGTAGAACTGCTTATCTGCATTTGCCATCTCACATCCGATAAGGCCTGCCTCGACCGCCATGGCGATCTTTGCCGCACAGGATGCCTTTGCACCGTCGCAGATAGTACCCGACAGTATGGCAACCGCATTAACAAGGGTATGCGCGATCTCACGGTATCTTCCACCCTGAAGATAGCAAATACCCGCGCCTGCGCCAACACCTGCGCTGATAGCTCCGCAGTATGCGGAAAGAGTACCGATGCCGGTCTTTTGATGGATCGTCACGAGATCACTTACGATCAACGCGCGAAGCATTGTTTCCTCATCGATCCCAAGCTCACTTGCATATACGGCAATAGGGACGGATGCAGTTATTCCCTGGTTTCCGCTTCCCGAAATAATGCACACGGGCAGCTCACAGCCACTCATGCGCGCATCGCTTCCTGCCGCCGCACTTCCCTTTATCCTATCCTTAAGCGGAGCGCTTCCGTTCTTATATAGTATCTTTCCTATCGTTGCGCCATAGTCCTTAGTCAAGCCTTCATCAGATATCGCCATATTCATTTCTATCTGTCGAAGAAGATGGGGCTTGATACGTGTAAGATCAGCGTTTTCCGCGAACTCAACTATATCCTTTACGTTCAGTAAGCTTCTGTCCGCCTTCTTAAGGCTCTTGCCCATCTCACTCTTTTCATTTCTGTAGCACTCTGTGATATCCTGCCCGTTTTTGCTGACGAGCACGACGTTCGTATGGTAATCGGAAATCCTCACCTTCACCTTGTCCCCGTTAGCAAACGCCTTGATAAAAAGATCGAAATTGCAGGGGCTCTCAAGCTCTTCAAGAATAATTGCATTATTCTCCTTAAAATCCTTGATGCTTTCAATATCCTGCTCACCGAGAATTGACAAAAGCTCAAGCTTAAGATCGTACCTTCCGGAAATAACGCCTGCAGCAACCGCACTCTCTATCCCGTGCATGCCACCCGTCGAAGGCACGATAACGCTTTTTACGTTTTTGATAATATTTCCGCTAAGACGAACGGTAATGCTCTCGGGTAAAGCTCCGTCAAGCGCATCGCGAGCGATAGCTGCTGCATACGCTATTGCTATAGGCTCGGTACAGCCCATCGCTACCTGCAGCTCCTCAACTAAAATGTCCTCATAAGTTCTTATAACTTCATTTGAAAGCATAAATCTGTTCCCTTCAAAAATAATTAGATTCATTTTATCACAATTCATCCGTTTAGTCAATAAATTTGGTTTATTTTCATATAAAATAAATAATATCTTGAAATTTAGCTAAAAACTATTGAAATTTGACAAAATGTATGCTATACTGTATGTTGAATTTTTATGAAAGGAGTTTACAACCGTGGACCCATTACCCCGAAGTTGCCCTGTAACTCGGTTCTTTAACGACAATACTTCAAAAATATTCAGATGTTGCTCGTTCCCGAGCCTCTCAGTGCATTTACCGCTGAAGTGCTGACGTAATTGCACTCGAACAACTGACTTTTATCAAGAAAAACATTTGAATTTTTATTTTTGGAGGATTTATGTCTACAATATTTAGACAATTATTATTACAGATCATACTTATAGCGATCAATGCGTTCTTTGCCGCAACTGAGATCGCAGTCATCTCACTCAACAGCCAGAAGATAAAGGCTCTTGCAGACGACGGTGACAAGAAAGCAGCAAAGCTTGTAAAGATCATTGACGACCCCACAAAGTTCTTATCCACCATTCAGGTCGGTATAACCCTTGCGGGATTCTTGGGCTCCGCTTTCGCGGCTGATAGCTTCGGCGATCTGCTCGCAGGCGCGCTCAATACACAATTTGGATTTTCGGGCTCTACCGCCGAGGCTATCAAGGCAGTTTCCGTCATCCTCGTCACCTTGATACTTTCTTACTTTACACTCGTTCTTGGTGAGCTCGTTCCCAAGAGAGTGGCAATGAAGAACAAGGAGAAGGTAGCGAAGGCGTTCTGCGGAGTAGTTTCCGTGTTTACACATATTTTGAAGCCTGTTATCTGGTTCCTCACCGTCTCCACGAATGCAGTCCTTAAGCTTTTCGGCATTGATCCCGAAGAAAAGGAGGAGATCGTTTCCGAGGAGGATATCGTGACTATGCTTGACGCAGGCGCAGACGAAGGTGGACTTGACGAGGACGATGTCGAGTACATTAAGAACGTCTTTAAGCTCGACAACCTTACTGCCGCTGACGTTATGACTCAGCGAAGCTCGATCATTGCAATTCCAGAGGATATTTCAGAGTCCGACCTGCTCGCACTCATCGATGAGGAGGGCTACTCACGTATTCCCGTCTATTCCGAAAGCCTTGATAAGATTACGGGCGTCCTTTACGCACGTGAATATCTGCTTAAGCATACAAATAAAGGCTTCAAGCTTGACGATGCAATGTTCTCCCCCAAATACGTACCCGAAACCATGCACCTTGATGCATTGCTCAAGGAAATGCAGGAAACACATAATCATATCGCAATCGTTGTCAACGAATACGGTGTTACATCCGGCGTAGTAAGTATGGAAGACATCATTGAAGAGCTCGTTGGCGAGATCTGGGATGAGCTTGACGAAGCTATTGAGCCCATCAAATCAATAGGCGACGATAAATACAGAGTTCTCTCCACCGTTTCACTTGACGAATTCTTCACATTCTTTGAAATTGATAATGACGAAGAAAGCGATTCCACTACCGTAAACGGTTGGGTAAACGAGCACGCAGAGAGCATACCCGAGGTCGGCTTCTCATTTGATTATGACAGACTTACAGTAACAGTCACGAAGGCTGACGATATAATGTCACACGAGATCGAGGTCGTTCTTCGTCCCGAAGAGCTTCCCCTTGAGGAAGAAGACTCCGACGAGTAATATTGCACAAAAACGCAACAGTATTATTTCTGTTGCGTTTTTTCTTGTATATATGCCAAAATTATAACTAAATATATTGTTTTGTTAATACCATAATTGTAATAATTGTCTTTAACACTTTGTTTTTTATTCTCTTTTTTGTCAAAATGACGAAAAATTAATTTTTACTATAATATTAAGAAAAAAAGGGTTGTTTTTTGAAGAAGTTTGTGCTATTATGTATGTAGGGTAATATTAACATTTATAACTATGTCAATTTTAACTTTTCATTTTTACTTATATAATATTAATGAAGGATTTTGATAATGATTTACGATTTGCAAAAAGCTAGCGTGATGAAAAGGTTCATGGCCTTTTTGATCGATTTCATATTACTTGTAATTTTTATAACAGGATTTATGTGGATGTTCTCTGCGATTACCGGATATGATAATTATTCAGAAAGATTATCATCTCAGATGGCAGAGATCGAAAAATCCTACGGCATACCTGAAATCACCAAAGAATATGAAATTGATATCGATAAATATGCCGCGCTCACCGAGGAAGAAAGAAACAAGTTTCCCGAAGAGGTAAGAAATACTATTGAATCTTGTATTAAAGAAATTAATGCAGACGAGGAAATCGCAAGTACTTATATGATGATTATAAGCTTAACGATAATGATGATTTCACTAAGTATTCTCTTTTCCGTTTTGATTCTCGAATTTATTGTTCCGCTTTGGCTCAAAAACGGACAAACTATTGGAAAGAAGATATTCTCCATAGCTGTTATGCGAATTGACGGCGTTAGGGTCAATCACGTAATGATGTTCGTTCGCGCCATACTCGGTAAATACACCATTGAGATTATGATACCTGTTATTATTTTGCTGATGGCATTCTTTGGAGTAGGAAGCATAGTCACACTTGGAGTTGTAGTATTAATTCTTTTATTCGAAATCGGACTTATGATTTTCACCAAAACAAATTCAATGATTCACGACGTAATATCTTCTACCGTGACCGTTGATTTTGCAAGTCAAATGATCTTTGACTCTCCCGAAGCAAAGCAGGAGTATCAGCTCCGCATCCACAACGAGGATGCAAAAAATGCGAAGTATTAATTCGCCCAGCTTAGTTCTCAAAAATTTTTTATATAAGAAATGGAGATTATATGAAAGTTGCATTACAAAACCTCACAAAAATCTTCCCTAACCGCGATAAGAAAAAGGTTAATGAAGATGTTGTAGCGGTAAATAACTTTACTTTCGAAATCCCCGACGGTAAGCTTATCGGCTTGCTTGGTCCCTCGGGATGCGGAAAAAGTACGACCCTCTACATGATCAGTGGTTTGCAGAAACCCTCTTCCGGAAAGATCTTCTTCGGTGAAGAAGACGTTACTGAGCTTCCCACAGAGAAACGTGGCGTTGGCTTGGTATTCCAGAACTATGCGCTTTACCCTCATATGACCGTAAAGCAGAACATCTTGTTCCCTCTTCAGAACCTTAAGGGAGCAGACAAGCTCACAAAAGAAAATATGCTTGAAAGAGCATATGAGGCAGCAAGACTTGTTCAGATCGACGAGCTTATGGACAGAAAGCCCAGCGAGCTTTCCGGCGGTCAGCAGCAGCGTGTAGCTATCGCGCGTGCTCTTGTTAAAATGCCCCGTGTTCTCCTTCTTGACGAGCCTCTTTCAAACCTTGACGCACGTCTCAGACTTCAGACGCGTGAAGAGATCAAGAGAATCCAGATGGAAACAGGCATCACGACAATTTTCGTAACACACGACCAGGAAGAAGCAATGAGCATCTCCGACTTCATCGTAGTAATGAAGCTTGGTGTTGTTCAGCAGGTAGGCAAACCCCAGGACGTATATGACGATCCCGCGAATCTCTTCGTTGCAAAATTCCTTGGTACTCCTCCCATCAACGTATTTGACGGTCAGGTTAAGGGCGGCAAGCTCCATATCGGCGGTGTTGCAGTTCTTGACGTTCCCGGTGTTGACGATCAAGATGTTACTGTTGGCATCCGTCCCGAGGGATTCAATCTTGATCCTAACGGTCCTTTCGTTTGTAACCTCTCTAACGTTGAAGTTATGGGCCGTGACGTAAGCGTAGTATCAAGACACGCTAACTCTCAGAATCCCGTTGTCAGATCCATCATCAACTCCGATGCAAATATTGATATAGCTTCAGCTACTATCAGCTATTCTCTTAAATCTCATAAGGTATTCATCTTCAACAAGGATACCGAGGAAAGAATTCGTTTTTAAGGAGAACAAATTATGGTAGATAGCAAACAACAATGGAAAGCATGGCTCTATCTTGCTCCTGCTCTCATTTTACTTGCGATCTTTACTGTGTGGCCCATTCTCAACACATCGTTGATGGCCTTTCAGGAGGGTTACAATGAAATGGACGCTATAAGACTTGGTAGATGGGGCTTCCCCCTTGGTCTTGGAAACTTCGAAAGAGTTTTGAACTACGGAAAGTTTTGGAGCGCTTTGCAAAACACTCTTATACTCTGTATTCCAACAGTTTTGATTTCCACATTCCTCGCCCTCGTTATTTCCGTATGTCTTAACTCTATTAAACCCTTTCAAAGATTTTTGCAAACAATTTATTTCCTTCCATACGTAACCAACTCGCTCGCAATCGGTATGGTATTTGCAGCTATGTTTAATATTGTAGGAACTACCGCCGCTGAAAACCCCGTGATTTCCACGTACGGTATCATTAACAATATCATTATGATGTTTGGTGGCGACCCGATAAACTGGATCAATGCAGGTTCTACTTATGAAACCAAATTGTTAGTTGTAATTATTTACATCATTTGGAACGCTCTTCCCTTCAAGATTCTTATTCTCCTTGGTGCGTTGCAGAGTGTAAATAAGCAGTACTACGATGCAGCAAAGGTTGACGGTACAGGCAAGGTTCGTACATTTTTCAGAATTACAGTCCCGCTTCTTTCTCCTATGATCACATACGTTGTGATTACCGGCTTTATCGGTGGTTTCAAGGAATATTCAAGCGTTGTTGGTATTTTCGATGATGCTATGGCCCGTACCGGTGAATTGAACACTATGGTAGGTCTTATCTACACTTCGATTACTAACAGTAATACTGGTGTAGCTTCCGCAGCGGCTCTGATACTGTTCGCTATCATCTTCGTTATAACGATGATTAACCTTAGCATCAGTAAAAAGACCACATATTATTAATGGAGGTAACTGAAATGAGTAATAATATCAATAACGTTGCCACCAATCGCGATACTGCTCTTCACGTTATGAAAGAAAAGGATATGGGTCAGGTCAACAAAACCGCTAAGGTTATGAAGGTTCTTGGCTATATCGCAGTTTATGCATTCCTTTTCTTGATGGCAATAATCGTTCTGTTCCCCTTTTATTGGATGATCATTTCATCACTTAAAAGCTGGCAGGAGTATAACCGAGCAGTTCCTACACTTTGGCCCGAGGTTATACATTTTGATAACTATGCTGTTGCATTGCAACGAGCTAACCTTGAGAAGGTTTTTGGAAACACCGTTTTTGTAGGTATAGTCTCCACTCTTCTTTCTCTCATTATCACAATCCTTTCAGCTTTTGCTTTTGCAAGACTTGAGTTTAAAGGCAGAGACGCGCTCTTTGCAGGTCTCCTTGCAACAATGATGATCCCCGGTGAGCTTTTCACGATCACAAACTATCAGACGACCTTCAACTTTGGTTGGGGTAATACTGATAAGTGGGGCTTCACTATCCTCATCGTTCCCTTCCTTGTAAGTACTTTCTATATATACTTGCTGAAGCAAAACTTCCTACAGATTCCCAATGAGCTTTACCTGGCTGCTAAGGTCGACGGTGTAAGTGACTTTAAGTATCTTTGGAAGGTTATGATTCCTCTCGCACTTCCAACTATTATCTCTATCACCATTCTTAAGATGATGGGTGCTTGGAATACTTACGTATGGCCCAACCTCGTTATCAAGGATAAGGATTACTTGCTCGTTACCAATGGTATCCGCGGAGGCGACTATACCATCGACGGTTACGACGGAATGATAAACTATCCCCTTCAGATGGCTGCAGTAGCTATGGTTTCTATACCCCTCTTTATGGTATTCCTTTTCTTTAGAAAGTATATCATGAAGGGTGTATCCAGAAGCGGTATTAAGGGATAATAATTATACGGTTATTAGCCAATTGGCAATAATAAATATTTTATATTTTCGAAAGGACGGACAAAACCAATGAAAAGAATTTTTTCTCTTCTCCTTGTTCTCGCTATGGCAATCAGCTTGTGTGCTCTCTCCTCTTGTGGAGGAAAAGAAACACCCGGTTGGCAGCTTGGTGAAGCTACTTTTGACCCCAATGCAGAAGTAGAAATCACATTCTACAGCACAATGGGTACTACAACTCTTGCTCCCGTAGCTGACGCTGCTATTGAGAGATTCATGGAGATGTACCCCAACATCACAGTTGTTCATGAACAGCCCGGTAGCTACGACACAGTTCGTGACACCATCAAGACTGAGCTTACAGTAGGCGCTCATCCCAATCTTGCTTACTGCTACCCTGACCACGTTGCTATGTACAACAGATCCGGTAAGGTTATCACTCTTGACCAGTTCATCGACCACCCTGAGTACGGTCTTACTGATGCTCAGAAGGCAGACTTCATCGAAGGCTTCTACAATGAAGGTAGACAGTTCGGTGACGGCTTTATGTACACACTCCCCTTCTCCAAGTCCACTGAGGTTCTTTACTACAACGTAGATTTCTTCAACGAGCACGGACTTACAGTTCCCACAACTTGGGATGAGATGGAAGATGTATGCAAGCAGATCAAGGCAATTGATCCCAACTGCATCCCCCTCGGCTATGACTCCGAAGCTAACTGGTTCATCACAATGACTGAACAGTACAAGTCCGGTTACACATCTGCTACCGGCGATCATTACATCTTTGATAACGAAACAAACAGAGCTTTCGTTGAAAGATTTGCAAGATGGCACTCCGAAGGTCTTATGACAACTCAGGAGCTTAACGGTGGTTATACATCAAGCCTTTTCGTAAACCAGGATCCCTCACAGCCTAAGTCCTATATGTCCATCGGCTCTTCTGCAGGTGCTACACACCAGAGACCCGAAAAGGTTGACGGCGCTTATCCTTTCGAAGTAGGAATCACATCTATTCCTCAGGTTGATAAGAATAACCCCAAGGTTATCTCTCAGGGTCCCTCTCTCGTATTGCTTGACACAGGCAATACACAGGAAAACATCGCAGCTTGGCTTCTTATGAGATTCCTCACAACTGATGTTGAGCTTCAGGCTGAATTTGCTAATGCTTCCGGTTACGTACCCGTTCTTAAGTCCGTAACAGAAGTTCCCACCTTCAAATCAAAGCTTGACAATGCTAATGGCGGCGACAATATCGCTTACCTTTCTATGAAGGTTTGCTTGGCTCAGGAAAAGTACTACTACACTTCTCCCGCATTCAGCGGTTCTTCCACAGCTCGTGACCAGGTTGGTGCTCTTATGAAGTACTGTATGGAAAACTATACAACTCACAAGAATGCCGGCACAATCGAAAAGCTTATCGACGAAGCATTCAAGAATGCTATCAACGAGTGCGAAAACCAGCTTTAATCTTTAATCACAAATTAAACTATAAAGTTTAAGTTATAATTTTATGAAAACAAGTTTAAGAATATTTAGCGTTGTTCTTCTTCTATGTATTCTTGCTTCTTGTTTTACTTCTTGTGAAGATATTTTTACCACTACCGGGGGCGAACAACAGCCCCCTGAGTGGGTCGATTACGTATCTCAAGTAAAGTATAATCCTAACTCTAACAGAGTTAAGCAGGAAGTTACTCTCCATATGCATATTGACGGAGATACAACACACTTTAATCTCCAAACCGAGATTGGCGGCTCTAAGATTCTCAAAGCCAGATATCTTGGTGTGGATACTCCCGAATCAACGGGACAAATTGAAAAATGGGGAAAGAAAGCTTCCGCCTATACTAAGGAAAAGCTTACTAACGCTATCTCCATTATTGTAGAGAGTGATAACAATACTTGGAATCCTGACTCTACAGGTTCAAGATATATGGTTTGGGTTTGGTATAAAACGGCTGAAATGTCCGATTATAGCTTGCTCAATCTCGAATTGCTCCAGCTTGGTCTTGCTAAGTCCAAGGGAACGGATAATGCTTACGGAACTTATTGCTTCGATGCCTTTATGCAGGCAAGAGCTCATAAGCTTTACGTACATTCAAACGATGTTGACCCCGATTTCTACTTGGGTGAAGCTATCCCTGTTGACTTAAAGGAGCTCGCTACTAATCCCGCTAAGTACAACGGTAAAAAGGTTGTATTTGAAGCCGTCATCACAAGAGAATTTGATGGCAGCATCTATCTTCAGTCATACTGTGAAGAGACCGGTATGTATCACGCAATTGGTGCTTACTACGGATTTAACTTCAACGGTATGGATCAGCTTGTTATAGGAAACCTTATGAAGATCGTCGGAACAGTTCAATACTGGGAAGGCGGCGGAACGTATCAGATTTCAGACTTGAAATACAGTGCTTTTGCATCTGATAAGTCCAAATACATCGAGGTTCTCGATACAGGTCATGATATCGTCTACTCATTGACTACTCCCGAAGAGTTCTGCAACGGTAAGCTTGAAGTTATCATTACCGATGATGAGGGAGAAGAGGTTCTTAAAGAATTCTCTTATGCAGAGCTCGCGCTCAATACAGCAATCGAAATGAAGGATCTTAAGGTAACTGATGTTTGGACGACCCGTGAGGGTGAAAGCGCAGGTGCTATGACACTTACCTGCCAGGCAGACGGTTATGAAATTACGATCAGAACCATCGTTCTCAGAGATGAGCAAGGTAACCTTATCACCGCTGATTACTTTGACGGTAAGACGATTGACGTAAAGGGCTTAGTAGCTTACTACAACGGAAATTATCAGATCAAATTGATTAATATTAATGATGTTGTTGTAAAATAAAAACATTTTTATCTAAAAAAGGAGTTATTATGAAAAGAATTTTAAGTCTTGTACTCATCTTGATTCTTTCCATCGTGGCACTCACTGCTTGTGAGTTCAATTTCCCTTGGGATAACCAGGAACCCACGTACGATATGGATAATGCCAAAGGCGCAGTTATCGACTATTATCCTGCTCTCGTACCCACAAAAGAAACACCCGTTCCCAATACAATCACAGATTTCAACGTTACTAAGGTTCTTCCCCTTAAGGACGGTGAATACAGAATCGCTTGGTCAACAGACAACGAAGCAGTTCAGGTTGTTGATTATGTTCCCGGTGAAAATGATACTTTGACCGCTGAAACAACTTCAACTGTCAAGGTTCCTGAAAGACCTGAAATTGGTGAACCCGACATCCACTACACTCTTACAGCTCTTATCACAGCTCCCGATGGAACACAGGCTACTGTTTCCTTCAAGCTTAAGGTTCCTGCAGTTAATCCCACATCTTTTGAGGATTATATCGCAGCTAAAGACGGTGACTTCGTAACAATTACAGGTATTGTTACCGTTGCTCACTCCAAGACAGAAAACAAGAATTGCTATAACGAGATCTTCGTTCAAGACTTGGAAGGCAAGGGCGGTTACTATGTTTATAGCATGCTTAACCAGGAAGATCTTGTTAATAAACTTGGTGTTAAGACCGGTATGACAGTTATCGTATCTGGTACAAAGGCAATATACAACGGAACACATGAAATCAAAAATGCTGTTGTAGAGATCATCGACGAAACAATTAAGCAGCCCACAGTTATCGATATCACCGATAAGTTCCTCGCTGCTAAAAATGCTTCCGATGCTTCTATTACTGATTACCTTGGATGCATCGTTACAATCAAGAACGTTGTAATCGGCGGAAATGATAACAATGCTGACGGTTCAGCTAATAATTACTATTATTACTTCTCTCTTAACGATCTTCAGTCTTACATCAGACTTTCTCTTTCTTGCGGTCTTCCCACTGAAGAAGTAGATGCTATCAAGAATGAGCACGGCGCTCACTTCGGTTGGACAACTGATATCACTGCTCTTGTAAACGTATACAACGGTAGCTTCTATCTTGTTCCTGCTTCTGCAACTCCTTTCACCAACTTGGTAGAACCCGAAAGAAGTCCTGAAGAAAAGGTAGCACTTGAATCTGAAAACCTCGTTATTATTGACAAAGTTTCTGAAAACTCAACTATTTCCCTTCCCGTAATTGGCAACCTTGTTAAAGATGTAGTTATTTCTTGGACAGTTGACAATGAAAACTTCACAATCGGCGAAGACGGTAAGCTTGTAATCGCTCTTGGCGATGAAGAAGTAACTCTTAAGCTTACTGCAACATTTACTTCCGGTGATGCAACTGCAACAAAGACTTATGAAATTAAGGTTGCTGCTGCAAGCAAGATGCCTTACGTTCACAAACCCATTTCTGCTCCCGTAGTTGGAACATTTAAGATTGCAATGAATACTTCACCTGCAAACGGTAAGGTATTGTATTTCAATGGCGAACTTAATGATAAGGGCGCTCTTATGACAACAGATAAGCTTGAAAATGCTGTTGAAGTAATCGTAGCAGTATTGGACGAAGCTGCTGGCACATATAGCCTCCAGGTTGGCGACAAGTATCTTGAGGGTTACCTCAATGGTAATTACAAGAACATCAGATTTGCTGATGAGCCCAAGGCTTGGACATGGAATGATGAAGCAAAGGTATTTGTTTGCGACATCGATGGCATTAAATACTACTTTGGTGACCGTGACCGTGGTGGATACGCTAATACTACAATGGCTCTTAGCGATATCAAGTACATCACTGGTGACAACCTTGTTAAGGTAGGCGTTTCTCAGTTCCCCGGTTTCTTTGGAACATTGGCTCCTGCCGCATATTCTTCTGCTCCTATTACAGCTCCCGGTGCAGGTTCCTTCATTATCGTAATGGATACAACTCCTGCTAACGGAAAACCCTTGTATTTCAATGGCGAACTTAATGATAAGGGCGCTCTTATGACAACAGATAAGCTTGAAAATGCTGTTGAAGTAATCGTAGCAGTATTGGACGAAGCTGCTGGCACATATAGCCTCCAGGTTGGCGACAAGTATCTTGAGGGTTACCTCAATGGTAATTACAAGAACATCAGATTTGCTGATGAGCCCAAGGCTTGGACATGGAATGATGAAGCAAAGGTATTTGTTTGCGACATCGATGGCATTAAATACTACTTTGGTGACCGTGACCGTGGTGGATACGCTAATACTACAATGGCTCTTAGCGATATCAAGTACATCACTGGTGACAACCTTGTTAAGGTAGGCGTTTCTCAGTTCCCCGGTGCTCTTTCCACAATAGAGTTCGTATCTGACGCTCCCGTTGAGGATGATGACAACACAACAGGCGGCGAAACACCTGATCAGCCCGGTGAAGGCGGCGGCGAAACACCTTCTACACCCGCAACTCCCGAAGAAGTTCTTAACGCTCTTTACGGACTTGCTGATGGTTCCTCTCTCGAAGGTTCTTTCACACTCACAGGTAAGATCACATCTCTTGATAACTGGAATAACCCCACAATCGTAGTTGAAGGCTTTGAAAATAAACCCGTTTACTGCTACAAATTGGTAGATAGCAGATTTGTAGTTGGAGCTACAATCACAGTAACTGCTACAACTCTTAAGAACTTCGGTGGCACATACGAGATGATGAACTGCACTCTCGACTCTATCGTTCTTCCTGAAGGTGGCGAAGAAGGCGGCAACGAAGGCGGCGAAGTAACTCCTCCCGCTACATCAGGTGATTTCGTTCAAGTTACTGATGCTTCTCAGTTCATATCCGGTACATACGTACTCGTTGCTGGCGGTGAGCACGGTCTTGGCGTAGTAGACGGCACATGGATCACAAGAACATCCTCCGATCTCGCTACATGCTCTACATGGACACTTACAGTTGATGGTTCTTCCGTAACACTTAAGGATGCTAACGGCGTATTTGTTGGTCCTAAGGGCGGCAACAACAACGGCCTTAAGACAGGTACATCTTATAGCTGGAACTGGACATTCAATGAAGATGGTACAGTTACTTTTGCAGGAACAGGCTCTGATACTGTAGTACTTGCTTTCAATACTGATTCTCAGTACTACAAGTTCCGTGGCTACAAAACCACAACAGCAGCAGATCCTGAAAAGTATCCTTCTACATTCGTAGTTTACAAACTCGCAGAATAATTTCTATATTCTGTTTTCCCACACCCTTCGGGGTGTGGGTTTTTAATCAAAAAAGCAGGGATAATTCCCTGCTTTTCATTATTAAAAATTAGAATATCATCTTTCTAAGCATTTCAAACGCAACAAGATCGGTTCTCTCCTTCGTCATAGGCGTAATTGAGATAAATCCGTCAGCAAAAGCGATGGTATCGCGTTCCTTGTCCTCGGGACAAGTATCGTAAATCATTTCTCCGTGCTGAGTATAGGTGTCTTCATCGATTTTGTAAAAAGCATCCGAGTAAAACGCATCTCCCTGCTTGGTGATCTTTATTCCCTTAACCTGCTCGGGAATATTGACGTTATATAGATCAGCATATTCAAAAAGACCGTTATTCACGATAAAGTCAAAAGCCATATCAAGGTATTCCGCAGCGCCCTCAAGATTTTCGGGAGTCGTAGAAAAAGCAACACCCCTGTGACGCTGATTTCCCGCTTCAAATATCGCGCCCATCGTACCGGAATAGATGATATCGCCACTCATGTTAACTCCCTTATTTATGCCCGAGAAAACGAGATCGTACTTTCTGTGAAGTCCAACAGTTGCAAATCTTACACAGTCAGCAGGTGTGGATTCCATCGACCAAGCCTCGACGCCATCTAAAAAGTCGACTCTTTTTATCTCAATGGGATTGATAAAGTCAATAGCGTGACTCTTGCCGCTTTGCTCGACCTTTGGAGCAACTACGGTCACCTCACCGCGCTTTTGAGCCCATTTTGCAAGAAGCTTGATGCCCTCAGAGGCAATTCCGTCATCGTTAACTATAAGAAATCTCATAACCAACCCTCGTTATTCTCCTTGTATTCCTTGATAAGCGCATCTGCATCCGCAATAAAGCGCTCCATCTCCTCTTTTGAATAAAGAGTAGCTCCGCAAGCACATTCGTGACCGCCGCCGCGATACTTTTCTGCAAGCGGATTAACGGGAACGAAGCGCGAACGCAAACGAACTCTGATGCTTCCGTCCGCATTGTCGATAAATGCGATCCAGATGATAGAACCGCGAATTGAATCCATAAAGCTGACTGACGCACTCGCCTGCTCGTTCGTAAGGCTGAACTTTTCCTGCATATCCTTGTCAACGTAGAGATAAACGAGACCGTTCTCCGTTATCTGCATCTTTTCGTGAGTATAGGATTCAAATTTGAACTCATTGAATTCCTTCAAATAAAGATTTGCATAAAGAAGATCGGTGTTAACTCCCTGATCGAGCATAAGACCCGCATAACGAAGCGTATCACCGGAAACATCGCGATAACGGAAGCGTCCGCTGTCGGTCACCATACCGCAGTAAATGTAAGTTGCGGCTGTAGAATCTATTTTAAGCTCATCCTTAAAGGTATCATAAAATTCAGCGATCATCTCACAGGTAGAGGACTTTTCGGGGACCACCCAATGATGATCTCCGTAATGCTTGTCCACGATGTGGTGATCTATCTTGATAATCTCCTTACAAAGCGAGTATTTCTTGTTGGAAATGCGGTCCTCAGTACCCGTGTCAAGCACGATACCAAGAGCCTCTGCATAAAGCTCGTCGGCAATGGGCTCATCCTCCCCGCCTAAGAAAGCAATGTAATCGGAATAATCCGAGTTGAGGAGCAATATCTCCTTTTCGGGATACGTAAGACGAAGGATCTCGCGAAGACCCTTTGTCGAGCCTACAGCATCACCGTCGGGTCGGAAATGGCGGAAGATAATAATTCTGTCATATTCCTTTATCTTATCAAGTATCTGTTTTTTTGCTTCAAAATTTGTCATATACGTTCCTTTCTTATCTTGTAAGAGCAATAAGATCGTTAAGCATCATCATAGCAGCTTCTCTGTCCTTTATCGTCGCGCCGCTTGCCTTTGCGTGACCGCCGCCGCCGTATTTGACGGCAATGGGATTGATATTGTACTTGCTTGAACGAAGCTCGCAAAGAACGCCGTTCTCCGTCTCGGTAAAGTTGACCCAAATATCGATTCCCTTAATATCACCCATAGTATTGACCATACCGCGCGAGATAGTAAATGTATCTGCATTGTAGCTCTTCGCCTCGTCAAGAGTCGTGTAAATATAGGCTACTGGCGCATCTGTAAGAGTGATCTTAAGCACAAATTTAGCGCGAAGCTGGATGAACTGAAGCTCGTCCGCATAGAGATTGGAATAAATATCATTTGTAGAAAACCTCTGCTCCATCAAGAATGAAGCTACCTTAAACGTCTGCGCACTTGTGGAATCATAACGGAATCTACCCGAGTCCGTGATCATACCGGTATAAAGTGACTTTGCCGCAAGAGGTGTCACCTTAAGACCCGTCTGCATTGCGAACATACCTATAAGACCGCAGCAGGATTCAAAGCTCGTGTCTATAAGCTCAATATGTGCAAATTCTTCGCTGAAGATGTGGTGATCCATCTTAATGATCATATCCGCAAGCTTGTATCTTTCGTCGGAAATAAGAGCCGTAGCACTCGTGTCAAGCACGAACGCAAGAGCACCGCTATAAAGCTCGTCGGGAATAGTGTCAGTCTGTGAGTCCTCCATGAAGCCATATCGCTTTGAAGCATCACCGACAGTATATATCTCCTTTTCGGGGAAATTCTCCTTCAATATATGCTTAAGTCCGATCTGCGAGCCAAGAGCATCTCCATCGGGATTTGAATGCCTGTGGATGATGATCCTGTCATATTTCTTTATTGCATCTAAAATCTTGTTATACATTAATCTTTTCCTTTCATATCTTTATCATTATATTATACTATAAAACCAACAGAAAAGCAAATACTTTTTTGCAAAAATCGCATTTTTATTGATATTTTATATAATTTTTCGCAAAAGCTCTTGCTTTCTTGCAAAATATGTATTATAATTAATTGGATAAATATGTATATATACCAAAAATCTGTATTTTAGGAGGTCTTTTCCTTGAATAATTCAAAAAGAAAGCCAATTATGGCAATATGCTATGACTTTGACAAAACTCTCTCCCCCGACGATATGCAGACTTTTACACTCATTCCCTCGTTCGGAGTCAACGTAAGTGAATTCTGGCACGAGTCCGACGAGCTCGCAAAGCAGAACCGCATGGAGATGAATCTCGCGTGGATGTATGAGCTCATCAAATACTCGCAGTTCAAGGGTAAATCCTTAAAGCGCGAGTATTTCATTGAAAGCGGCGCAGAGGTCAAGCTCTACGAAGGCGTTAAAACTTGGTTCTCACGCATCAATCAGTATGCCGAAAGTAAGGGTATCGAGGTTGAGCACTACGTGATATCATCAGGACTTCGTGAGATCATCGAAGGAAGTGCGATCGCCGACGAATTCAAGAAGATCTACGCATCATCATACCTTTACAACGCAGACGGCGTTGCTATCTGGCCCGCGCAGGCAGTAAACTACACAAATAAAACGCAGTACCTCTTCCGCATCTCCAAGGGATTCCTTGAGGAGCACGATGAAAGAGTAAACGACAGTATGCCCGCAAGCGAGCGCCGTATCCCCTTTGAAAACTTCGTATATATCGGCGACTCTGCGACCGATATTCCCTGTATGCACCTTGTCAAGGAGCGCGGCGGCTACACCATCGGTGTATTCGACCCCATAAAGGATAACCGTGAAAAGGTATATAAGCTTCTTAATGACGGCAGACTTACCTTCTACGCACCCGCCGACTATACCGCAAGATCCGCAATGACAAAGTATCTTAAGCAGATAATCGATACGATCGCAAATAACGAGAAGATCAAAGCAGAGCAAAAGCTCCTTGAGCAGCCCGCACTTGATTTTAAGATCGCGAAGGAAAATATGGACGACGACCAGATCGTAATATTATAAAGAATGATCCCACCTCAGCGAGGTGGGATATCTTTTTATAAATTATATATCTTAGAATACTTCTCTTCAAGGTAATTAATAAAATATATGGGATCAAATTTTTCTCCGAGTGCAGCCTCGAGAAGCTCATCGGGATTTTTAAGACAACCGTATTTCCAGATACGCTCCCTGTTCCACGCATTGATGGTTTCAAAATCACCTTTTGAAAGGCACGCGTCAACGTCAATGCTCTCACGCATCTTAGCAAGCAGGTGTGCACCGTATGCCGAGCCCAACGCATATGAGGGGAAATATCCAACGCTGCCGCCGGACCAGTGGCTGTCTTGAAGCACGCCTTCCCTGTCGCACGGCACGTCAACTCCAAGATATTCCTTGTAAAGCCTATTCCACTCCGTCGCAAGATCTTTTACTTCAAGCGTACCACTCATAACTCTCTTTTCAAGCTCATAGCGCACCATTACGTGTAAGCAATAAGTGACCTCGTCTGCCTCAGTCCTTATAAGTGATGGCGTCACAAGGTTTACAGCGCGATAAAAGTCATCAGCATTATATACACTCATTTGCTTCGGGAAGCACTCGCAAACCTTGGGAAAAAGATAATTGATAAAAGCTTCGCTTCTTCCAAGAAGATTTTCATAAAAGCGGCTCTGGCTCTCGTGTATTCCCATAGAAACGCCACCGTCAAGGAATGTATAGGCATAATCCTCAGCACTGTTCATATCATAGAGCGCGTGACCGCCCTCGTGAATAACGCTGAACATTGAAGATGCAACGTTATCTCTTTGATAATGCGTTGTAATTCTTACGTCGTGATGCGAGCCAATGCTTGTAGTAAAGGGATGCTCCGTCGTGCCAAGACCGCAACGGGCGAGATCGATTCCCATGATCTTCATAAGCTCAAGCGAAAATTTCTCCTGTGAAAGCTCATCAAAATCGCCGTGAATGCACGCGTCATCGACTTGCTTTGCTTCTCCGATCCTCTTAATAAGAGGAACGATCCTATCCTTGAGTGTCGCAAAGAACTCGTCGCACTTTTCCATAGTGAGCCCCTTCTCATACTTGTCAAGGCAGTAATCATAGGGGTGCATCTCGGGCGCGCAATACCTTGCAAACCTTTTGTTGTACTCAAAGATTTCCGTCAAAATGGGGCAAAACAATGCAAAATCGCTCGTTTCCTTGGCGGTGTGCCAAACGTCATCAGCCTTAACAAGAAGCTCCTGATAAGCGATATAATCCTCAAGAGGGATCTTCTTCGTTTCCTTCATATCTCTGCAAGCGAGATATACGATTCTCTTTTCCTTTTCCTCAAGCTCGTCGCTGTGCGCGTCAAGATATTCAAGCATTGAGACTGTTTCCTCGCAGGTGGTGAGATGGTACATTACCTCACTGAGCACCGAAAGCGCATGACCGCGGTTCGCGGCAGTAGCCTTCGGAGCCGTAGTAGCTCCGTCATAATAGATTATACTCATCGCGTGATTATAGGCGCTGAGCTTTGATTGCCAATCATAAAGCCATTTTATAGCATCCTGTAAATTCATATTCCCTCCGTCATACTGTATATCTTAGTATTAAAATAAATAAATGCAAGCTCAATAATATATTCGTCTTGAGCAGCCTCGTTTTTGTAAGTATAAAGCTCACGTCTTACCACCTGTACGTAAGGAGTGGGATTGTAGTCATATTTGCTCGAAATAGTACCGCCGCCGGTAATATTTCCAAACATCTCTCCCCATCCACCCTCATAATTAAGGTATTCCTGGAAATCATTGTAATGATTGTAAGTATAGAATAAATACTTCTCGTCATTCTCGATTATCTGATTGCCGTTCCTGTCATATCTTGTATAAACGATCCTCGCAGCACCGCGCGAAATCGAATAGCCGTCATTGTACAGCTCTGCAGTATAGCTCGGATCGCAGTCCGTGCCCGTAGTGCCGATATCTATCTCATAGTACTGAAGGTCTCCGCCACAGCCCGAAATGCGCGGAAGCTCGGGCTCATAAGGATATCTGCTGGTATTACCCGTGAATTTCGTATTATTGACTCTTAAATACTCGCCCCAAGGGCTCTCTGTCGGTTTAGTCCTCTTGTTTGACGAGTAATTTGCGGGAATATCGCCAAACGCAAAAACGTAAGCCGCCACCTCTTCAAGCGTGATGTATGCGCCGCCCTTGAATACTCTGTTAACGATGTTTCCCTCACCGTCAAGCACGTAATAGGTGTTCCCGTCTTCAGAATACAAATATGAAGTATTTCTGACATAAAGACCGTTCTCCATAGGCTGATTATCAGCAATATCGGGTGCTTGATCGGGCACTTCGATATCCCCTGACATAAAATAGTGCAAGCTTCTGTAATACGCATCCATATAGCTCGTTGCAGGCTCATAATCGGCATCAAACTCTTCTTCACTTACCCCAACGTATGGGTCACTCGTCGGTCCAATATCTTCATCCGGAACGGTAGTGGTAGTTGTAGTAGTTGTTGTTGTAGTCGTTGAAGACGTCCCCGTGCTTGGAAGGAGCGTCGAGGTTGTAATAGTAGTACCCGAGGTACCCGACAAGCTCGGCAACACCTCGCACGAAACGACCATACTAACTATCACAAGCAGTATGATAAATTGCTTTAAAAATCGCATAATCTCTCCATAATTTACACTATTTTGATAATTATATCATATTTTTTCACTTTTGAAAAGACTTTTCTTGAATTTATCAAAGATTTATGCTATAATATATCCATAAACTTAAAGGAGATTAATATGAAATTTATATCTTGGAACGTTAACGGCTTCAGAGCCGCTTTAAATAAAGGCTTCGGTGACTTTTTTGCCGCCGAGGACGCAGATTTTTTTTCAATTCAAGAATCCAAAATGCAGCTCGGTCAAGCGGAGTTTGAAACTCCCCATCATCATCAGTATTGGTATAGCGCCGAGAAAAAGGGATACAGCGGAACTGCGATATTCGCAAAGCACGAGCCTCTTTCCGTTCGCTACGGCTTGGGCATCGACGAGCACGACCGCGAGGGACGCGCAATAACGCTTGAATATGATAATTTTTATCTTTTGAACGTCTATACCCCCAACTCACAGCGCGAGCTTACCAGACTTGACTACCGTATGTCTTGGGAGGATGCCTTGCGCAACTATATGATCGAGCTTGACAAGCATAAGCCTGTGATCTACTGCGGAGATCTTAACGTGGCTCACGAGGAGATCGACCTCAAAAATCCAAAGACCAATCATTTTTCCGCAGGCTTTACCGACGAAGAGCGCGGCAAATTCACCGAGCTTCTTTCAAGCGGATTTTCCGATACCTTCCGTACACTCTACCCCGACAAGGTCGAATACTCCTGGTGGAGCTATATGTTCCAAGCGCGCGCGAAGAACGTTGGTTGGAGAATCGACTATTTCGTTGTATCAAACCGCATTATGGATAAGGTCAAGGAAGCCAAGATCCACACCGAAATTATGGGTAGCGACCACTGCCCCGTCTCAATCGAGATCGATATATAACAAGCAAAACCCAACAGAGTCAACTCTGTTGGGTTCTCTTTATATATTCATTCATTAATTGGGGCTGAATTAGGGGATAGGTCAACTCGGAAGGCATCTCGTCAAACAGCTCGATCCTCTCGATCTCACTGTGAATTTCATCGTAAAATTCAGTTATTTCAGCAATGAAAAGCATCCCAAATGTTTCACTGCCCGACTCATTAACAGCATTTTTACCAAGCACAGAATAAACGCAAACTGGTGCAATCGTGTATTCCTTTGCGCCCGTTTCCTCTATCAATTCTCGGTTTGCAGTATCAAATATGGCTTCGCCATCTTCCCTGTGTCCACCGGGAATTTCATAAGTGCTTCGTTCTCTATGCTTACAAAAAACCCATCGACCGTTATATTTCGCTATAATTACAGCAAATTTCAATCTATGATCTTCTACTGAATCGTAAAACTTTACTTCCATATTACTGCTCTCTCGTCGCCTTTTTCCAGCAAGCGTGGCACATTGCAACGTATGAATCATTGCCGCCAAGCAGTATCTGTCCACCCTCGGTCACGACCTTCCCGTTTCCGTCGATTCTTGCATTAACCACAGCCTTTTTACCGCAGGTGCAAATTGTCTTGATCTCAGAAATGGAGTCTGCAACCTCAAAAAGACGGTGGCTGCCTTCAAATGTGTGGGTCAAAAAGTCGGTGCGAAGTCCAAAGCAAAGAACGGGTATCTCAAGCTCGTCAACGATACGCCTTAACTGATCGATCTGCTTACTTGTAAAGAACTGACATTCATCGGCAATGATCGCATGCGTGCTGACGTGACTCTTGAACTCTTCAAAAATATCCATCTCGGGTGTGATAACCTGTGCTCTCTGCTCAAGTCCTATTCTTGAACGAATGATATCTGCTCCGTCGCGATCATCAATAGAAGGCTTGATAAGCCAGACCCTCATTCCTCTTTCTTCATAATTGAATTTTGTAATAAGCGCGTTAGCCGTTTTTGAAGAGCCCATCGCTCCGTATTTAAAGTATAATTTAGCCATTTTCAGTTCCTTTCAGCATACGTTGCATTAATTATCAATCTTTCTACGATCTCAACTACCTTTTCAAGCGACTGCACGGAGATGTATTCAAAGCGCGAGTGGAAATTCTCTCCGCCCGTGCAGATATTGGGACAGGGCAAGCCCATAAAGGACAAGCGTGCACCGTCAGTACCGCCGCGAATTGGCATAATGATCGGCTTAACACCTACCTGCTCCATAGCCTCAACGGCACGGTCGATAGTATACATATGCTTGTCAATTATCTCTTTCATATTGAAATAAGAATCCTTCACACTCGCCACACAGCTTCCCTCTCCGTATTTCGCGTTAATCCTGTCGGCACAGTCAAGCAAAAGAGCCTTTTTCGCGTTAAACTTTTCAATATCGTGGTCACGAATAATGTAAACAAGTGTCGCGCTCTCGCATTCGCCACTCATCTCAATGAGGTGGAAGAATCCCTCATAGCCCTCGGTTTTAGCGGGAATTTCATCTTGGGGCAAAAGCGCGTTGAAATCCATAGCCATAAGAGAAGCATTCTTCATCTTGTCCTTTGCAGAACCGGGATGAATAGAAACACCGTTAAATCTAACAACTGCGCTTGCAGCATTGAAGTTTTCATATTCTATCTCGCCAAGCGCACCGCCGTCAACGGTATAAGCATAATCCGCACCAAATTTTGCAACGTCAAAATGATCCGCCCCCCTGCCTATCTCCTCGTCAGGAGTAAAGCAAATCCTTATCCTTCCGTGAGAAGCACCGCTGTTCTTGATATTCTCAACTGCGGAAACGATCGCAGCAACACCGGCCTTGTCATCAGCACCGAGAAGGGTCGTCCCGTCCGTAACGATCAGATCGTCGCCAACGTATTTTTTAAGTGAAGGATATTCTTGCTCCGTAAGGTAAATTCCCTTTTCCCCGTTCAAGCAAATATCCTTGCCCTCATATCTAACGGTCCTTGTTATTATGGGATAGTCGGGACACGCATCACTTGTGTCAACGTGCGCAACAAGTCCGAGAGTGAGTGTTGAATTGTCAACATTCGCGGGAAGAGTTGCATATAAATAACCCTTATCGTCAAGCTCAACGTCCTCAAGTCCAAGTGAAATAAGCTCGTCTGCTATCGCCCTGCTGAGCACGAGCTGTTTTTGTGAGCTCGGTACAGTATCACTCGTTTCATCACTCATAGTCGGATAAGAAACGTAATTCAAAAATCTATCTTTAACCTTCATTTTTGACCTCCAAAATATTCATTATCATCATTATAACACATTTTTTTGCTATAGACAATAGCAAAAATAAATAAAATAAAAGTATAATTTACTTTACAAAGTAAAAAGTATATGATATAATTATCGTGTATAACTATGCAAAGAAACGGAGATTCAAATGAGCTATATACTGACGTATAAAAAGAAAGAGTTTTATCCCCTCACTCCAAAGACAGAGGATATCGATATAGAGGATATCGCGCATGCGCTTTCCCTGCTGTGCAGAGCAAACGGACATTTCAAGCATTTTTACTCCGTTGGGCTTCACTCCGTAAACTGTGCAAAAGAGGCGCAAGCACGCGGGTACTCCGATAGAGTGATTCTCGGATGCTTGCTGCACGATGGCAGTGAAGCATATCTTGCAGATATAACGCGCCCCGTTAAAAAGCATCTGCATGAATACCTTGAAATCGAGGAAAACCTCCAAGGCAGGATATTCGAAAAATGGATTCCTTCCCTTACCGAAGAGGAAAAAAAGCAAATATTTGAGATCGACGACGCCATCCTTTATTACGAGTTCACAACTCTCTTTGGCGAAAGGATCTTCGACTATGTGCCCCACCTATCCTCAGATCCCACGTTTGAATACATTGAGTTTTCCAAGGTGGAAAATGAATTCTTAAGCATTTTCAACGAACTAAACGAAAAAATAAACAAAGGAAGTAAATAATGAAAGGCTACAAAGGCTTTAATTGGTTCAAGCTTGACAACGCCGCAAAGATATACCCTGCCTCTCATAACAGATATTGGAGCAATCTTTTCAGATTATCCGCAACTCTTTACGAGGAGGTCGATCTGCAGGTCTTGGAGCAAGCTGTAAAAAATACTATACCGCGCTTTCCGAGTATTGCGGCAAGACTTTCAGAGGGGCTCTTCTGGTACTATCTGCGCCCCATTGAAACACCGCCCGACATACTTGCGGAATACAGCTATCCTCTTGCTTATATGAGCAAAAAGGAGCTCAAAACTTGCGCCTTCCGTGTTATCATTTACAGAAAAAGAATAGCAGTTGAGATCTTCCATTCCCTTACCGACGGCACAGGCGGCTTGATATTCTTAAAATCACTCGTCGCCGAATATCTCGAGCTAAAGCATAATATCGAGATCCCCTGCGAGCACGGAATTCTCTCCCGCAAGGAACGCCCAAAGCACTACGAGACAGAAGACAGCTTTTTAAAGAACGCCGCCCCCATCAAGGAGACCCGTAAGGATACGAATGCTTGGCGAATAGACGGCACTCTCGAAGAAGACGGCTTTCTTAACGTCACGAACTTCCAAATGGCAAGTGAAGCAATAGTGACTCTCGCCCGCGAGCAGGGCGTATCGGTAAATACTTATCTTTGCGCAGTACTAATGAAGGCTATACTGAATTTCCAATTCGATCTCATCCACAATCCTAAAAAGTACAAGCCCGTCAAGGTGCTTATACCTATAAATCTTCGTCCGATCTTCGGAAGCAAAACGCTCCGCAATTTTGCTCTCTATACGATACCGGAGCTCGATCCGAGACTCGGCGATTATTCCCTTGATGAGATCTGCAAGATAGTCCATCATAAGGTCGGAACGTACGCAACCAAAAAGAATATGGCAAAGATGATAGAAACGAATGTAGCCGACGAACGGAACCCCGTGGTTCGCATCATTCCCCTTTTCATCAAAAATATCGTTATGAAAATGATCTTTAACTCCGTCGGTGAGAAAAAATCCTGTCTGAGCTTTTCAAATCTCGGACTAATAAAGCTACCCGACGAAATGAGTAAATACATAGAACGTATAGACTTTATTTTAGGCCCACAGGCTCAAGCACCGTATAACTGCAGTGCCTATACGTACGGCGGCATATTGAACGTCACCTTTTCAAGAGATATCAAGGAATCGCGCCTTGAGACCTACTTTTTCCGTGAGCTTCAAAAGCTCGGTGTAGAGGTGACGGTACAAAGCAATCAAAGATAGGAGGTAATATAGATGTATTGTGCTAATTGCGGCGTCAAGCTTGCTGACACCGAAAAAAGATGTCCCCTTTGCGGAACCGAGGCATATCATCCCGAAATAGAGCGCCCCGAGGTAGACCCGCTATATCCTCAGGATTTCGTCCCCAAAAGAGAGATAAGTAAGGCAACAGTTCAGATAATCGTATTGACTCTCTTCTTGATCCCTATATTAGTTTGTCTTTATTCCGACTTGTACTTAAACCGCACCATAAGTTGGTCTGCATATGTAGCATTTTCTCTTGTAATAGCATACGTATGCGTAGTCCTTCCAACTTGGTTCAAGCGTCCCACACCTGCGGTCTTTGTCCCGGTAGACTTCTTACTGATCGAACTGTTCCTGCACTATATAAATTACTCAACGAACGGCGATTGGTTCTTAAGCTTTGCTTTTCCCGTTGTCACTTATCTTGGGCTGATAGTCACCGCAACGTGCGTATTGCTCTATTACTTAAAGAAAGGACATATGTACGTAATAGGCGGCTTCTTTATCGCCCTGGGACTGTTTATGGATATCATAGAGCTCTTCATAATGCTCACCTTCAATCTCAATTTCGACGGTTGGTCGCTTTATCCGATGATCCCCCTTGTACTTATAGGGCTTGGACTCATAGCCATCTCAATAAGCAGAAACGTAAGGGCTATACTCGCAAGAAAGCTGCATATATAGTGTGCCCGGAGGTATAAACGAATGATAAAATATGAAAATCAGATATTCAAGCTTGACACAAGAAGCACGAGCTATATTTTCAGAGTAGCACCGAACGGCAAGCTTGAGAATATCCACTACGGACCGTACCTCAGAAAGCAGTCGTACGACTCCGTAATGCTCAAAAATACAATAATGCTCGGAAGCAGCGTGGAATACGATACCTCTTCCTTCGTGTCACTTGATAACGTTCTGCTTGAATACAGCGAGAACGGAAAGGGAGACTTCAGACATTCTCCTATAGAGCTTGTGATGCCCGACGGCACGTATGTAAGCGACTTTGTTTACCATTCGCACCTTATCAGCGACAGTGCGTATTCTTCAAGCTCACTTCCCACCGCATACGGCAAAGCGCAGACACTTACTGTGATCCTCGCTGATAAAAAGTATCAGAATATCCATCTGCGCCTCTCCTACACGGTCTTTGAGGACGCAGACGTAATTGTACGCAATACGGTACTTGTCAATAATTCGTCTCAAAGCATCACGGTCAATAAGCTTATGAGCTTTTCACTTGACCTTCCCTCAACTTATTACGACATCGTCACTTTGAACGGCTCTTGGATCAAGGAGGCGCACGTTCACAGAACTCCCGTAAGTGAGGGTATATACGTGAATTCTTCAACAGTCGGTGCTTCTTCAAACCGACACAATCCTGCCTTTATGCTCGTAGGCAAGGGGGCAGACTTAGACAGAGGCAATGTATACGGCTTTAATCTGATATATTCAGGCAACCACTACTCTGCTGTTGAGGGTTCTCCTTCCGGAACTACCCGCGTTATGAGTGGCATAAATCCCCATTGCTTCAATTGGGTGCTTGACCCCAAGCAAAGCTTTGAAGCACCGCAGGCTGTGCTGACGTATTCTTCCAAGGGTATTAATAGAATGTCACAGAATATGCACCGCTTTGTAAACGAGCATATCGTAAGAGGCGTACATAAGAATGCAGACCGTCCTGTTGTCATCAACAACTGGGAGGCAATGATGTTCGACTTTAACCGTCAGAAGATCATATCCCTTGCAGATAAAGCCAAGAAGCTCGGCATTGAGATGCTCGTTCTTGACGACGGCTGGTTTGGCGCAAGAAATAACGATAAAGCAGGACTTGGCGACTGGGTAGTTAACATCAAAAAGCTCCCCGGCGGGCTCAGATCCCTCGCCAAGGCAATAAATAACAGAGGAATGAAATTCGGTCTTTGGTTCGAGCCCGAATGTGTAAACCAGGATAGCGACCTCTATCGCGCGCATTCCGATTGGGCGATCGCAGTTCCCTCTCGCACGCCCTCCCTCGGACGAAACCAAATGGTCCTCGACCTTACCCGTAAGGAAGTACGCGAATATATAGTAAACGCAGTTCACTCTATACTTGACAGTGCGAATATCGAATACGTCAAGTGGGATTATAACCGCCATATCAGCGATATGTATTCATCCTCGCTTCAGAACCAAGGCGAATTCTACCACAGATATATACTGGGTCTTTATGAAATACTCGACAGGATATTCCATCAGCTCCATCCAAATATTCTTTTTGAGAGCTGCTCCTCTGGCGGAAACCGTTTTGACCTCGGTATGCTCTGCTATTCACCGCAGATTTGGACAAGCGACGATACCGACCCAATAGAGAGACTCGATATCCAAGGCGGTACGCTTCTCTTCTATCCGCCGTCCTGCGTTTCTGCGCACGTATCAATGTCGCCGAACGCTCAAACCCTTCGCTCGACTCCTCTCTCAACCAGGTTCAACGTCGCAACGTTTGGAGTTCTCGGCTATGAGCTTGATTTTGCAGATCTCACCCCCGATGAGTTAAGACAGGTCAAGGCGCAGATCGAATTCTATAAAGCCCACAGAAGGACCTTCCAATACGGCAGATTCGAGTTTGTAAGGGTCGATAATCCCGATCAGCTCTCTTGGCAGACCTCGCGTGCAGACGAAATAATCGCAGGGCTCTTCCAAAGAAGGACCTGCGCAGCTCCTTACCGTGACAGGCTCTCAGTCCCGAGCGCCGACCCAAATAAGGAATACACCGTTGAATGCGTCAAGCAGAATCTTCGTATAAAGACCTTCGGCTCACTCATCAACCACATTTCTCCCGTCAAGCTGAAAGCAGACGGCTTGATAATAAGAACGGTCGATAAGAATTTTTCACTTACCGACGGTCACGAATTCTACTCCTGCTACGGAGATGCCCTGAATTTCGGAATCAATCTCGAAATGCAATACGAGGGCACGGGATATAACGATAAAATAAGATTGCTCGTCGACTACGGCAGCAATCTGTATTTAATAAAGGAGATTTAGTTATGAACAAACAGCAAAAGCTAAACAAATATTGCTTTGGCCTCGGTACAGTCGGCAGAGACGCGCTCTACTCGCTCGTGAGTATGTACCTTCTCGTTCACCTTACCGACGTCGTAAAGTTCTCTGACGGCGGTCTTGCAGTCATAGGCGTAATGCTCACACTTTTCGGCGTTTTCGACGCGGTCATCGACCCCTTCGTGGGCGCTATCGTCGACAATACCAAAACGAGATGGGGCAAATTCAAGCCCTGGATTCTTATCGGTATGATAGGTACGGGCATTCTCACAGTTCTTATGTTCCACAATTTTGAGATGAGCGAAACGTCCCACATCATCCTTCTTGCAGTCACCTACCTTCTCTTCAGTATCTTCTTCTCGCTTAACGATATCGCCTATTGGTCACTTATGCCCGCGATCTCCAAGGACCAAAAGGTACGTGAGGGCGTTGGCGCATTTGCAAGAATTTGCGCAAACGTGGGTATGTTTGCAATGGTTCTTATCTACCTTAACGTTCCCGGCTTCTTCCCCGACAAAACCGAGCGCGACGCATACTTCATCTTCGCTATAATAATAGCGGCTATAATGTGGATCTTCCAAAGCATTACGCTCTTCGGCGTCAAGGAAGACCGCACACACCTTGCCGCTACGGAAAAAACTACTATAAAGGATCTCTTCCGCGCACTCTTTAAGAACGATCAGCTCCTCGTCACTGCAGTATCAATGGCTCTCTTTATGATCGGCTACTGCACCACAACGGGCTTTGGTACGTATTATTTCAAGTACGCAGTAAAGAACGAAGACCTGTATATGGTGTTCGCCGCGGTGCTTGCGGTTGCACAGCTCACAGCCCTTTCCATCTTCCCCATTTTCAGAAAGAAGTTCACAAGAAAACAGCTCTATACAGGCTCAATGATAGCCGTTGCGATCTCTTACATAATCTTCTTCCTCTCCTTTGAGTGGATGCCGCTTATCGTTATCGCAGGACTCGGACTTTTCTTCGCGCAGGCGTTTATTCAGCTTCTTATGCTCCTCTTCCTTGCCGATGCCGTAGAATACGGCGAATGGAAGCTCGGTAAGCGTAATGAAGCCGCAAGCTTTGCCGTTCAGCCCTTCATCAATCAGTTCGGTGGCGCAGTAAGTAAGGGCGTAGTTTCCTTTACACTCATTATCTCCGGAATAAACGCTATCGCACAGGGGCTTACGGGTGATAAGGTCATAGACGCAGAGTACGTTATGAACAGCACTCCCGACAGCGCCATCTGGATAATGAAGTTATCTATGATGATCCTTCCCCTCATATGTATCTTGATAGGATTTGTCCTCTATCAAAAGAAATTCAAGATCGACGAAGAAATGTACGCACAGATCTGTAAAGACCTTGAAGAAAGAAACAAATAAACAAATAAAACCCGACGGAATAATCCGTCGGGTTATTTTTATTTAATATTAAAGCACTATAAACGCACAAGAGCCGGGAGCTATCGAAACAGTTCCTTCAACGTCCTTACCGCAAAGGCAAGGAAGCTCGTTGTTCTCACCAAGTGTGAGAGGTCTGCCGTTCAAGCACATTACCTTGCTTCTCATACCGCCATTACCGGAAAGTTCATAAAGCTTTGCAGCCTTGGGAAGCTCAAGGGTCGTAGCATCAGTAAGAGAGTTGTTGATAACAAGATAGGAATAGCCTTCCTCTCCATCCTTTCTGCTGTGGCAGTATACGTGTGCCCCCTCCACTGCAGGGTTCTCACAAGCATATACTGTGTTGCCCATAAGACGAGTCCAAAGAAGAACTGCAAAGTAGTTGGGACGAGGATCAAAGCTGCCGTGCTGAAGGAAGCCGTAGTCAGAGGAAGCGAGTGTGTTGTGGAAGATAACACCGTCAGTGATCGTGCAGAATGAGCCAAGCTCGTTAAGTGTACGAAGAACATCAAGGTAAGTTGAAGCCCAGGTATCACCGCCGCCGCCTGCGTCACCGGATTCCGTCACCCACATTTCAGCGCCGGGCACGTACCTGTCGCGAACTGCAGTATTGGACTTACAAATGCTGGGAGCAACCGCAAGATACATATCGCTGTGAGCCATTTCTGCGGGCCAATGACCCGAAGCCATCATACCTGCAAGTCTTTCGGAAATACCGTTGTAATAGTGATAAGAGTATACGTCCATAGGAACCTTTGAGCCGCGAAGAAGATCGTGAGCAGTACCCATCTTAAACATGTTGCCCATGCCTGCGCCCATCTTTGCCATAGCGTCATCGGGGTTGTCATCGGTCATACCCGTGTTGCAAGGACCAACGATAAGACAATCGGGGTAGTTCTCTCTTACCCAAGCGTTTGCGATATCTTGGTCACGAATATAGTCGGGGAAATCATAGCCGATAGGCGCACCGGAGATCTGAAGCATATTGGGCTCGTTCATAAACTCAAAAGCATCTATCTTTCCGCCAAGCTCGTCCGTAAGAGCAAAGAGCTTCTTGATCTGCGTAAGATCAAGAGGACCGCCATCCTTGTGGTCACCCGCACAGTTGCTGGCAGAAACAAGGAGCTTGCCGTCAACAGCCTTTACAAAGTTAATAATATTCGTCCATTGCTCGCGCGTGAGAACGGACTGGTATCCTTCGGGAGCCTTACCACCCGTTGTTCCGTCAAAATCGTAATAAGTTTTTGTCGCC